>JAKURE010000001.1 GCA_022450005.1 Halobacteriales archaeon
ATTTACTACTATATTAATATTAAAAATAAGTTCATTTTGTAGTAGATCTCGATGACCTAGATGCACATTTTGCAGAAGATCACGATGACCACGATGATCATGCAGCAGAAGATCACGATGACCACGATGATCATGCAGCAGAAGATCACGACGACTGTGATGATCACGCTGCGGGGATCCCAACCACAGGAGCAAGCGGGGAGTCTAATATACCAACTAATGTAGCAATTTATGCCATTGTAAGTGCCATTCTTGTGGGCGGTGTGGCCCTTGCAGGGCTTGTATGGTTTCCGTTTGAAAGTTTCTTTACCCGTTACCTACCTCGCATAGTTAGTTTTGCGATTGGGGCTTTGATAGGAGGATCTTTCTTACATCTATTGCCTCATTTGTTAGAGGTACAAGGATCCTTTACTGTAAACTCGGCGATGCTGGTTGTATTTGGATTTATCACAATGTTTATACTTGAGAATTTAATCGGGCATACACATACACATCCTGCAGATCGATTAGACTCGGCGAAAGGAAAAGGAGATAAAAAGAAAGAGCCGATTAAAGCAAGTGCATTTTTAATTAGTGTGGGTGACGGTGTTCACAACCTTCTAGATGGTCTTCTCATAGGGAGCGTCTATATGGTTTCAATTCCCTCGGGGATTGCCATATCCATCGCAACGTTTGTGCATGAAATTCCATTGGAGTTGGCAGATTATGGCATTTTAATAAATTCTGGTCTGAGCAAAGCACAAGCTTTGTGGGTAAATGCAGCTACCGGGTTGGCGACTGTAACTGGGGTGATCGTTTCGCTCATCTTAATTAACTATGTGTCAGGGTTGCAAGCAATACTCTTTGCAATAGGCATTGGTAATTTCATATACATAGCAGCAGCCTGTCTCTTACCCGACTTACTCCGGGAGGAACGATTTAAGAGTAATTTATATAATTTAGCGAGCATGATCATAGGGGTGCTATTGATGTTGCTATTGATTTTAGTCGAACAAGCCACCCACTGATAAAAACCGCTGTTCCTAAAAATTGTCACCTAGATATCTGAATTAGTCCAAATGTTGTAATAGTTCGACTACATACCCATCAGGATCTTCGATGAATGCAACTCTTGTCTTGATGGTATCATTTTGGAATACAGATCTAACAACTTTACACCCTGTTTTATCTACCATATCTTTGAATTTTTCATCCACGTTGTCTATTACAATCGCTAGGTGATCAATTCCTCCCGGAGTCTTACCTCCCACTTCCTCATTATATTTAAATTGGATTTCAACACCACCATCTCCAGCAACGTAATAACTAGTTGTCCCATCCCCTCCCACAAAATCCCAAGTGTGGTGCAATCCCATGGCATCAATATAAAATGCTTTCGTAGCTTCTAAGTCCGAAACCCAAAGGCATGTGTGTGAAACTTCCATGTCTCCACTAACTTATGTACCTAAATATGCATATCGATTTTTCTAGTTTTCCAAATCCACTTCCCTTTTCCAAACTCCAAAAATAATTTATATATACTTCTGACTCTACTGAAAAAATACTTTATCAAAAACAAGATATTTGATTGAATCATGCAAACAAAAGAAACAACCACTTCCAATAAACCCGGTTCTGTTGGTGAGCATCTTCTTCAAAAAGAATATGGAGACACTGACCGTGCAAATTCGTTCTACGAAACTCAGATGCTAGACCATCTCAATGACCGAATGAAAAAATTACTCTCTGCACAAGAAATGGTTTTCATCGCAACATCCGATGCAAACGGAGAATCTGACTGCTCCTTTCGCGCTGGTCCCATTGGTTTCGTTCGCATTATAGATTCCAAAACTATAGCATACCCCGAATACCGTGGAAACGGGGTTCACGCTAGTTTGGGGAACATTCTTGAAAATCCTCATATTGGCATGATTTTTGTTGATTTTTTCGGTAGCACAGTCGGCCTCCATATAAATGGCCGGGCTAGTATTCAGGAAAACCAATATATACAAAAAAATTTCAATTTACCCCTTGAAGCCCTTTCCGATGTGCAGAAAAAAAATGGAAAAAAACCCGAACGTTGGGTCGTAGTCGATATTCAAGAAGCATATATCCACTGTGCAAAACATATTCCAAAATTAAAGAAACTTAATAAGAAAATCCACTGGGGGACCGATGATGAAAAACACAAAGGAGGCGATTTTTTTAACGTCACTGCCTCTACTAAAAACCACTCACACATCTCTCCCATTGATCTCAACAATAGGTTGTATTTTGAAAGAGCAAAACAACATTGTGAATGGTGTTTCACTTGGTTAGATAGTCCCCACGTTCATCAATTAAAACCCATTGATTCTTCCCAATCCTATGAGGCTAATAATCTACTTGTAGTTTGCCAAGATTGTCTGTCAAAAATTCAATCTGGATCTATCAAACAACCCCATTTACAATACCGATTAGACGAACAAATGCAAAAGTGGTCTGTTAATTCTTACCCCCACCTGTTAAACAAAACTAAAGAAAATCTAATATCAACCATTACCAAAATAATTGATACTTCCCTATCTGAACTATCTAAAGAAAAAACCATTCTAAGAATCATAGCACTACTTTTCATATTGCATTACCTGTCCCACTTTTTCATGCTACACGCATAGATATCCTATTTTAATAACCCCTTGCGCCCCTTTTTAATATCTATCAGATCTTATATCTCCTAATGACCACTCTGATTATCGGCTCATCGGGGTTAGTAGGGCGAAACCTCGCCCCTCGATTGCTCCAAGAAGGAGAATCTATAGTCTGCATGGATCTTAACATGGAACTCACACCAGATTTACCTGGCGCGACTATGGTACAAGGAGATGTCTCAAATCTCACCGACGTCTCTGAAACTATCCAGAGGTTCAAACCTGATTGTATTATAAATCTCGCATACCTCGTAGGCAGAAAAGCATGTCTTCAAGATCTCAACCGAACTTTACGTGTCAATATACTTGGTATGGACAATGTATTTCGTGCATCTGTAGATGAAGATGTATCCCGCGTCATATGGGCAAGTACACTCGGAGTGTACAGCTCCATCGATTATGAACCAGGACTCGTTGTAACCGAAGAACACCCCCGCCCTTATTCTCCATATTCTTCTTTTGATGGTTCTTATTATAATGCCCTCAAACATTTCAATGAATACCAGGCTCTTCTATATGCCTCTCATGAATCATTAGATGTATGTGCTATCCGGCCCAGTTTTATTTTCGGACCTGGAAGAACCACTGGAGTACCTTGGGCCTGTAGTTTCGTTGAGAATGCCATCACTGGAAAAACTACCCACGTCCCCATGCACCCTGACTCTACATTTGGTCTCATATATGTCGACGATGTTGTGGATTTATTTACCAAAATAACTTTGGCAAAAACTCTATCTTCTAACGTCTATAATACGGGAGGGCATCTTCTTACCATATCTGAAATAGCAGCAGAAGTCGATTCAGTGCTGAATGGGAATCTGATCTCTGATCCTGCCCAAACTCCACTATTCCAATTTGACATCTCCAACAACCGTGCACACAAGGAATTTGGATTCGAACTATCTCCATTTCCTGAATCTTTACTTAAACATGCCAACATACTCCGTGCCCAATAGATCTCAGTTACATCTTTTCTCGGAGTAACTCATTAAATGCCTCTGGACCATCAAGAGATTCGATTTCATTCTTACCTATTAATATAGTTTCTTCAACGTACTTTTGCTTCACGTTGCTATCTACAAAATAAATAGATTGAGTCTTCGTTACATATCCAATAGAACCCATAATTTTCGCACGTTTAATAGCCGTTTTAGTGAGCTGAGAATGCCCTGTTATTAAAACTCTATTTGCATCACTAGAATGCTCACTTACCGTTTGGAATGGAGCACGATCTGTCGGGTGAACTATGAATCCAAATCTAGTCAATGCGTCTATCATCTCATCTCCATATCGAGTAGTTTCTTGTTTATTTTCTACATAATCTACGCCCGTTTTAGCAGAATCTTGGTTAAAAATATCTATTGGAACGGTAACTCTAGGTCCAAATAACTCCTCTAATCGAATGGCCACCTCGATACTTGCATCCATACCACTCTCATATTTTGAAACCGTTCGTCGTGACACACCTAAAATCATTGCAAGCTTTCCAAGACTCCATTTCAATTCCCCTCGCACTTTGGATAAATAGTCCCCATCAATAGGCACATATAGTCCTCCTGGAGCTGCATATATCAACGGTGGAATTTCTTCCACGAATAAGTCGTACGCTGTATCTGGACTGATAACCGGAACCCCATGTCTCAAGTATACAACCCCCGGTTCCAATTTTTTGTCTCTAGTATGAAGTGATATCACGAGGGGTTTTGCACTCAAATGAATTCCAAGATTTTGCATCGCCATTCCTGTATCCCGATTGAACGCATCAACGTTTCCTAGTACCTTTATCAAAAATATTTGATCCTCCCTTCTAGCAGCAATATCAAAGCTTTTTGGCCGAATAACACACCTCTCACTAACAATAAAACCTGCATCCAAAAGCATGGAAATTATGTTGTCAATTAATACATCTCGGGACATGTATGCTACGGTATGTCCTAGGGCCGTAATTAGATATAGCTGTTGTGTATAGGTGCATATGTGGCAATATTCCAAAAGAAGGGTTATTCTTCTCCAAACAAAGTAAGGATTAATGACCATCTTAGGCGTTGATGATACCGATTCTAGGGATCATGGAATGTGCACCACTTATGTCGCATTTCAAATCGCACAACAGTTGCAAGATGCATCTGCAAAATTAATGCTCATCAGATTAAACCCCGGGGTGATACACAAAACTAGGGGAAATGCCGCGGTTGCTATCTCTACAACCTGCAACACCACCACCGCATTCGAAACAGCAGTTGATACCATAAATGAACTAGCGGAACTTTCCGATCCTCATACTCAACCCGGCTTAGTAGTGTCACCAAGCACCTTTGATTCTATCCCGAAAACCATTTCTGAATTTAGTCTCAATGCCATTAGAAGCTTCCATGAAAAAGAAACAGCAGTAGATTTAATTGAAGAGAATGGATATTTAAGTTCTAGCTGGAATGGAGGAAGGGGCCTCATCGGCGCATTAGCTGCAATCGGGGCACATAACGCGCTGCATGAGTGGACTTATGAATACATAACTTACCGGGACAAAACCCTCTGGGGCACCAAACGAACCGTAGACCCCAATTCTGTTTTTGAAGCCTCAAACGAATTTTATCCATCCGTCTGGGATAGTTTCGATAAAAACGAAGACTATCCCGTCTGCGTCCCCCGAACTCCCTGCCCTGTTTTATATGGGATTCGTGGAGAAACCCCCCATGCCGTTGAAGAAATGGCAAAAAAAATAAACTCCGAACCTCCTACCTGCGGTACAGTATTCACTACCAATCAAGGAACTGATGCCCACATTCAACCAGGGCAGATAGGGTTCCTAGAAGAAGGGCACTCCTATTCTGTAGATGGGATAGTTTCTTCAAAACCCTATACGATAGAAGGAGGCCATGTTTTCTTTAAACTACAAGGAGAATCTAAGGAATTATTATGTTCTGCGTTCGAACCAACCAAGCACTTCCGTAATTATGTACGAAACCTCGTTTGCGGCGACGAACTCACTGTATGCGGTGAAGTAACTCATGGAACTCTCAAACTTGAAAAATTTGCTGTCAGGAACTTAATCACTACCAAAACCGAAAATCCAATCTGCACTATTTGCAACGATCGAATGGAAAGCTCCGGGAGATCTCAGGGATATCGATGCCGTAAATGTGGGACAAAAAGTTCTCAAAAACTCCAAATACCTCATTCTAGAACTATACATATAGGTTGGTATGAAGTCCCCCCTTGTGCAAGAAGACATCTAGCAAAGCCATTAATTCGGGGCGGATTCGATTCAATGTCCCACCCTGAGATTTAACCATTCTCAAAGTTCACTTCTCAAACGAAAAGATATTTTCCAGGGAAACTATATCTTACCCCTGTGCAAAAACAATCTAAAAACACCAAGCACGCAAAAAAAAGGTTTATAGAACTCATCGATCTCCGTAGAAATCTCCCCATCGGTCTAACCATTGGGGTCTTAATTTCTGGATTTGCATACTTCTATCGAATCAACGAACTAATGGGGCCTAATTTAGACACAAGAGGAAATCCCACCCTTTTCTTTCTATTGGCACTAGTTCTTGCTTTTTGCATTGCCATTTTAATTGTTTTCATTCTAGGTATTAGATCTCTACTCAAATCCATAAAAACTGAATCTATATAGAGTTCAAGAAACTAATGCAACAATTCTTTCTGCGCCTAGTCGGGTTCCTTTTGCGACCAATACATCTCCTTCTTCGAGCCCAGTCCCCGAATTCGGTGACAAAAGCCACTCCGAATTATCAGCCCGACGAATAGCTAAAACCCGCATCCCAGTTTCAGATGAAAGTTCGCATTCTCCTAGTGTTTTTCCATTCAAATCACAACCAGGTTCTAGTGTAATTCTGACAATAATTTCATCGGAAACCTGAACGGCTTCTGCCACTACTGGGTGTGCAGCTAAACCTCTCAATACCCCATCTGCTATCTCCAACGCGGCATCTGAAATTTCTTCGGTAGCACGTGCAAGATGCACCAACCCTCTAAGACGAATTGGATCTTCAACACTAGCTGCGGCCCGAAGCGTCCAAGCTTCGAATCTAGATTGTAATGCATCAACTTCAGCTTCTAGTTCAAACACTTCTTCTGCTACATCTTCTGAGTTAAACAAAACCGCCCCATATGCTAGATCTACTGCAAGTTCACTCATATTTTTCATCAATACAATCGAATCCACTGCCCTCTCCAAATCAACTAAACCTGACTCTGCATATGTATGCAATTCGTAAGTTGTTTTAGTTGCATTTTCATATACTTCCACAAGACGTTCTTCTGGACCTCTTAAAAGAATCACATCCGCTGCACGAAGTTTCTCTTTTGGACCTGGATTGTAAATCCAATTCCCCTTCCTTCGTATACCAATAATTCTAACCCCTGTATCTGTTTCTAGATTTAATTTTCCTAAAGACGAATTACAAAATGGAGATTTCTTGTGCACTTCTGCACGTGCGATAGTTTCAATCGCTTCTGGCAATGCGCCCTTGATCTCATCTGGAATTCCACTTTCTGATAAAACAGCGTGAGCTATTTCACCCGCGGCGTTTGAAATTTTTTCTGCAGCTCCTACGACCCCAAGAACCGGGGCCAACGCCTCCGCATACTCTGGTGTTCTAGCTGCTAATAGCAAACCCATCCTCGCCCTGAGCTGTAAAATATCCATGTGGGCTTCTAGCTCTAGAACTTCCTCTGCAAGTTCTTCACTCCCATGTAATACTGCCGAATACGCCAAATCTATTATCAATTCTGATGTATCTTTCATTTCTGCCAAAACCAACTTGACACTCACAGGCTCATACTCAACATCACCAGGGTCCATTTGACTCTAATTTAGAATTCAGAGAGCAAAAGGATTATTTCAAAAATATAAATCCCCCTTAAACAACCACCCTTGTCGATTCAAACCTCGCTATACGTCGAATAACGAACGACTAGTCCCCTTTATCGTGAAATCTAATTACCATTCAGATTATCCTCGGTGAACTCCTCTGTAACCAACATGTCTGACACTCCCATCAAACGTGGACTCGAGGGAGTTGTCGTAACTGAGTCTGATTTGAGTTACATAGATGGACTCAAAGGAATCTTGATTTATAGAGGATATTCTATAGAAGAATTGGCAGAAAAATCAAGCTTCGAAGAGGTTCTGTATCTACTCTGGCACGGAACCTTGCCCGATGCAAAATCGTTAACAGAATTCTCTGACGATCTCAAAAACAACCGTGAATTGCCAGATGGAGTTCTACAGACTATTGTAGAACTGGCTAATCAAGATGAAACCCCCATGGCCGCTCTACGGACTATAGTCTCTATGCTATCTGGATATGAATCAAATTTGGAATCTCCAATTGATCCCACCCTGGTTCTACAACAAGGCATCCGAATAACTGCAAAAATGCCCACGATTTTAGCCGCGTTCGACAGGGCTCGAAATGGAGAAAAAATCATACCCCCCCGAAAAGACCTGAGCCACGCTGCCAATTTCTTATATATGTTAACTGCAAGCGAACCCAACGAAACAAAAACAAACACATTAGATACTGCTTTAATTTTACATTGTGATCACGGAATAAATGCGTCAACGTTTGCAGCAAGGGTAACTGTCAGTACACTATCTGATCTACATAGTGCTATCGCGAGCGCCATTGGGACACTTGCCGGTCCACTCCATGGAGGAGCAAACCAACGAGTGATGATGATGCTGTTAGAAATCGATGCAAGCAACAGTGATCCCATCAAGTGGGTCAAAAAACAGATTGAAAAAGGGAAGAAAATCCCTGGGTTCGGGCACCGAGTTTATAAAACAAAAGATCCACGCGCAACAATTCTTGGTTCTATGTCCGAAGAATTGGGAACTTCAGCCGGAGACGGCCGTTGGCATGAATACAGCATATCTATAGAGGACTATCTGGCCCAGGAAAAAAAATTAGCCTCAAATGTGGATTTCTATTCGGCATCTGCGTACTACCAAATGGGCATTCCTATTGATTTATACACTCCTATATTTGCTCTTTCTCGCATTGGAGGGTGGGTCGGCCATGTTATAGAACAATACTCTGAAAACAGACTAATTCGGCCACGCGCGAATTACACAGGGCCGTTAGATTCACAATATGTCCCAATCGACCAAAGATAGTGATATAATTCATTTTGAACTTTCATTCTGATCTGCTTATCTCCCTCCGGCGTAAACCCTTGATTCATGAGACGTGTTATAAATTCATCAAAAGCCGCAGCACCCGCCGGGGCATATAGCCAAGGAATTGCTCATGGAAATATCATTTTCACCGCAGGACAAATAGCCAAAACTGCAGATGGAACCTCCCACCTATCTGATTCAATCCAAATTCAAACACAAGTATGCATTGAAAATATTAAACACATACTCTCAGAAGAAGGATTGGACCTTTCCGACGTATTGAAAACAACTGTGTTTCTAGAAAATATCGACGATTTTGCAGAAATGAATGCCACTTACGCCGAATATTTCCATACAGACCCACCAGCACGTAGTGCGTTCGAAGTTTGCCGACTTCCAGGGGGTGCAAAAATCGAAATTGAAGCCGTTGCGGGTAAAAATTAACTTAGTTTCATCCAAAAAACATATGGGAAGTTTTTACTTCATAGCATAGGGATATTCTGAATGGGTCAGGATGGCTGAGCGGTAAGGCGCACGCCTGGAAAGCGTGTTCCCTCACGGGATCCAGGGTTCGAATCCCTGTCCTGACGCATTTTAGTTCAACTATTTTATAAGTTGTTCAAGCTGCAATCTAGCTTTATTGACATTTTTTTTCACATTTGTAGTACTCGATCGCGATAGTTTTTCTAAAATTATCCATGGATCTTTACCTTCGTCTATTATATGCTCAAAAATAGATACGATTTCATTTTTATTCAATACTAGTGATTCCATCAGCCACCCAATTCCAATCGCCATTATCATTCCAATTTCCCCTTTGGGAAGATCTCTATCAATCTCCTCCAATTTTATAACCTCTTCAATACTACTCGATTGGACTATGTTAAAACATCTAGGGCACACCGAAACATATTCCTCAAATTCTTTCTTTATGTTTCCCACGACTTCTGGAGTCCTAGACGAACCCATCTCGATATGGCACTCAGAACACTTCATTTATTTCACACACACATCGGCACAAAATACTCTCTTACGTACCCCCTGAACTTTCTCTCCCCTTCTTACCTTTAATTTTCTTTAATCGAAATATTTCTTCCCTCTCTTGTTCTTCAAGCTTTTGCTCAATGAATTTCCGGATTTGATACAGTTCTGGAAGAACTTTGAACTCTAGTGCATTCACACGTCTCTTAGTAATCTCAATTTCTGTTAGTAGCTTTCGCATTCCAGTCTCAACTTCTGCTGCCAAAATGGTTGAATCTAAGAGCCTCTCGTACGAATCTGCACTCTCATCTATTCTAGCGGTTGTTCCCAACAATCCATATCCTCTTTGATCAATAGTTTTTCTCACTTTATTAGATTTTATTTGTGGTACTACTACACCCATTATATTTTTCGAATCAACATCTATCTCTGGGTGTTCTTTCAAAGCCTCTGCAGCACCTCTAACTGCAATGTCACCCTCCATGGCCCGTGCCATATTCATAGTACTCTGGGCTTCTGTATATGCTTGTGATAACTCTTCTCTAACACCCTTTGCATTTTCTAAAATACCCATAAACTCCATAATCAACCCATCACGTTTTTGTTCCAAAGTATTGTGTCCCCTCTCCGATAGTTTAATTCTATCTTTGACTCGAAGCAAATTTTTTCGGGTTGGTTTGACGTCTTCTGACATTTTTGGTTATCCCTCTACTTCGGAACTCTCTGAATTCTCTTCATAGTATTTTTCTATATATGATTCATCAATTCGATTCAACTCAGTTTTCGGTAGCATTGATAGTAAATTCCACCCCGCACTAAGTGTTTCCACAATAGTCCTTCCAGTCTCGTAACCTTGCTGGATAAATTCTCTTTCAAATCTATCTGCAAAATCTAGATATGTGTTATCCCTCTCTGAAAGTGCTTCTCTACCAACAATATTCACGAGAGCTCGGAGATCTCTCCCCTCTGCATATCCTGCATACAACTGATCCGAAACATTACTATGATCATTTCTAGTCAATCCCTCTCCTATACCCTCACTCATCAATCTGCTCAACGATGGCAATACATTGATTGGGGGTTCAACTCCCTTCGAGTGAAGTTCACGATCTACGTAAATTTGACCCTCTGTGATATACCCTGTAAGATCTGGAATCGGGTGGGTATCATCATCTCCTGGCATTGTCAAAATTGGAATTTGTGTGATCGAACCTTCTACCCCTTCTATCCTCCCGGCACGCTCGTATAGCATCGATAAATCGGTATACATGTACCCTGGGTACCCTCGCCTACCCGGAACTTCTTCTCTAGCAGCTCCAATTTCCCTGAGGGCCTCGCAGTAGTTTGTCATATCTGTCAAAATAACCAACACATGGTAGTTAAGGTCAAACGCAAGATATTCTGCAGTTGTTAATGCCAACCTAGGTGTAATGGTCCTCTCTACTGCTGGATCATCTGCTAGATTGAGAAAAACGACCGATCGCTCAAGTGCACCCGTGCGCTCAAAATCATCCATAAATTCATTGGCTTCTTCAGCCGTTATTCCCATTGCAGCAAACACAACTGCGAACTCTGAACCACCATCCCCTACATCTTCTTCTGGAACAGTCGCTTGTCTAGCTATTTGTAGTGCTATTTCATTATGTGGTAATCCCGCCCCACTGAACAGTGGAAGTTTTTGCCCTCTGACCAATGTGTTCATCCCATCAATCGATGAAATTCCTGTCTGAATGAATTCTCTTGGGTACTCTCTAGCGTATGGGTTAATCGCAGTTCCTACTATGTCTCTACGATCTTCTGGTACAATTTCTGGACCGCCGTCTATAGGTTGCCCCGACCCATCCAAAACACGACCTAACAAATCCCCTGTTACTGGCATTTTTAAAGTTTCACCTAAAAATCTAACTGAACACTTTTTATCAATACCTGTGGTGCCTTCAAAAACTTGAATGGCCACAAATTTATCTGTAGATTCTAACACCTGCCCACGTCTCATACCCCTTCCACTTAGTTCAATTTCTACCATTTCTCCATATCCAATTGGTTCATCTATCTCTGCAAAAACCAATGGACCACTCACTTCGTTAATCGTTTGATATTCTTTCATTTTAGTACAACTCCTTTAGCTGATCTGTAATCTCCTTTTCCAATTGTTCTATGAACTCTCCATACTCTGAAGCGGTCCCTATCCTATTCAATCTAGGAACTGCTTCGATCGCTTGGATTTGTTCAATAGACGCTCCTCCTGATAATGCTTTAAACGCCTCGTCGTTAAACGTTTGTATCGCCTTAAATGTCAGATACGTTTTTCCGGGTTCTGAGTATGTGTCCACATCGTGATACGCATTTTGTTGTAAGAACCCCTCTCTTAGATACCTAGCAACTTCCAATGTCAATTGTTGATCCTCTGGTAATGCATCTTTCCCAACAAGTTGAACTATCTCTTGCAATTTAGCTTCTTCTGCAAGTGTAGTCACTGCCCATTGACGAACATCTGGCCAATCATCTTCTACATTTTCACGTAACCACGGATCGAGTTGGTTTCGGTACAATGAGTATGATTCATTCCAATTAATGGCAGGGAAGTGTCTGCGCTCTGCCAAACTCGCATCCAGCGCCCAAAATGTTTTTACAATTCTCAATGTATTCTGTGTAACAGGTTCTGAGAAATCTCCTCCTGGGGGCGAAACTGCTCCCACAATAGATATGGAACCTGCAGTTTCATTCAAATTTGTAAATAATCCTGCGCGTTCATAAAATGCCGATAGGCGTGCAGATAAATATGCAGGATACCCTTCTTCTCCTGGCATCTCCTCCAACCGACTTGAAATTTCACGCATAGCTTCAGCCCATCTCGATGTCGAATCGGCCATCACTGCAACATCGTATCCCATATCTCGATAATATTCTGCGATAGTAACTCCTGTATATACACAGGATTCTCGAGCGGCAACAGGCATATTCGATGTATTTGCAATTAAACAGGTTCTGGACATCAGTGCTTTCCCTGTTTTAGGATCTTCCAATTCTGGAAACACTTCAATAACTTCTGTCATTTCATTTCCCCTTTCTCCACATCCTACATATACTATTATGTCTGCATCAGACCATTTAGCAAGTTGATGCTGTGTCACTGTTTTTCCAGATCCAAATGGCCCTGGAATAGCTGCAGTTCCTCCCTTTGCTATCGGGAATAGGCCATCCAAAATTCTCTGGCCGGTGACTAATGGTATGGTTGGAGTGTGCTTCTGTTTTGTGGGCCTAGGAGAACGAACTGGCCATTTCTGACGCATAGTTATTTTTTCACCAGAATCCAATTCACATATTTCATCCACTACTGTGTGTTCTCCTTTTTGTATTCGAACCACTTTCCCTCCCACAAAATTTGGAGGAATCATAACCTTGTGTTCTATACTTTCTGTCTCTTGGACCGTTCCAATAATGTCTCCTGGATTTACTTCATCACCCTTTTTAACAGTCGGTTTAAATCCCCACTTTTTTTCTAAATCAATCCCTGGAGCATCCACCCCCCTATCCAAAAATGCACCTAGTTGGCCTTCCAAAACAGCCAAAGGACGTTGGACCCCGTCATAGATTGAATTCAACATACCCGGACCAAGATCCACTGATAGCGGTTCTCCTGTATTTTCCACCGGTTCTCCTGGAGAAACTCCTGATGTTTCTTCATAAACTTGTATAGTTGTTAAATCATCTTTTATTCTAATCACTTCTCCCATCAATCCTTCATCACCTACATAAACCATATCATTCATCTTAGCGTCTAGACCTGCCGCAGAAACGACTGGCCCGCTTACTCTTTTTATAATTCCATCTTCGATAGTTTTCTCTTTTGCTTGACTCATTTTTTAATCACTCATTAAATCAATACCTATGGCACGTTTTATTTGGTCTCTTAAACCACTAGATTCTACGCTACCTAAAGTCACGACAGTAGGCTCTACACTCTCTTCTACTAATTTCCTTACTCCTCTCGACAAGTATGCCAGATCCTCTTGATGCATAACAATAATACCTATCTCGCTATCTACCAACACGTCTTCTACTACTGCATCAAGTTTCTGGGATTTCTCATCCTCTTGAATACTTTCATTTCGTCTAACTCCTGCAAGTTTGAATCCCGTTGTGAATTCTGGACTTCCTATTACTGCAATTTCTTGACTCATGAAATCACCAATTGTTTTTCTATTTCATCAGGCGAAAGTCCTGCTTCTTTTCCTCTTGCAATCGCCCGGACATTTTCTATTTCTTTCTCCTTTGAAAGCACAAACGCAATCACTGGACAAATACTCAATGGGTATACGTGGGACAAACGGTCACAATATTCTAACAATACGGCTTCTAGCTCATGTTCAAAACTAATCAAACTATCTGTATCTTCTAGTTTTTCAATTGCCCTAGAAAGCTGTTCACCATACTTCGATTCACGTATCATGTTTATCATCTCATCCAAATTTTTCATGGAGGATGCCAACTTCGCAGATGTAAACTGCTTCCCACCGTGTATGTAATATTCCGCAATTGGAATTTCAGACCCACTATGCGCAATTCTAAGTGCATTCATCACATTTTTAAAATCTATTTCTGCACGTAGGAAGTCTGTATATAACACCACAGATGGATCTTCCACCACTTCTATTTTCTTGAGAAGCTGCTGATAATAACATCTATCTATTGCATTCTCTAGTGAAACTAAAAGTCCCGTATCTTCATATTCCCTAAGGCCCTTCCCCAACGCTTCACCAAACATAGTCCCTTCTAGTAAATTTACAAATTCTTCTATATCGTTTGTTCCAATCAATTGCTCTAGGAAGTCACTCTTAAACTCCCCCGCAGGAATAAGGTCATCTCTAATCCTCTCAACATCCTCTTTTGCATATATTCCCCTAAGAATAGTCTTCACATTCCACGAATCAAATTTTTTCAAATATCGAGATATGTGTTCATACAATTCCCCTTCTGACCACCTCAGTAAATCCTCAAATTGACTTGCAAGATTGTGATTCAATGCGTATTCTATTAGGTCCACTCCCTTGTACCTAGCACCAAATTCGTTCACTTCCCGGGCATAAGTTGTCTCCTCCATATATCTAGAAATTTCCCCCGGGCCCATACGAACAAATTTTCGATACTCTTCATCTCCATATAAATATGCCCGGCGGGATCTAACCCGGGCCGATACATATTCATAATTCCCTGTTTCAGAGCTGCTCATTGATTTGATCCAAATAAAAGTTCACTTATGTTTTTCAGCTCTTCTGTCCACACCGTTTCAATAATCGAATCGAATGTATTGTTCACTCTCATCCGAGCAGATTCACTCTCCATAACTACTCCTCCTATACATTCATATTCTCCTCCATATTTCACACCCTTGTGTTTCTTTAATAAAGATTTGAGGAGTTTCTCGTCTTCCAAATTACCGTAAACGAATACGTCTTTTACACCGATGAATTCTTTTATTGAAGACTCGATTAATTTCCCCGTCAATTCTTCTCTCTCTTTCCCCTTTATTTGCGAAATTTCATTCTCTATCTCTTGTCGAACTAATTCCAAAAGATCTCGTTTCTTTTCAAGTGTTTTTTGTTTCGCTGCTAAATTCGTACTTGAGAATTTTTGTTCCTTTTCCAATTCTATCTTGCGGCTTATTTCTTCTTTTCCTACAGCTCTGTTCACGGAAGCTTCTTTTCTCGCTTTATCTATAATTTCTTTTCCTTCTGCATCTGATTCAGAGAGGATTCTCTCAGCATCTCCCCGGGCTTTCTCTCGGATATCCTCAACGACAGTTTCGAGACTCATTATTATCTTAACCTTTTCACACTAGGAATATAACCACTAGTGCGAGGATAACTAATGTCTCTGGCAACACAGTCATGACGAGACCTATTCCGAAGAACTCTCGATCTTCAGCTATTGCCCCAACCGCTGCGGCACCAATACCGCGTTCTGCAATACCCGCCCCCAAAGCAGCGAGGCCAACCCCTAGGGCGGCAGCGGCTTTAGGCGGGAACGCAGCAACGTCAGTGGATACGTGTTCTTGGAGCAGTACAGCATTATTTGCGAGTAAGTCTAATATAATTTCAAGCATGGATTTCACTTCATCATCCGTGATGTATGTAATTTAATACACGAACGTCAATAACTCAGTTCACTTCCTTGATAAAACTTACCAAATTCTCCTGCTGGATTTCGCGATTAAATCTCTACCATTCTGTTGCTAGGTATAACGTCGATTTTGCCCAAATGGGGTGTATCTTATTCCCCCTCCTGCATAGAATTTTTGGAAAAACTCCACATATTCTAAACGAACCGATTGTAAGCCTGCACTTGTTACTCCCAGTGCCAATACTATGGCGTGTCCTATGACTAGAATTATCGCCCCTCCAATCAACCCTGCAATACCAAAACTAGCGGGATGGATTAAACCCGGGAATATCATTTCTCCGTGCACTGCTGCAACTGCTGTGTTGTGCATGAAGTGACTTGCACCATCTTCGGCGATATATGCTCCAAAAACCAATAGATTCACCACAAAAGCCATCCCGGCCTTTGCCAATAACACTGCAGGTATTCTGGCATAAGATAGGATGTTGACAAGAACATTTGGACTTTCTAGAATCCCGATTATAGCTCCAAGAACGCCTTGGTGTTTTACCTCTCCTGCGATCATTAACACCAGACCAACAAATGCAATGCCCAATGCTAAGATTCCCGTTTCTGGAGAAAACCCTGTAAATGCCAGAGGTTCTTTTGATAGTTGAACAAACAATAAATCTGGTTTAACAGCTCTCGAATGTGTACTGAATACCCATACCCATACACCTAGCATCAATAAGATCCAAGATCCGCGTTCTAATACGGCATCAACCAAACTATGTCTCATCTTATTTATGAAACCTAGGGTATATCCAATACTAACATGTAATATCCCTATTAACATGGCCACCACGAGCCAAAGCAGTGCGAAATGTGCTGTCTTGGGTGACAATCCCTTTTCTATTGGAGGATGCCCACCCCAAACTATCTCTCCCACCACATGCATTCCAAAAAGTTCTCCATAGGCTATGCCAAATATAATTGTAAATATACCTGCCCAAAGTGCAACCCCACCTAAGCTTTTAATCCCAACACTATCTGATTTGCTCATCAAAAGATAACCAATTATTGCATAACAAATACCATATCCTACATCCCCAATCATGAATCCAAAAAACGCGGGAAACGTTAGAAATATTATCAACGTCGGATCCAATTCTGAATATTTGGGTCTCCCAATAGTCTGAACCAATACTTCAAATGGTTGAACACTTTTGGGGTTATCTTGAATCACTGGGGGCCCCGACTGACCAATTTTTATATCCCCTTCCACCTTCGCTTGACCCACCGATTCTCCATGTTCTACAAATCCTTCTTCATCATACTCTGCACACTCAAGTTCTTCTATATCGATATGACTTCCAACAGACGTCTCTAGTTTCTCTTTCAATTCATCCAAAAGTACAGTTGGTATCCATCCCTCTGCAGTAAATGTATTTTCTGTAGTGGCAAACAGTAGTGGGGCCTCTGTCCTCTGCACATCTATGCTTAACTTCTCTTCTGTCGCGAGCAAGAATCCCTTCACCTCGTTTTTAATTTCTTCCATGCTAATCTCAATCGATTTAAGCTCACTCTCTAGTTCTTTTCTTTCATCACCCAATCCTGAAACATATTTTCCCACTTCTCCCGTCTCATCCGGAATTTCAACTCGTTCAAATTCAGTCCTTTCTAGTGCAGCTGGAACCTCTGAAGAGTCCTTTTCTGCAACTATTGCTATGGAGCTTTCCCCACCAGGAAATCTCTCCGTATGCTCCTTAATTCCTGCCAATATCTCTTCTATTTTCTCAACATTTCCCCTTCCAACAAACACCTCAACAGCATTGTAACCCTTCAACAAATCAAAATCAATTCCTATTTCTGCAAAAACTTCTGCCTCTACAAGAAGTTCCTCTATACGTCGCACCCGCTCCACAATTTCACCCCTGCGATCCTCGAGCCCATTTACTTTTTCTCTAAGATCTTCCAATCTCTCTCCAATTTCTCCCTCTTTGAACTCATATATTGATTAAACACTTTCGGCTTCAATTCCAAGTATGCTCTCAATAGCCCGCGCAGTGACCAATTTCTCTGATACTTCCTCAGCTAGTACCCCTGGATCTCCTCTCTGGAACCCCTCCCATGAGCCATCATATTCTACTAGATGAATTGCATTTAGCTCATGAATCGCATTTATGAACTCTTCCATAATTTCTTTAGATCCCGTCGCCGAGATCCGGCTCATTTGTTTAGGCCTTAGCATCTACTGACTCCTTAAAACGATCTTTGATAAACAAAATAACCCCATCATGATTTTTAGCCGCCTCCTTATCCAATTTCTTAATATCTTTGTCAACTTCTTTGAGGGTTTTTTTACACTCTGTTTCCACTTCTGCCCGCGACTTTTCTAATTTATCACCGTGATTCTTAGCTATTTTTTCCTTCTCCTTCGCCAGGATCCCATCTGCCTTTTTCTCAGCCTTAGAAATCGCATTCTGTGCCTTTTTCTCAGCATCAACAATTATTTTTTCGACTTCGATCTCTATGTCTTGGATTTTTTCGAGGACCTCTGGCCTTGCCATCTTATCAACTCTTCTGATGGGTGTATATTTGGTCGTTACGATCGAGTTCAGTTAGATTCTTTGCCAATCCCCCCTCCGACACCAAACGCATGTTTTTTTCTTGGTCGGAAGAATTACTCTTTTAATGGGACTCTTAGAAGACAAGCGACGTGCTCGGATTTTCTATAAATATCTATCAAAAATATATGATGTAATCAATCCCCTCTTCTGGACGATTTCAATGAGAGAATGTGCCCTAGACTTATTCAATATAGGCCCAACTGATAAAATATTAGACGTTGGATGTGGTACTGGATTTGGAACCGAAGGCCTCTTGAATCGGGCACCAAATATTCACGGAATTGATCAAAGCATTCACCAACTCAACAAAGCCCGTGAAAAATTTTCTAAACCCTCTATCATCCCACTTTATATAGGAGATGCAGAGAATCTACCATTCCCCGATGGCACATTCGACGCAGCTTGGTCTTCTGGTTCGATAGAATATTGGCCAAACCCAATTGAAACTCTTTCTGAGATCCGACGCATAGTAAAACCTAGTGGTAAGGTTTTAGTCGTCGGACCGAAAAAACCAAAGGGTCTACTGTCCAGAACTTTAGCCACATCCTTGATGCTTTTTTACACAGAATCTGAAGCGGATCATCTCTTCTCTGCTGCTGGTTTTGAAAACATCCAACACACACTTCTACAAGCACACGTTGGCAGTCCTTCCGCCATAGTAACTTTGGCAACTGTACCCCCTTCTAAGAAATAATTTCTTTCTAATTTTCATTTTTCACTTCGTTTATCGGTATGGGCTGTATCTGTATCGCCAGAACCTCCCCATCTTCTCCCTGAAAAGCAATTTTGGCATTTCCTGGTGGGGCCAATATCCACGTTCCCCCTCTACTTATTTCCTCCTCCCTACTTGTTCCAATTAACATTTTTGACGCAACCGAATTCCCTGTATTCATATCATACACTTCTACTTTAAGTGGCCCTCCCACAAAACTGCGTGCGACTGCGACTTTCATAGTCCCTCCATCTAGAGAACCGATGCTTCTCGCATCTTTTGATCCCAAACCTGTGATTCCTAATTTTCTTTCTTGGATTTCGTAGAACACATTCTTAGTCCCTCCATCTAGATATGAAGTCAACGATCCACTATCAAATCCAATTTCAATTTGATACCCTCTCCCCTTGCCCATTATTCCCGTTTGTCGGCTTACCTCTGGATTGTATGCTATTGGATACAAACTCGCAGTTCTAGTAATCGCCTCATCCAAACTTATGCCACCTGACAACGACTCTTGATCCCATACATATGCCTCTCTCCAGTACGTGCTCCCCTCAATTGTGGCCAAAACCATCCCACTCTTAGATGCAGCAATGTATATATTTCCAACTTCTATTTCCCCCCTTGCCACTTGAACCAAATTATTTTTTACTGGGCCATCAAACGGTATCAATTCCTCTTTAAGCATCATGATTCTCCCCCTCAATTCCATTTGAGAAACCCTCTCTGATTCTTCTTCCACATGATCCAACAGACCTCCTAGTACCTTTGAATCAGTGTTTATCAGCATCAATTCTCTAGTAAACTCTTCGGATCCAATCCAACCACTTTTCCACCTCTCTTGAATTTCCACAAAACGGTCTGTTATATCTGCAGATTCAATTTCTACATTTGTAGCCGCTTGGAAAAGTATCTCCCTTTTTTCATCTTCACCACTCGCCGATGAAATTCTTTCTTCTAATATATATTTATTGAGCTCTCCCAAAATTATTTTCCGATCCATCGAAATTGAAGTTGCCAAATTGGGTGTTTGAACAACAAAATCTGACCGATCAATTTGACCAATACCAACCATCCTAATCTCCTCCTCTGATAGCTCGATACCAGATGAAGTTTCCCCCGAAACCCCTCCTACCGAAATAGAGGCCAAAACTAGAACTATTACTACTATATTTAACCCCCTATTCATGATCCCCCTTATGTTTTCAACAACCAAAAACGGCCCTATATCATATAATATCGGTTCTAGCAACATTTTTTTTTCTTTAAACTGAACAGTTTCTTATGACAAATCCATTGGTAAGATGCTTTTTCATTTCTATCATCTTATTATCTGCCGTCTGTGGGAGCTCAATAGCTCAAGAAGATCTCTCCGACGAGGCCTCTGATGTTACCCTCATCAAAATCACACTCTCTCCCACTGGGGAAGCTACCTGGACGGTTGAATTAAAATACCCCCTTGATACTCCTTCGGAAGTACAATCATTCAATAGACTTTCAGCCATTTTTGAATCCAATGGCCAGTCGTTTATCTCCTTATCCCCATTCACACATGCTATTACAGTCGCTTCAACTGAAACTGGGAGGGACATGGAACTCAATGAGATATCTTACTCATCGTCTATGTCCGATGACCATGGATCGCTTTCATTATCTTTTGTATGGACCAATTTCACCCATTCTCAGGCAAGCGAGATGAGTGTTGGGGATGTATTTTCTGTAGAATCAGGGGAGGCTTGGATGCCACTTTTATTGGAAAATCAAGAACTTATAATCGAATTCCCTCCTAATTACGTGGCTCAAAGCTCTTCCCACAGTATCTACAACGGAACCCTTCACGTAATCGGACCGGCAGAATTCTCCGCTGGAGAGCCATTTGCAACTCTTATTGAATTCTCCCCCACCACTCCCGCTATTAGTAAAACAACCCCTCTGTCGTTCACATTTATTATCGCCATATTACTATCCGTGTCTATAGGTTTATTATGGATTTTAAAACGAAATTTCAATTGGTCCCCACTTTCAACTCTTTTTTCTGTTTTCCCCAATGCATCCCGGTATCCAATTCTAAGAAAATCAGCCCCAATCTCTCCCCCTGTCGATGGTATATCTTCTCGACCGATAAACCGCGAACCATTGATTTCCGACGAAGAGCGAGTTCTAACTATAGTGCAGCAACATGGTGGTAGAATTAAACAAGTTGACATCGTCGAAAAAACTGATTGGTCAAATGCCAAAGTGTCTCAAATCCTATCACACCTAGAAGCTAAAGGATTCATAGACAAACTTCGCATAGGCCGGGAGAACTTGATCTCACTCCGCAGGAATGAAGGTCGCGATCGATAATACCAAAAACCCCAGCGATAAATTACTCTCTATTTACTACCATGAGAATACTAGTCGCAATCACCGAAGTCGCCACTCCTGATGACACAATAGAATTTTCTGACAAGTCAATCACTGAAAGCAATTTCACATATGGTCTAAATGAATGGGATGAATATGCTATCGAGGAGGCTATTCAAATTTCAGAATCTACTGCCAATTCTGATGTTATATCTGTTACTATTGCCCCTCCCCGGGCAGAAAAAACTATTAGAATGGCATTAGCCAAAGGTGTCACTAAAGCAATTAGAGTCTGGGATCCACAACTGGAATCATTACCCTTTGTCGATCCCCGGCTAAAAGCAAAAATTCTAGCCAAAGTAGTTTCTACCATTTCCCCCGACATAATCCTCACCGGAGTTCAATCTAGCAACGACTGTTGGGGTTCTACCGGGGTTGCTCTAGCAGCAGAAGTTGGATTCAACTGGGCAACATTAGTCACCGATCTTGAATTATCTGGTGATGTTGCACATGTACGAAGAGAGCTCGAAAATGGAGTAGACGAACTGGCTGAGGTAACTCTCCCCGCTGTTTTCACTATTCAAACTGGGATTAACGAACCCCGTTATGCCAGTCTAAGAGGAATTAAACAAGCCCAACAAAAAGAACTAGAAACACTCTCTTTCAGTGACCTTTCTACCGACCCCGAAGAATTCCAATCCAACATAAATCTCATTGAATTCTCCCTTCCTACTTCTGACAATACAATCCAGTATTTTGAGGGAACTCCCAAAGAACAAGCTGCTCAAGTAGCCACCATCATTAAAGATCTTGGCTTTGGAGGTGGCTAAATGTCTCCAATTTTAATCATAGCTGAACACAGACAGGGGATTATCAATCCCGACACTTTCGGTCTACTAACTGCGGGAATAGAACTTTCCACCGCCCTTGACACGGAAGCCCATGTTGCCATCATTGGTAAGGATCCAGAAAAATTGGCTCAAGATATTAACATAGATGGAATTCATACAATCCATACATTTTCCACTTCCCTTACTTATAATCACGACATTTATGTTCAAACAATTTCCTCTTTATTTAACAAGATAAAACCGTCTTCCATTCTTTCTTTGCACACTTCTACAGGAACCGACTATTGCCCTGCACTAGCATCCATTTTGGATGTGCCCCTTCTGCCGGACGCAATTGCAATCAATTACACGGACCAACTAGAAATTCTTCATGAAATGTATTCTTCAAAACTCCAAGCCAAACTAGCTTCACCCCTCCCTGCGATAATAACTGTTCGTGCTGGAGTTTGGCCAACTGAAACAGCCCCCGGAAATGCTTCCATAGAACCTCTTAATATTTCTATAAATGAGGATGCTATTAATTTCAAAGTCAAAGATTATGAAGAAACCCCTATTGGGGATGTTGATATTTCAACTTCTGATTTACTACTAAGTGTAGGCCGTGGAATTGGGGATGAAGCAAATTTGGAGTTAATTTTCTCTACGGCTGAGGCTATGGGTGCAACAGTCTCTTCTTCCAGGCCCATCGTCGATGCAGGATGGCTACCAAAAGATCGCCAAGTCGGTCAATCGGGAACAAAAGTTTCCCCATCCATTTATTTAGCCATCGGCATATCTGGCGCGGTTCAACACATAGCTGGGATAAAAAATTCTAAAGTGATAATTTCAATCAACAAAGACCCCAAAGCACCCATATTCGATGCATCTGATTACGGAGTAGTGGGAGATCTTTTTGAAATACTTCCCGCCCTCTTAGAAGAGTTTAGATAAGGAGAACAACCCATCTTTTCGCGCACCCATCGCCATCTATTTGTTCCTTCTTATCCATCTTCCACCGTGAATACTTCCAATGATCGCCGATTACTAATCGAAAACCACATTTCTGAAATAATCGATGAAATTAGCCTACCAAAATTACGCGATTCTATAAAATATTCTACATTATCTGGCGGCAAACGCCTTCGACCCACTCTCACGCTACTATCTTGTGAACTCGTGGGTGGGGCTCCTGCAAAAGCAATCGATTTTGCGGTTGGAATTGAACTAATCCATACAGCGTCACTCATAGTCGATGATATAATCGACTCTTCTCCATTTCGAAGAAAACAATATAGTTCCTGGGTTGAGTTCGGCCACAACGATGCAGTCATTTCTTCTGACGGTTTAATAGGGGAGGCATTCCATTTATTCTCCATCGACCCTCTAGCGTTGGAATGTGTCTCTAAAGCAATGGCGGATCTAGGAAGCGGAGAGGCAATGGAATTAGTCTCCCCCCCTCAAAACGAAGAGCAATATCTAGACTTGGCCCGCAAAAAAACTGGATCTCTATTCCGTGCAGCCGCAGAGCTAGGTGGGATTGCAGCTAAATCTGACCAATCCACAATCACCGCCCTAGGTGATTATGCCGAAGCCGTCGGAATGGCTTTTCAAATCCGAGATGACGTGTTGGACGCAACAGCAGACCCGGAAATTCTAGGAAAACCAACTGGACAAGATGCCATCCTAGAGCGGCCCTCGTTACTCCGTGTAGCTGGGATATCTCCACTTGAAGCGAACTCTAGAGCACATCTACAAGCGAATAATGCATTGCGTATTTTAGGAACTATACAAACAACAAATTCCACTACCCTTGATTATCTCTCAGAATTAGTCAACTTCGCCGTCACTCGGTCGTATTAGTTCCTCTCTTGGCCTCTATAACTGAAAATATTAATGTGCTTGAAAACCCGATAATGGTCCCCATTACCAATACCATGGCCAAGAATTCCCGCGTTACTGCTTGTATTACATACCCACTAGTTGCATAGAGAACCCCCATTATTGAAATAACATAAATCGGGGCATTCAGATATCTTAATTTCATTCTTCCATTTAAATATTCATCTGTTATGTGACCTAAACTCAAAATAATTCCTGCAGAACCAAACCATTGCACCCCTCCAAAAATAAAAATAGCAATCGTACTGATCACACTCCCATCTAGACTTGAACCACCTCTTATTTCTTCTATTAAATAAACCCCCTCTATACCTCCTATGACAATTATTATTGCAGAAACCACATATGCAACCAACACGACCCTACCTGTGTACAAATCCCGTTTCGTATTCTCTATCGCTTGGCGAATTGAATCCTTAAGACCCAGCCCCTTGTATAGGACATAAATCCCCATTATTGCAACACCTATGCCTAAAATCGAATTACTTCCTACTGCATTTTGAAAGATAATGGTCATCGGATATATCAACAACAAAATACCAAGCGGTAATAACAAAGTACCTCTTGTTTCTGGGTCTCTTATAAATTGCTTTATAGTGTAATACGCAGATTCAAGCCCTTCTGCCTGGCGGACTACAACTCTATGCACTCCACTAATTTCTACTCTCGACCGAATTATGGGCAGGATACTTTCATCTTGCGCCCCATCCGTTACAACCACCGTCCTCACCTTTTCTCCAGAAAACATTCTGTTAAGAACTTCTTCAGTCTCCGCCCCAACTTTTCTCCCAGCAGCCATATCTCCTCTAGCACTCCCTGTTACCACTGCTATTTCAACCGGATCTGGTAGTGTTTTTTCATAAAGTTGCAAACCCTGAAACATAACGTTCCCATCCGAATCTGTAGGATCTGCTATAGCAAGAGCTAGTGCGGCACTCTCTACCGCCTGTCTTCCAATAACTGGGGTTTTAATCCCAGTTTTCCTACCAAGATCATCATCTAGGTCGACACATAGGATTAATAACATAATTGCGTAGTCGATCCCAGAGGGGTTACGCTTTTGGGAACGTAAGCGTTTAGGCAGCAGAATAACTAAATCCCGCATGCCGAATTGTCCTATAGAGGCCGAATGCCCCAGTTTCTCTGAACGGTTCCAAGGTCTAGGATGTCAGTTTTATGCCAATCGGAGTGGGATGGAATGGTGTAATCATTACAGTCTCCCAATTCGAGAACTAAAACAACAACCTGTTAAAATTGGTGAAGAAGTTATCGTCATCGTCACTGATATTCATGAAAGTGGAGCGGGGGTTGGCCATACTGAAGATGGTTTTGTTATTTTCGTTGATGGTGTCTTACCCGACGCAAGATCTCTAGTAAAAATAACTAGTTTGAAATCCAATCACGCCCGAGCAGAGGAGATCGAGCGCTTACCCTTGATTGAAGAAGATGAAGAATCCACCTCTCCCGAAGATCCTCCTGCAAAACCCGTCCGAACCTCTCGGCAAAATCTTGGCAGCCGAGAGGATTTTTGGGGATCTTAACTACTATCATTTCACTTTCACCCCACTTGGAAAGTATTATTAAACTCTCACACAAAGATTACAGTATCTCCTATTAAAAAACGCGGAGATGGTGATAAATATGATTGATTTACGTAAGAAAGCGGAAGAATTACATGACAGACATTCAGACACATTTCAAATTGAGGTAGATGAAATAGAATCTCAATTACGCACTCTCGTGGAAGGCTATAGCGTTCCTCTAGAAGAGGCTATCCGAAGTGTTGTAAATAGAAACGCACCCGAATACAAAAGTTCTACGACGGCAACAGATAAATCCAATTCTCAGATTAAAATCGGAGACATTAATTCATCTGGACAGTGGATAGATCTTCAAATCAAAATAGTCGATCTTTGGGACCCAACTAGTGATTCTATTGATCAAGTTGGTCTAGCCGGAGATGAAACTGGAACGATTAAATTTACAAAGTGGTCTAAATCCAATCTCCCAACCCTTGAGGCAAATGGGAATTATCTTCTAAAAAATGTCGTAACTGATGAATGGGGCGGTAGATTTTCTATAAAACTCAACCGAACAACGATAATAGAACCATTGGACCAAGACATTGAAATCGGAGATGGTTCCACTTCAATTGAAGGGGCACTTGTAGACATCCAATCTGGAAGTGGGCTTATCAAACGATGCACAGTTGATTCTTGCACACGTGTCCTTCAGAATGGCGCTTGCGCAGAACACGGAGAAGTAGACGGAAAATATGATTTACGTCTAAAAGGGGTGATAGACGATGGAATCAATGTATTTGAAGTTATACTCAATGAACAAACCACTGAGTTTCTCACCGGAATAAACCTCTCCGATGCCGAGGCAATGGCAACAGAGGCTGTTGACACTGGCGTAGTTCTTACAAAAATGCGCAATATGCTTCTCGGAAAATATTATAAAATCCAGGGATCGAAATTTAGTAGATACTTAATAGCAAATGAAGCACAACTTCTATCTGATCCAATTGATACGGATTCAATTTTGATTCAAGCGAGGTCGATCTAATGAGTGTTTCTATTTCTCGTGAAGTTGCCCGTAGGGTTTTTGCAAGTGAATTTAATATAGCCACTCACACTTTCAAAGAATCCGACGACGAACGCGCTCCAAATTATATTTTACTTCCAACAGGAATACACGCAAACCGTGTTTTCATTGTCGGTACACTAACTCAACTAGACAATATAGGGAATGATTCCGAGTGGTGGCATGGTAGGATCTCTGATCCCACTGGAATATTCCATATCTACTCTGGCCAGTATCAACCAAACTCTACAAGTGTCCTCAGAAAACTAGATCCTCCCGCCTATGTTGCTGTAACCGGAAAACCTAACATCTATTCTCGAGATGATGAGGGGCTAAGTATATCTATTAGGCCCGAATCTGTAACTGAAGTAGATTCCTTAACTAGAGACCGTTGGGTTGCCGAAACAGCAATACAAACTCTGGAACGCATATCCTCTTTCAAAGAAAATCCCACTCAATATGTAGAAGATGCAAAAAAGCACTACGGAGAAGATCCAACGATACATCACGACACCGCTTTATTGGCACTAGAAAGTTTGATGGAGCCTTTGTAGCTGCCCATAGTCTGACGAACAATTAAATAGTTGGAGGCCCAGTCTCACCCACTATGAGGAAAACAAACAAAAACAAGACCATATCTTTCCGTGTCAATGAACAGACGTTTGAGTCTCTTCAACACATTGCGAAAGAAAATGGAATGTCCCTGTCTACGGTTTTCCGTGATTACGTTAGAATGTTCGTAGAACGAAGAGGTCAGGTTAGGGTAGTTCCTGAAGATCCTCTGACAGATTCCGACGCCGGATTCCCCCCTAGGATTGAGGTCCCAACAAGTTTCCTCCGTGACCACGAACGCCTAGAGTTGGAAGCAGGTCATTTACGAGAACAACTTGCAGAGTACAAGAGATACATATCTGCTCTCCGAGAGCGAGAATCAGAATCCGAGGTGATTTTTCTCGAAGATTTAGATGCAGAAAATGATGCCATTGATTCTTGGAATATCTGAATTTTTATATCAGTAATTTTTTCTCTGTTCTGGCATTTTCTCCCATTTCTTGATTTCCCTCTGCCTCCGCAATAGCTTCTAAAACCTCCAATGTCCTAATAGAATCATCTAAGAACGAAACAACATCTGCGGGATATGAATATACCATGTAATCTTTTCCCATTCTATCTACAATTTCTTCTGGAGATTTTCCCTCTTTCCTCACTTTAAGCACATATTCCATAAACTTCTTTTCTGGATGCTCGCAATATGGATTTGACTCACAACCACAATCTAAAAAATCTTTTGCAAATGCGTATATGTACCCACGAAATGATTCATCTATTTTTTCAATTTCTCCTGTAAAAAGAAGATCGAGAGTAGCGCCACTAAACACTTTTTTTGGTATTCTAACACCCAACTGTGCACATATCTGCGAGTGATTCTTGAGATAAATTCGTTCTGTAATCGACACTTCTATTATTTCACCGTTCCCTGTGTTAATAAAATCTCCTTCAGAATCAGAATGTATTTCCACTATGATCAAGTACTCTGACTCGTGTCCGGGTTAGGGTAGTGGTTATCCTTCCGGCTTGTGGAGCCCGAGACGCGGGTTCAATTCTCGCACCCGGACTTATTTTACCCATTCAACTATTCAAGTCAACCTTGTACCTAGATAACTAGTATCTATGTGATTTTTTTAACAAGGGTTTAAATTCAATCACACCTTCAAACAAACCCAATGGACCAACCAAATATTCGTGCATCAGATCCTATTGTTGCAGAACTATTAGAACTAGAACTAAAACGTCAACGGAATACATTATCAATGATAGCTAGTGAAAACCACGTTTCACAAGCTGTCTTAGAAGCCCAAGGGTGCATCCTTACAAATAAATATGCAGAAGGATACCCTGGATCTAGATATTATGGTGGATGTGAATATGTTGATCAAATAGAACAATTAGCCATCGACCGCGCCAAAAAAATCTGGAATGCCGAACACGTCAACGTACAACCCCATTCTGGGACTCAGGCAAACATGGGTGTCTATTTCGCTGTACTAAAACCCGGGGATAAAGTTTTATCTATGTCTTTGACACATGGTGGTCATCTTAGCCATGGTCACCCTGCGAACTTTTCCGGACGTTTCTACGACATTCAACATTATGAAGTAGACCCTTCAACAGGTTATATCGACCATGATTCTGTGGAAAAAATTGCGAAAAGTTTCAAACCCGATATAATCGTATCTGGATTTTCTGCTTATCCTCGAATTGTTGAATGGGATCGATTTCAAGAAATAGCGCATGATGTTGGTGCCTATCACTTAGCAGACATGGCTCACATAACTGGACTCATTGCAGGAGGGCAACACCCCTCTCCCGTAAACCACGCAGATTTTGTAACTGGATCAACTCATAAAACTATCCGTTCGGGCCGCGGAGGAATCATATTGTGCAATGATGAATATGCCTCTAAAATAGATTCTGCAGTCATGCCCGGTATGCAAGGAGGGCCACTTTTACATAACCTAGTAGGGAAAGCGGTTGGTTTTGAAGAGGCCCTCACCCCCGAATTTTCTAACTACGCCGCCCAAACAGTCAAAAACGCACAAGCTCTCGGGAAGTCGCTCCAAGATGGTGGATTAAAATTAGTTTCCGATGGAACTGATACCCATTTAGTTTTGGTCGATTTACGACATTCCCATCCCGATTCTACTGGGAAAGAAGTTCAAAATAATCTAGAATCTGTCAATATAGTCCTCAATGCAAACACAGTTCCTGGGGAAACTAGATCTCCTTTCTTAGCTAGTGGCATTCGGGCCGGAACTCCCGCATTGACCACTCGTGGTTTCACAGAAGAAGATTGCATGGCTATCGGAAATCTCATTGTTCAGATGATCAACAACCCAAACGACACTTCTACACAACTTTCTGTTTCAAAAGAAGTTGAATCACTTTGTAAAAACCATCCTCTATATTCTTAATATTTGGTTTACACTTTGCTATCTTGTAGCAAATCCAAGGTTTGAAGAGCATCCGTGTCAAATCTTCTTCAATGGTCCATATTATTGATGGAAATGCGGTTGCTGCTCTGATACGAGAAGATCTTAAAACTCAAATTACCACCTTACAAAATTCCGGAGTTACTCCTGGATTAGCCACTGTTTTAATGAGTGATGATCCTGCAAGTAAAACCTATGTTTCCATGAAACAACGTGATTGTGAAGAGCTAGGGATGAATGCCACTGATATTGTTCTCGATCCCACTTCTTCTTCTGAGGAACTTTTTTCGGTTCTCGATAAATTAAATTCTGATTCTGATGTACATGGCTATCTAGTCCAAATGCCCTTGCCTTCTCACATCCCCGAACAAGAACTTCTTTTTCACCTCGATCCGATGAAAGACGTAGATGGATTCCACCCCGAGAATGTTGGCCTCCTCGTTTCCGGAAACCCCCGATATAAACCCTGTACCCCTCATGGGATACAAAAATTACTTGAGTCCATTAATGTAGATCCATCCGGAAAAGACATAGTCGTCGTAGGAAGATCAAATATTGTTGGAAAACCTCTAGCAAATTTATTATTACAGAAATCACCTGGTGGAAATGCAACCGTGACAATTTGCCATTCTCGAACACGCGATTTGGCGAATAAAACCCGAGAAGCAGATATCATCATTACCGCGCTTGGAGTGCCCGAATTTATCACCGGATCTATGGTATCTGATGGTGTAATTGTCATCGATGTTGGTGTCAATCGAGTAGAAGATGATAGTGAAAAAGGATATCACTTGGCAGGAGATGTTGAATTTGATAGTGTGAGCAAAAAAGCCAAAGCCATTACTCCAGTCCCCGGAGGCGTAGGCCCCATGACTCGCGCAATGCTCATGTACAACACAGTTCAAGCGGCAAGTTTGCAATCCAATATATCTTTATAGTTCAATTTTTCTTCTTCTTACTCGTTCCTTTTTTCTTAGATTCAACTCCTCCCTTTCGACCATCCCCCATGATTTCTGGAAGTATCACTTCTCCAAAATGCAAAATAAGTATACAAAGCATTGGGCCCAAAAATATACCGTACCAACCAAATATTAATGATCCAAATATGTAAGAAAACATGATCATTCCTACATGCAAATTCTTCCCCGAAACATACGGGCGAATAATTAAATCTGGGATGCAATCTACAACTACAAACGATGCTATCAAAAACACAATTGGAAGCATCAACGAATTTTGACCCCCAGAAAGAAATCCTTGCAGTAACAAATACAATGTCGTTGGAATGTAGATTATTTTCATACCCACTATCGGAACCAAACTTGCCACTCCTGCGAGTATTCCTAGAACTGCTGGGTACGGAATTTGAGTGTAACTGTCTCCCAACCAAATTGAGATGACAGTGTATACTATTACTCCTATGGCTGCAGTTATCAATACGCTCAATATATTTCCCACAAAAACTTGGTGAAAACTCCGATCAACTTTGGTGGCATATTTCTCGAAGATCCCTCTATCATCTGCAAAATTTTTCATAACCCATTGAGATAAACCTGGCCCCCCCGTCAGAAGGTAGAATGCAATAGATAGTGCCAAAAACATATGAAGTACCACACCACCTATTATTGCCATGTAAGATGCTATTCTATCTACGCTCTCCACTATTGCATCTATAACCCCTCCTGAAAACACCTGTTCAATTGGAGTAGACATGGCAGATATCTCTGCATATGGCCCCAAATATTGGGCCAAAGTTTCAAGTTGATACTGATTAATTAATTTACCAAATTCTTGAATTCCAATAGAAAGTGTATATCCTATAACTAATAAGATTGGAAGTGCCACCACCACCAAAGCAGCAAATGCAGCCAAACCTGAGGATTTTATATCTTGATTTAATCTGGAGTATACGGGTTTCGATATATAGTAAATAAACAAACCCACGACGAATGTACCTATGAATTCATACACGACGAAAGCTAGTACAAATGCTAAAACCAACCCCAAAATCCACAACATTATTCGCGACACGTTAGTTTCATTTCTAGCTACCATGTCATCAAAACCTTACCCCCAACGAAAAAGTTTTCGCCATTTCCTGTTAAAATTTCATTTTCTAACCGTTACAACTAATTTCTATCGTATCCACCCTCTTAACATGCCAAAATATGATGATATTCTGCATAATTTCATCAATATTGATCTATCACTTGTTCAGGACAATTTAATTGAATGGTATCAACTACATCACCGTAAATTTCCTTGGAGAGAAACTACAGATGCATATCCGATACTTGTATCCGAAGTCATGAGCCAACAAACTCAACTTACTCGAGTGGTCACCGCTTGGGAAGAATTTTTATCAATATGGCCTTCCATCGAGTCGTTAGCAAATTCCCATCTATCCGATGTATTGAAATTTTGGACTACACACCGCTTAGGCTACAATCGCAGAGCCCGTTTTCTCAGAGAAACTGCAATTGAGATAGTTCACAATTTCAACGGTGAAATCCCCAACTCTCTAGATTCGCTACAAAAACTCCCTGGAATTGGTCCTTACACCGCAAATGCAATTGCTAGTTTTGCATTCAATAATGGGGGACCTACCCTTGATACTAATGTAAAACGTGTTATCTATCGCTTTTTTGGACCCTTCGAAAATCTCTCTGATATAGAACAAGTAGCCAATCAAATCATGCCCCCAAACCATTCTCGAATATGGAACAATGCCATGATGGAATTGGGGGCTACTATTTGCAAACCAAATCCCTTATGCGATCTACAAGCGTGCCCTTGGAGAACTCATTGCAATGCATATTCTAACCAAGAATTTTCCATACCACTCTCACCCAGTCCCCCAAGTTTCAAAGGGAGCACTAGACAAATCCGAGGGGAAATTATCAATATTTTGTCTAAAACAGACGTTCTCTCCATCTCCGACCTAGATTCTAAACTTACTTCTTCAATGCCCCCTGAGTATAACTCCGATTTATTGCCAAAACTCCTTCACACTCTTGAATCCGAAGGCCTAATCCAGATCAACAAACTGAAAGAACCACCTACTGTTCAACTTCATCCATAATCTGCACAACTTTGGCTTTTATTAGTGGTTCTGCGTTTTCCTTCGGAAGGGAAATTATTTCGCCTTCTTTAAGATTATATGTGTTCCCATCAACTCCATAAATTTCTCCTACCTCTTGCACAACCTTGATTGTAATGTTGGACGCTTCCACATCCTCCGCCTGATCCATATTCTTTTGAGGCGGTTTCTGTTCATTTATTTGGTTTGTTTCCACCTCCTGTTGAGTGTGTCCTCTCTCTTCTGAAGATACACGCTGTAAAATCTCATTTCTATTATTTTGCAATAACTCAACTAGATCTCTAAACAATTCAACTTCCTCTCCTGCCAAACTCCCATCTCTCTCCCCCAATCCTGCAGCTGTCAGGCTAGCCCCTTTGAGAATTTTACCAACCCTACGGTCATATATGGCTTCTACCACTCCCACTACTGTTTTAATTTCATCGTCTATCCGACGAATCGTTTTCGCGCCCACAGCATCAACATCCCCTTGTAACATATTTTCCTTCTCAACTCGAAGGTTTTGTAGATATTCTGATACATCAACATAAAACGAATCTAACAATGGTTGTAGATCACTTCTAGTTCTTTCCTCAATTTGAATCTCTCTCAGATCTTCTAAATTCATTGTAATAGTTAATTTTTAGTCTCTTTTACTTTCTCTGCTTCCCCCCGCGCCATTAAAAACATCGCGGCATACTCTGGAATTATATTGATGCCATCTGAGATTGTAAATGTTTCCCCTCCGAGCTCCACCAACTCATCTTCCCTACCTTCTACAGAAATTTTAATATCCCTTCCCTTAAATCGATCTGGAACCGCATGTTCTAATGGGTCAAATTCATCTAATTTTTCATATTTTATTGGTTTCACTTGCAATGATGTTCCCCCATGCAAACTTAGCGGCAAACGAATCAAACGATGTATGTCTGTAGTCACTGGTTCGTCGATCGATGCAGATTGATTTTCTACAATATTTGGAATTAATTTCTTCATCCACGTAACAAAATCTGGATGGACATCTATATTTCCCATTTCAATCTCTTTATGTTTTTTATCTATAATGGATAAAATATTCAGAGCCTTTTTGGAACCAATTCCTTCAAATTCTTGCAATTTAAGCTGAGCATTTTCATTTTCCATATCTCGCAACTCCTCGATACGTTCCAGTATGGAACTATGTACACGTTTATCCCATCCCCCACCTGCCCCCACACTTCTCTTTTTTGTAGGATTTTTCAATCCTATCCCCGCAACTGTTTCTGTTTGAACTATTGTTTCAAGTTCTACTCCTGCTCCAAGTATGTAATCCACCACTTCTCGTCTCGCAGATCGATCCAATTCTCTAATTGCATCGTGTCGAACGTGTACATGGTACCCCCTCCCCCCTGAAAAAACTATTTCTAGATTCTGAAATGAAAAATCTTCGGTTAGAAAATCAAGCAGTTTCCATAATTCCTCTTTACACGCATATAGCATCTCTGCATAAGTACTTCCCTCCGAAGAAAACGAATGAAGATGATCTGCATCCAAATCAAATATTAAATCAGATCCCATCCAATTTTTCCCCACCATCGAAGGTGTACCTGGTTTTTGGTATACCCCCGCAGAAAAATAAACATGCTTCGGCCGATTCGCCACGAGAAATTCTTGCAATCCGCCCATATCTAGAAGTGATTGATGTCTCTTCATTATGGTCCCCGTCCCTGCAGTCCATGGAATGAATCCCCATTCTCTGCGCTCTGCAGAAGGAGGATTATACGGGTTCATCGACCGATAATAATCCCCAAAACGCCCCCGGAGATATTCTCGAGTTCTATCTTCCATCTCGAGATATCAGACTACCAATGAGTAAAAATCTTTTTTTCTATGTATTATTACAAATTTGGGGAATAAACTAGATACCACGCATCTCCCATATCTTCGTAATAACGCTGAACCAATTTTTCTTTCTCAAATCCCATCTTTTCATAGAAACCTATCGCGCCTATGTTTGTAGTTCTAACATGACATGAAATGTGGTCATATTTTTCTCCCAGTGAGTCGATCAAATATTTCCCAATTCCTTCTTTCCGGTGATCCCCATTCACTGCAATAAAAAAGATATACCCGCTATCTTGAACGGCAATAAAACCTAGCCCACTCCCAGTCTCCGAATCAACACACCAAAATTTTTCTGCTTCATGATACATTTGTGCAAAAAATCCCCATTTTTGTTTCAACAAATCCTCTCCCCGACGTATCTCCTCTTTGAGCAACCACGCTTCATTCAACAGACGGCTACTGTCTGGTTCTATCTGTAGTATTTCGAAATTATTTCCCACTGCGTTCTGTAAATATTCCCATTATGATAACTGCATCTTTTCCCATCCAACTGTTCTATTGAAACTTCTGCTACCATTCTCTTGTTGATGTGAAATGCAGACAACTAAATCAAACCATTTCTTATATTCAAACCAAACTATCATGGAATTTCATCTTCGGGATCATACTGCCGACATCGCAGTCGAATCATTAGCCCCCACTTTGGAAGAAGCATTTTCCGGTATTGCAGAAGGTCTATCCCAAGCACACTCTCCCAACTCCCTTTCTGGAACCAAAAAATTCCATTTAAATATATCTTCGGAGTCTCTGGAATCTCTTCTATTTGATTTTCTTGACATGCTCATTTACGAACGTGACGTGTACAATGTTTTACCAACAAACCACAAAGTATCCATCACCCAGAAAGATGATATATGGAACCTCGAAGGAACCTACTACGGTGTCCCTCTCGATACCATCGAATCTCGTGAAATCAAAGCCGTCACATATTCTGACATGGAAGTTAAAAAAACACCAAATGGGTGGAGATTGTATGTCGTATTTGATGTATGACCTATCACCCCCGTAACGAAGGTATATGTTCTAAGACCGTAATATACGAATAATGACCACATTCAAATCGGGAAACATCTCTCTCACTCAAATAGAAGAATTCGTATGGGAAATCCCCCGATCCGGAGATATGCTAGTCCCTGCAAGAATATTTGCAAGTGAAACTTTATTGGAACAAATATCTCAAGACAAAACGCTAGAACAATTAAAAAACACAGCATCTTTACCTGGAATACAAAAGTATGCAATTTGCATGCCAGATGGTCACCAAGGATATGGTTTCCCAGTCGGAGGTGTGGTGGCCACCGATGCAAATAATGGCTGTATTTCTCCAGGCGGAGTGGGTTATGACATCAATTGCGGTGTCCGCATGATAAAAACCAATCTTTCTTATTCCGATTTACGTGGAAAAGAAGAATCACTCGGGAAACTTCTCTTCAACAAAGTCCCCGCAGGACTAGGGAAAGGAGGGGTTCTCAATACTTCTTTAGAAGATATAGAAGAAATTCTATCATTGGGGGTTGAATGGGCGCTATCTAATGGTTATGCCGTACCAGAAGATTTGGATTTCTGCGAAGATCGCGGAAGGAGAACAGACGCCGATCCGACTAAAATTTCACTCAGGGCAAAACAAAGAGGAAAAAACCAAGTTGGTTCTCTTGGCTCTGGAAATCATTTTCTTGAAGTTCAACGAGTGGTAGAAATATTTCGAGAAGATGTCGCACATTCTTATGGTTTATCACAGGACCAGATCGTTATATTGATCCACACCGGATCTCGCGGATTGGGGCACCAAACTTGCACTGATTATCTGCGAAAAATAGAGATGGAACACGCCACTCTTTTATCAAAACTACCGGATAAAGAGCTCGCAGCGGCCCCATCTGGTAGCCAATTAGCATCGGACTACTACGCCGCCATGTGCGCTTGCATAAATTTTGCGTGGACCAATCGCCAAATAATTACTTACGCCGTTAGACTAGTATTCGAGGAACTATTCAACAAACCATGGGAAGACCTTGGAATGGATTTACTCTATGACGTAGCACACAACATAGCAAAAAAAGAATTCCACATGGTAAATGGGACACAACGTGAATTATTTGTCCACCGAAAAGGTGCAACCAGGGCATTCCCCGCAGGAAACCCCGAATTGCCATCTGCCTTTAAAACTGTAGGCCAACCAGTTATCATACCCGGAAGCATGGGATCTGATAGTTATATCTTACGAGGTGGGGATGCATCATTGGATTTAACTTTCGGTTCAACTGCCCATGGGGCCGGTAGAATTTTAAGCCGCACAAAAGCCAAAAAACTATTCAAAGCATCTGAAATACAGGCAAAACTCAAGGAACAAAATATCCATGTCACTGCGACCCTTGATGCTACTATCTCTGAAGAAGCACCCGGTGTTTACAAAGACGTATCTGAAGTTGTTAATATATCTGATTTTTTAGGAATTGGAGACAAAGTTGCCCGAACCTATCCTGTTGTTAACATTAAAGGGTGATACAATTAACAAACTATATCTAAGCCTACTACTTCCCAAAAAACAATGGGAACTACATGTAAAACTAGTGCGGTGTACATCGCAAACAAACCACTTCAGGATTTCCTAGATGTAGTGGATTCAATCGAAACTCTTGGGTATGAAGATCTATTCATCGCTGATCAGGCTCTCCGAAAGAACATGTATGCATGGGCAACTCTTGCAGCTGCCCGAACACACAAAATTGGGATCGGTCCCTCTGTCACAAATGCTTACACCCGAAACCCTGGTCTCACTGCGGCATCAATGGCCACCCTCGATGAACTTTCTGATGGAAGGGCAAAATTAGGGTTCGGTGCCGGAGGCCACGGGGTGGATAAATTTGGATATGATCAATCGAAATTAATTGGGACTATGAGGGATGCAATTGATGCAATCCGACGCCTAACGTCTGGGGAAACTGTCACTTCAACACGAGATGAATTTTCGTTACATGAAGCTAAATTAGAATTTAAACCCATTAGAGACAAAATTCCTATCTACATTGGAGGTAGGGGCCCTCAACTCCTATCTTTAGCTGGCGCAGTAGCAGATGGGGCATTTTTGGGAGGTGGCCTCCTATCCCCTCAGGGTGTAAAATATGCCCAAGAACGAATTTCTATCGGTGCAAATTCAACCGGCAGGGACCCCTCTGATATAGATTTAAGATATTTAGTTTTTGTTTCTGTATCTCAAAATAAAGAAAAATCTCTCAACGCTGCCGCTTGGTTCATTTCCATGCTAACCAAACGGCATGCTAGTCTTACAGCACTTAAAGCAGCCGGGGCACAAGATTCCCATATCCAAAAAATAAAAGAACTCGGTGATATCGATTCAATTCCTCCCTCTGAACTCCGAACTTCCATTTCTCCTGAATTAATGGATCTATATACTATTGTGGGAAATCCAGAAGATTGTCAAACACGAGTTGAAGAACTAGTTGATATGGGAATAAAACATCTGACGTTAGTTCCCTTCTCCAATGAAGAAAAAAATATATTGGAAATCTTAGAAACCTTCTCCGATTTCGATTGTATATCTAGCTAATAAATTTAATTGAATTCTTAAACTGAATCCTGTATTTTCTTTACAATCCCTTCTGTATACTCTGTAGTCGACACCTTTGTCGCCCCAGTCATCTGTCTTTCAAAATCATACGTTACTTCTTTTGAGGCAATTTGTGCTTCTATTGCATCTTTTACCAAATCCGCTGCATCGTGCCATCCCATGTATTCCAACATAATCCTTCCAGACAAAATCATGGCAGTGGGGTTAACTTTATTTTGACCTACATATTTCGGTGCAGATCCGTGAGTTGGTTCTGCAAGTATCATCCCATCTCCGATATTTGCCCCTGGAGCAATACCCAAACCACCAACTTGGGCCGCACAAGCATCTGAAAGATAATCTCCATTTAAGTTCGGAACTGCTAGGACATCATATTCATCTGTTCTTGTCAACACTTGTTGCAGCATATTGTCTGCAATTCTGTCATTTATCACTACCGAACCCTCTGGGACTTCCCCTTCCCTCTCTTCCCATAATGTATTTTCTGCTATGATCTGATCTCCATATTCTTCTGCCAATTCGTATCCCCACTTCGCAAACGCCGCTTCTGTATATTTCATGATATTTCCTTTATGCACAAATGTTACAGATTTTCTGTTTCTTTCAATCGCATAATCAATAGCTTTCTTTACGAGCCTCTTTGTTCCAAATTCTGTAATCGGCTTTATACCAATTCCAATCGGACCTTCGTGCATGGCACCTTTGACTCCCATTTCTTCTTCAATAAATCTTTTAATCTTCTCTACTTCTGGAGTGCCAGCTTCCCATTCTATACCTGCGTATATATCTTCTGTATTTTCTCTAAATATCACCATGTCCATCTTCTCTGGATGTTTAACTGGGGATGGTACTCCTTTCAAGTGATACACTGGACGAACGCATGCGTATAGATCTAAAATCTTCCTTAATGCAACGTTTAGACTCCTAAACCCAGATCCAACTGGTGTTGTAAGCGGCCCTTTTATAGCAACTCTAAATTCTCGAATCGCAGCCAAAGTGTCTTCTGGTAAAATATTTCCATCATACAGTTCACTCGCACTTTCGCCCGCATGAACTTCCATCCAATTAATTTTTCTACCTGTTGCTTCTGCAGCAGCTTGTAATACTTGTTGAGTTGCAGGACCTACATCCACTCCAATCCCATCTCCATATATAATTGGAATTATGGGGTCGTCTGGAACAATGAGATCATCTGCGTTATCTTTTCCTTTCTCAATCCTAGACCCGCTGCTAGGAACTTCTACTTTTTCGTACTTATAACTCATCTTCACAGGATATTTGTCAAACTACTGGTAAAAACAATTCGTTCTGATAATACACTTTTCACATAGCGTTATCCTACAGACTAAAATTCTGGACGTGGACTATTTTTTTGGAGCACTATTTCTGCAATATTCCCCCCATAATCTGCACACCGAGATATCGAATCTGCAATCAATCCTATCTTTTGAGCATCAAGTGGGGACAATGTTTTCGAGTCTATAAACTCTATCATCGAATTTACCATTCCAAGCATCATTCCTTCCATCTCTACTACCCGAGTCCGAGCTTCATTTGCCATACCCCATCCCTTGTTTGTATCTTCTATATGCATTGCTTCTACCGAAAGAACAATTATCTCATTTGCCAGATCATATAATCTATCTAAATCCCCGCCAAGCCCCTCTGGAATCTCCTGAATTTCTTTTTTCATATAACTAATTTTCACCGCATGATCTCCTATTCTCTCTAATTGTTCTGCACAATTATGGTAATCAAAACAATCCAACCTTTCCATTCCTAAATCTTTGATTTTTGTTGGACTCATGAGAGCTGTTCTGAACGCTCTTGACACAACGAACCAAAGTCTATCAACATCGTTGTCCCTTTCAATGACATCCTCTGCCAGCTCGAAATCATTCCCCCTCAACGCTGCCATAGAGTCCGAAAGCATGGAAAGAACCATACTTTGCATCCTTTGAACTGTCCCCTGTATGGACATTTCTGAATTATCCAGCAGATCTTGCAATTTAATATACTTCGATGTTTCTTCCACTATCTCTACCCCAACAAGCTGCCTCGTTGCATCTCGAATCGCACGCCTTTGCTCGAGCGTAATCCCATCTGATTCTAGTTTCATCACCTCAAAACCACTGACATACATGGAAAAAATTGCCCGAGTTATCTCTCCATTATCCATTTTACTTACTTTTATAAACCCCTCACTTCGTTCGTCCTCATTTTCGGTAGTCACCACGATCGAATTCCCTTCTGGATAAAATGTTAACACAGATCCTGCAGCAATTTTATTGTCAACCGCCCAGTCCTTTGGCAACGAAACCGTGTAAGTTGATCCTCCCGTTCGCTGAACCTTTCTTCGATCTACATTAGTGGTCATCTGCTACTTTTATCTACATACATTATTATCTATATATATACCTTATTTATTTAATTCATCCATATCTAAATTAAGAACATTCACTGTCAGACATGCCATTCTATATATTTATTATATCGATTTTTTTCGATATAATGGGCACCTTTCAATTCTTTTGTATATTCATCTATATATTAATTAATACTTCAATATACTCAAAATAGTTCTTTATTTAACCCCATTTCTATTTATAGTAGATAATGGTATTGGAAAATTTTTATTCTCGGCGAAATTTTCTAGCCACATATAGTGCATTAGGTCTCCTTTCCGTATCAGGATGTATCAATGAAACTCGGAAATCTAATCCCTCAACCAGAGCGTCGAAAGAAAAACTTTTTGGAGAAATAAATATCGCAGGGAGTTCTACAGTCTTCCCACTAATGACGGCTATGGCAGAAGAATTCCAAAAACAACATTCCGATGTCACTATTACAATTCAATCAACTGGAAGTGGTGGCGGATTCAAAAACTTTTTTTGTCTAGGTCAGACTCACTTTAGTAACGCGAGTAGGCCCATCAAAAATTCCGAAATTGATCTCTGCAAAGGAAACGGTGTGACCCCCCATGAAATTAGGCTTGCAACCGATGCATTAACTATTATTGTCAACAAAAACGCCGATTGGGTCGATAGCATGACTGTCGCAGAACTCAAATCAGTCTGGGATCAAAACGCAGCAGAAAAGTGGTCTGATGTAAACCCATCTTGGCCAGATGAGAAAATCGATCGATACGGTGCAGCAGCCACCTCTGGCACGTTTGATTACTTCAACGAAGTGATCATAGGAGAAAACGGAGACACTCACACCACTAATTACCAACCAACCGAAGAAGACCATATCATTATTGCAGGAATCGAAGGAAACAAATACGCAATAGGATATCTGGGATTCTCACACTATTACAACAATCCCGATACAATCAAGGCATTAAAAATAGATGGTGGAAATGGACCTGTTGCACCCACTCTCGACGCAGCAAAAAATGGAAAATACAAACCCCTTTCCAGACCTCTATTTACATACGTGTCCTCCGAAAAACTCGCAGAAAAACACGTCGCAGAATTTGCAAAATATTGCATTGAACAAAGCGCAAATGAGCAGATCGTAGCAGAAGAAGTTGGGTATGTGCCAAATACAAAAGAGACTATTACAAAAGAGTTGGCAGCTTTAAATGCACTAATTTAATCACCAAAACTATGATTCCCGACCCCAAAGACCACATGGACTCACTTTCATCAACTTCTCATTTCAAAACTCGTAGAATTTTTGAGAGTATTTATGCAAACATATTTTTCATCCTTGCAATTCTTACAATCTTCACGACAATTGGGATAATTTATTTTCTTTTCGAAGATGCCATAGTCTTTTTCAGTCAGTATAGTCCTCTCAAGTTTCTTACTAGTTCCAATTGGAGTCCTGTAATTCCCCCTAAAGAATATGGAATATTGCCTCTCTTATTTGGGACTCTTGTAGTGACTTTCATGGCAGCTTTAGTGGCAGTTCCCATCGGAACCTTAACTGCAGTTTATCTCAGTGAATATGCAGACAAACGCACTCACTCTATACTCAAACCACTACTAGAAATTCTCGCAGGAGTCCCCACTGTCGTTTATGGATTTTTCGCCCTAGCTTATGTTACACCTGCACTCCGTATACTCTTTCCCTCAATTAGTCCTTTCAATGCACTTTCTGCATCGTTAATGGTTGGAATCATGATCATACCTATGGTTTCCTCCATCTCCGAGGATGCCATGAGTGCCGTCCCCGATTCTCTTAGACAAGCAGGATTTGGACTCGGAGCGACCAAATTCGACGTCTCTACTAGTATTGTTATTCCTGCAGCTTTGTCTGGAATTGTGGCATCTTATATCCTAGCTATTTCTCGCGCAATTGGAGAAACCATGATTGTAACTGTTGCTATGGGACTCCACCCCACTCTACCCGACGTTCGATATATTGGTCCTATCCCGTATGTTCACCCAGCAGACTTTCTGCTAGAAACTGGACAAACTATGACCGCAGCTATGGTCCAATTAGCCCAAAGTGACCTCGTAGGTAGTTCAGTAGCTTATAACAGCCTCTTTGCAATTGGTATAACTCTATTCTTTGTTACCCTCCTAATGAATGCAATAAGTAACTTCATCACTGAACGATACAGGGAGAGTTACTAAATGGAAACTACCAAATTCGACATAAAACGAAAACAAGGTAGTTCTTCTATTTTTTCAAGAGAGGTTCTCTTCCACTATCTGGCTTTTGTAGCATCCATTGTTGGAATCCTTTCTCTAGCACTATTATTGGCAACTGCTCTTTTCAATGCATTAGGCCTCAAAACAGCAGATCTGTTCTGGTACCTCTGTTATATTCTCATAGTCCTCTCACCACTCCTCGCTTTTAGTTGGTATTGCAAGAAAAATCCGGCAGTCGGAAAAGTTGCCACACGTGCAGTTGGAATACTTGTGGGTGGAACTCTGTTTGGAACCCTCCTTCTAGTAATTTTCATACTCTTAGATCCTCAAATCGCATTCCTTTATTTCACATTCACAGTACTACCCACATCACTAGTTTGGTTCTATGCACGATCTCAACAAAAACAATCAGTATATCTGAGTTTTGCCCCCCTCGCCGCGATGATTATGGGCATATTCCTATCCAATTTCTTATGGAAACTTATCCCTTACTACCCCGCAGACTGGCTAATTTTTGTCTGGATATTTGGACCTCCTGTTGCACTTCTTTCCCGACACTTCTTAAAAACTACCCCTCTAAAGTCCCATAGGACCCATCTTGCAATTTCCGTCGTTTTATTTTCAATTATAGTTGGACTCTTCACAAATACTTTCACCGAAATTTCCCCGACCACCTCTGTACTCTATTTTTTAACAATCCTAATTCCAATATTCTTGTATGCCTCTACACTTCTATTTTCACCCGAACAAAACAAACTCGGTCTTCTTTTTCCCCTCTTTTTGATTGCAACTATCTTCATAGCACGTATAGTGGCAACTAGTATAGGAGCTGCCCACCCCACCCCTTGGTTAGATCTTCAATTTATAACTAGTCCTCCCTCAAGATTCCCTGCAGAAGCAGGTCTTTACCCCGCACTCATCGGTTCCATTTTCATCGTTATTCTAGTCGGAATTCTATCCTTAATTTTCGGAGTCGGAGCTGCAATTTATCTAGAAGAATATGCTCCTAAAACCGGACCTCTAGGAAGTTTAACCAGGCTGGTCAGAATTAATATATCCAATCTCGCTGGAGTTCCTTCAGTTGTTTATGGCCTGCTCGGATTGGCATTGTTTGTAAATCTCCTTGGAATGGGATTCGGGACTGTAATTGTTTCTTCGATGACACTTTCTCTTTTGATCTTACCGATTGTTATAATCGCATCTCAAGAGGCAATTCGAACAGTACCAGAAGCTGTAAGACTGGCCTCTTATGGACTTGGGGCTACCAAATGGCAAACCATCCGAAATGTTGTACTCCCCATGTCCGTTGGAGGTATCCTTACTGGAACTATATTATCAATGAGTCGCGCTCTTGGTGAAACTGCACCTCTGCTAATGATTGGGGCCGCCACTACTGTATTTAAGGCACCCACGGGTCTTGATAGCAAAGTCAGCGCCATGCCATTACAAGTTTTCCATTGGGCATTCTCTGCCAAACCCGATCTCCGTGGAGGAGTCGCTGCAGCCGGTATTATCTTGCTACTATTCGTGTTACTATCGATGAACGGTATTGCTATCATTTTGAGGAACAAATACCGAAAAGACAAATAACCCAAAGGAATAATTTCACATGCCATTGTCAAAATTAAAATCTACTAATAGTGACCCGAAAAAGCCAGTATCTGATAAGAGTATCATCTCTAGTCAAAACCTCACAGTCAAATATGGATCAAAAATAGCAATAGAAGATGTAACCGTTGATATTCCTCTTAAAAAAGTAACTGCTATTATCGGGCCTTCCGGCTGTGGAAAATCAACTTTTCTTCGATGCATCAACAGAATGAATGATCTCATTCCAGGAGTATCGGTTGAAGGTAATCTTTTCCTAGGTGATACTAACATTTATTCCGAAGAAGTAGATCCTGTTCTCCTCCGTCGCTTGGTCGGTATGGTTTTCCAATCTCCAAACCCCTTCCCCAAATCCATATACGATAACGTCGCATATGGTCTAAGGATCCAAGGCAAAACTGACAACATGGATGAAGTCGTCGAATCCGCACTTAAGAGAGCTGCACTTTGGAAAGAGGTCTCTGATAGATTGGATGAAAAGGCAACAGGACTTTCGGGCGGGCAACAACAACGACTTTGCATCGCTAGAACGATCGCAGTAGATCCAGAGGTAATCCTCATGGACGAACCCGCAAGTGCACTTGACCCCATTGCAACATCCCAAATCGAAGATTTAATCCAGCAATTGACTAAGGATTATACGGTCGTGATCGTTACTCACAATATGCAACAAGCAGCCAGAATATCTGATAAAACTGCAGTTTTTCTCACTGGAGGAAAATTAATAGAGTTCGACGACACCAAAACCATATTCGAAAATCCACATAATCAACAAGTAGAAGATTATATTACTGGTAAATTTGGATAACTTTAATTTATCATGAACCCATTACCTTAATCATGGCACGTGAGACCTACCAAGATGGACTTAAGCAACTTAAGACGGGCGTCATCAGCATGGCGGATCTTGTTCTAGAGCGGCTAAATATGGGACTTAACGCTCTCACCAAAAATGATATCAGCCTGGCAAAAACTGTCATTTTTGGCGACGATGAAATCAATGATATGTATCTTGAATTGGAATCCCAGTGTGTCAATCTACTTGCATTACAACAACCCGTTGCAGGAGATTTGAGATTGATAGCATCTTCTTTTAAAATCATCACCGATCTAGAACGAATCGCAGATCTCGCAGTCAATCTAGGTGACTATACTCTAGATGGTCGGGGAGACATCTTCCCAGATGTAGATATAAGCTCTCTCGGAAATATCGTTCACACGATGCTAGCTGACTCTATGAAGGCGTACGAAAACCAAGATTCAGACACATGCTTCGAAATTTCAAATAGAGATGCAGAAGTCGATAGTTTGTGTCGAATTGCCAATCAATTTGTCGTCAAATCGCTCATAGAAACCAAATTCGAGGGCGACACTCCCCTTGATACTTTAGATGATCTGATGTCCGATGTACAACGATTTTTGTTAACAATACGTGACATAGAACGTGTAGGTGACCACGCTGTAAATATCGCAGCGAGAACGTTGTATATGGTAACTAACAACGACGAATTATTGTATTAGTTTACTATCTGCCATCCATCCCCTCCGACCAAACCATCCTCTTTGATCACAAACATAGTATTCTCCCCCGCTGGCCTAGATCTATGTTTCTCGATTGTAATCTTTCTATTCCCCCCTTTAAATCTATCAAGCCTCAGGACGGTCCCATTCCAGTGAGGTAATAAATTTCCACCTAGTGGCCTAATCTGATTGGTTTCTGGATGCGTATACACTTGGTTTGTTACAATCACTGCAAGATCGAACCTCCTAGCCAACGACAAAAGTGATATCATCTGACGTGCTAGCGTTCGAAGAGCTCCTCCATCTGTCCTTTCGGCCTGTTCAAGTCGATAAAACCCGGTGGCACTATCAAGAACAATAAGATCTACCTCTGCTGCAAACCCGCCCACCTTTTTGATGGCAGCAGACTGTTCTTCGAAATCATGTACCTCTGAAATTATTAAATTTTCTCCCAACTCATAAGGGTCTCCTTTATTCCTCGCTAGTTGATGAAACCGATCGATAGAGATCCCCTCTGTATCAATATAAACAACCTTCTTATTTTCTGCTACAGTTTGTGCCGCAGCACTAAGTGCAATGTTTGTTTTCCCCGCAGCAGGGGCGCCATATACTTGCGTAATAGACCCCATATCGATGCCTCCCCCTAGTAGGTCATCTATTGGAATGCACCCTGTTGAAAGTTTTCTATCCACATAACTTCGTATCTTTTCCCTGGTGAAAAAAACTCCGATGAATTTATTGCATCCATTTTTCCCTAGCTTTCTCTTCAACCAACCCAATTATTCTTCTAACCGGCCAATTAACTTCACGAGCAACCTTAGCCGCGTCTTCATACTCTGCACTTATGTTGTATACTTTCCCTTCCTTTCCAGATGCAATTTTAACAGCAATTGTATATGTTTTATCTTCTATTTCCACTGAAATTTGTTCCATTTTTCGACTTGCTATCCATCTATGTGTCCCCGGAGACTCTCTAATTCCCAATGTACCTGTTTCCTCGGCCAGTCTCTGTGCAACACGGTCTGCATTTTCAGGCTTGACAACAACCTTAACAATATGCCCTGGTCTAGATTTTTTCATCATGGCTGGAATAACTGTGACATCTCTTGCCCCTTCTTCTACTAATACTTCATAGAGATTTCCTATTACCTCTGGACTGACATCATCTATGTTTGTCTCTAACAAGACAATTTCATCCTTTTCTAAATTCTTCATTTCTCCACTTATTACTCTCAATACGTTTGCTACGCCTTCTATCTTGTGGTGTCCCATACCATATCCCGTTCTCATAACTTCCAATGAAGGTATTCTTTCAACCCCCTCTCCAAAGTATGTCAGTATTGCAGCCCCCGTGGGAGTCAACAATTCCCTTTCGACAGGGCCCCCTCTTATCGACCAAGTTGCATTTTTAGCAAGAGCCAGTACAGCTGGTGCCGGAATTGGATATTCTCCATGCTGCATTTTAACCGTCCCATCCCCGACCGATACTGGAGGAACTATTACGGACTTTACACCCAAATCTTCCATCAATAAACAAGTCCCCACGATATCTGCAATCGCATCATCTGCCCCAACTTCGTGCAGGTGTATTTCTTCTAATTTTTTCCCATGTACTTCTGCTTCAGCCTCTCCCAACAAATGGAATATCCCGACCGCATCAGAAGCCACCTTTTCCGAAATTGATAGGGACCTAACTACTTTTATTATATCTTTCAACTTCTTACTAGACCTTTCTCCCTCTATGATCTTCCCCTCCCGTGTAACCTGAACCTGTTTCGCTGCGATTCCTTGTTCTACTAATTCTTCTATATCATATTTCACGCCTAGCCCTTCTTCTATTGGAATCAATACTTCTGCATTTGCCCCAACTCCCAACAGTGCCGCAATTATCATATCACCACTGGCGCCCATTTTTCCATCGAACACTAGTGTAACCATATTTGTTCTTAGGAGTCTCTCAGGCGAAAAGCTCCTCGATCGAATATAGGAAGATCTCCCCCCGAGGATCCATTATATGCTCTATAGCTCTATTTTCGCCACCATAGCCAAATTGTGATAATTCCCGAAATAATTGGAGCAAAGACAACCTGAAAGCTGCCAAACGAAGCAAGAGAAATTTGGAATAAAGTAGACATAAAACTAATCATAATTCCAATGAAAATATACAGAATAATGAACAATAAAATATAGCTTAGAAAATTTTTAGGTTCTTTTAATATATCCATAATTCCATTCTGCAACTTCATGCGCAGACCAGGATTCGAACCTGGGAACTCCTACGAGACAGAGCCCTCAACCCTGCGCCTTTGGCCTGGCTTAGCTACCTGCGCGCGCAAGGAGATAGCTCTCGACCCGTTAAAAGTGCTTTCGTTTTGCCCTATGGGTGGCCTATTTATAGATCTCTGCTATACTTAGCCTAATAAGGCGTATTCTGTTAATTTAGAAACAATTTTGTCAATCGCTTCTTCTGCATTTTCTGGCTTTTTCCCTCCGGTTATAACCACTTTCCCCGATCCAAATAGAAGAACAACAACCTTTGGATCTTGTAGGCGGTAAACTAACCCTGGAAATTGCTCAGGTTCATATTCAATATTTTCCAATCCAAAACTAATGGCAATCGCATTTAGATTCAATGGGTGGCCTAGATCCCCACTAGTCACAATATTTTGGACTTTTATTTCGGGCGATCCTGGAACTTCTATTCCCAAATCTCTCAGAGTGTCAAAGGTTAATTCCACTGCTGCATGCACATCATCAATACTCTGTGCACCTGTTGACACGATTTTCCCCGATCTGAAGATTAGACACGCAGCTTTTGGTTCTTGTAGGCGGTAAACTAACCCTGGAAATCGATCAGGGTCATATTCCGTCCCCGGTAGATCTGCCGCAAGTGCCTCTAAATTCAATTCTTGATCAATACCCGTTGAAGCGACCACATTTTCAATCTTCAGGGTCCCTTTCGGGTCCCCTTTTGGAAATCTTCCATTCCAATATGGTGGTTTTTCTTCTTTTTTCACCATCGTACCCCTATGTTTTACCTGTTTACTTATAAACTGTACATAACTAATTTTCCCCAATTATCAATAGGTTTAGTCCAGTTTTCGCGATTTTTACCCCTATATGTACAAATTTTCTGAAAATTACCCTTGCCCATCGATAAGGTAAAACCATGCCCAAGCTTTATATTAAAATGTATTTACATGTCTCGCGAACTTTCCTATCTATTTAGTAGTCTAGTTGAACTCGATGATGAGTCTCATTTTATAAAGTTACCCTCTCAAGAATCCCCCCCCTTTGATATCGATACGGATACCACTTATCGAGTCCTATTTTTGCAAAAATCCCCTGGGGAAACCAACGCCACCCCCTCCCACGTACCTGACGCCCCCGTTGCAATAGACGACACCCTCGAAGTGCTAATTGAGGATATAGGAAGTGAAGGCGATGGTATAGCGCGCATTGGGCCTGGGTATATTATATTTATTCCAAAAACAGATATAGGGCATAAAGTTAAAATAAAGATCAATTCGGTCACAAGTCGTTGCGCATTCGGCGAAGTCGTCGAACATTTGATGTAGCCTTCAGCGACACATTTCAATTGATTTATTCCCCCTCTGACTAACTACCTCCTGTGAAGAAATTTGTCCATGACCACATCGTCTTAGTTTCTGCCCTCTTGAGCATTGTATCTTTATCACTTGTATTTGGAGCTGCTGGTGGATACATTCCCGCCGAATACCTCCCGCGATCCGATCCCGTGCTCAAAGTCATACCCCATTTCAATGCATTCCTTAGCATCCTGGCAATTATAACTATCTTAAAAGGCGTATCCCATATCCGTAATAAAGATATAGAACGCCACAACAAAACAATGCTACTAGCATTTACCATATTTGCTACATTTTTGATTTTATATCTATACCGGGTAGCCATCGTTGGACCTGCAGAATTTGGAGGCCCCGAAAATATTTATCTATTTATTTATCTGCCTTTCTTAGCAATCCATATACTCCTTGCTGTCATTTGCGTACCTCTATTATTTTATGTTTTAACTATTGGATTGACATACGCCCCTGGAGAAATCCCAGGAACTTCTCATCGGAGAGTTGGAAAAGTTGCATACAAACTATGGCTCATCGCATTTATAATGGGATCCATGGTTTATCTAATGGCCTACCACATCTATCCGCCATAATCCGTTTATTAAATTTATCTATTTTTCCGTACTTACCTGTCACCGGCCATAGATTGCCATGAGTATGATCTCATTTTAGCCGATTTACCAAACCCACAGCTAGAACAAACACCCTTCTTAATATGATATGCAGCAACACCGCACCTTCTACATTTAACATGGATGGTTTTATTCTTTTTACCCTTGCTACTCGTTCCATCTGGCATGATATAGTCAAGACGATGCCCCCATCACGTATAAGCGTTTTTTCTCCAACTTTGGTTTCCGAAACCCTCTGAATTTTCTAGAATCTATCCGAAGCCTCTTCCAATTTCATCATCCTTAATCATTTCTTCCAATTTCCGTTCTAATTTTCTATTAACATCATGAAATTCTTCCGCTAAAATGTCTAGTGATTCTGGACGGCTACCCATTCCTCTATAATCCAAAGGACCATATGCTGGAGATCCTACGGCGACCATTACATCTTCAAATAAATCTAGTGAAGTCGTAGGTGCATCCACATGGGCCCGTAAGGTTTCTTCTACTCGCTGGGTAACTCTTTTTACTTCTACACCTTCTGAGATTGGTTTGTGTATTGCAAATCTTCCATCCACCTCTCTCGGAAACTGATCACTAATACCCTCATCAATTTTATGTACTAATTGCGCACCAACCCCTTGAACTTCAAATGGATTCTTCGCATATGTTTTGAGATGATACAGACCTGCCCCTGGATGGCACAAATACAAATCTTCTCCTATCCCCCCTGAACGAATCCCCGAAATAGCACGCCATTTTTGTGGATCAGAATCTTTGGAAATAAGCTCCTGTAATACATCCTGCCAATTCCGAACACGCATATAAAAATAATAAAGAATTCTCTGTGTATCAAACTATCGTTTATATCTTTTATAAAAAATATATCCGCTTATTAATTAACACGAAACCTTAGAAGGGCTGCAATTCCACCCAGGCCTTTCAGTTCTCCCCCTGGTCCATATTCTTTTGATACTATCGTAATTTCTCCCCCCTTTTCCCCGACCATTTCTATTATCTCATCCACATCCACTTTCCACAAATTTCTCCCTTCCCGTTCTTCTTGCAATTCCCCATCAACAATTACCAAATTTTCTATAGCTCCATACCCCGAGGCAATTCGAACTTCTTCTGGCCCATAAGCAACCAAACCTGAAATTTTTATTCTCTTTTTTATTTCCTCTACTATTTGGGTTTCTTTCCCAATCCGGGTTTTAACAATAATATCTTTGGCAGTCCCTCCTGACAGAACCTCTTGAACTCCCCGTTCCCCAACAGAACTCGTTTCAGTCAATATGATTTTTTGAGCTAGTTCACCATCTCTCGATTTAATATACTCTAGAGCATTTTCTTTGGTAAATCCTGGCCCTGCAAGTACCATAACATCCACCTCTATGCGGGTCAATACTGCTAGAAGCTCTTCAAATATATCCGTCCTTTCTGATCCTTCCCCCTTCCCTGTGGACCCTGATAAATTCGCCCGATCACTAATCCCATATTGATTTATTGTTTGCACAAATGCAGCTCCCTCTTCAATTGTGGCAACTAAAATATCTGGAGAATCTCGTGCTGCAACCGCTTCTTCAATTCTCTGAATCTGATCGGACTTCCATTTTTTCTGGATAGATATTGTATCAAATATTTCTACGTTTAATGTATGGTGTGTTCCGATTTGTTCTTCATAAGGGCACTCTGTAAGCATCCCCGACACTCTCAATCGATTAGAAAATTTATGAAATTCCAATGTCTCAATTTCAATGACCACTCTCATATATTCTCTCTGACCACTTGTCTCTCTAGAAATCTCTTCTTTTCTTCGAACTCTACGTGTCGTTTCTCCTATTACGGTATCTCCTGGCTCTAAGATAAATTGTAGATGCCAGAGATCATCCAAACTTTCTGGGACGATCACAATTTTTTCCGAATCACCTCCTATGATCTCTCGAGCTTGGATCCTCATATGGCGGCTACGATGGCCAGATGCATAAATTATCCACTCTCTTTCATGGAACTATCACTTGTCTTATCTCTGCCCCATTCTCTAGCTGGTGCATCGCTTCGTTTATGTTGTCTAGAGGCAGCGAACTGGTGATCAACTCTTCAAGTGATAATTTTCCTTCAACAACAAGATCGGCCAACATTGGAATCGCGATGGGTAGATTGTACGATCCATTAAATGCTCCTATAATCCGTTTTTCATTCTTCACCATTTCTCTGAGGTTTATAGATACTTCATTAACTGGAGTAGATGGAGTCCCCACCAATACTGCTGTTCCTGATACTGCCAATGATTCAACGGCTTGTTCGAATACCCTTGGGTGCCCAACCATATCAAAAGTATAATCTGCCCCTCCTCCTGTTATTTCCCGGATTCGCTCTACCGGATCTTCTTCCATAGAATTAATTGTACTAGTCGCACCCATTTTCAAAGCAATATCAAATTTACTAGGAACTACATCTACCACAATTATTTCAGTGGCACCCCTCAAAACTGCACCTTGAACCCCACTAAGTCCCACTCCTCCTGCTCCAAATATCACCACAGAAGATCCTGGTTCTATATTTGCTGCATTTGCCACAGCCCCCACTCCTGTAAAAATACCACAACCTAGTAACGTTGCCTGTTCAAGTGGAATTTTCTTATTGACTTTTATCGCAACCTCTTGTGTCACATTGGTATACTCCGTAAACGACGAAACCCCATGATAATGATAATATGGGTCCCCATTACTCCCTGTAAAACTCGTATCCCCTGTTCTTAGTGTTCCCTTCGATTGTCTTCTACTTAAACATAAATTAGATTTCCCCATTCTACATCGTATACATTTCCCACATGCTATTCTCCCAAGAACTACATGGTCTCCCACTTCTAATGTTGTTACTTCATCACCAATTGCAGCAACAACTCCTGCACCTTCATGGCCCAAAACTACTGGTTTCGGTTCTCCAGTTTCTCCCACAACACAAGAAACATCCGTATGACATAAACTCGCAGCTTCAATTTTAACGAGAACTTCTTCCCCTATTGGTTCCGAAACCTCAACCATTTCTATTTTTGCAGGCAAATCTCCTAAAAAATCATGATTTTTCGTAGGCTCGTGTAATACTGCCGCTTTTGATTCCATATGGCCCTTAGCCTTCGCTAAACAATATATCTTTTTAGAATTTACCCCTCCCCTTTTGGCCTTCCCACTCGAAAATATTTTGCCCCCCCGTTGTCAGACACAAACGTAGAATGAATCAAAATAGGGAAACAAACGATCTCCTCATGTATTTCGATGGGGATTATCTCCCCGAGTCCCAGCCCATTTTCGGTGTATCGGATACTGCACAAATGTGGGGCTATAGCGTTAGTGACACAATCCGAACCTTTGGGAAAAAATTACATGGGACCTCCGACCATGTATCTCGTCTCTTGAATTCATGCTCTGAGGCGAATATGGAATTTGATATCTCTTCCACCGATATCCAAAATATCTTGTTACATTTAGTAGAAAAAAACACTCCCTTAGTATCCCCCGAAGACGAATTTTTAATTATTACTTATATCATTGGAAATTGGAGTTTCAATCCCTCTAAGGCTGGTGATTATCCCCCATCTCGTTTGCTCATCCATTGCTCTAAAATTAATTTCACAGAACACGCCAAGTTCTTTATTGAGGGTCAAAAAGTAAGAACTTCTATTACCAAACAAATCCCTTCTGAATCTATTTCCTCAACGATCAAACACCGATCTAGAATGCATTTCGTCATAGCGGATAAAGAAGTCAAATCTATCGATCCAGATGCATCACCTTTGCTCCTAGACTATGATGAACATATTTCCGAAAGTATCTATGCAAATTTTTTCATAGTCAAGGACAACACCATCCAAACACCCCCTCTACAAAATATCTTACCTGGTATAACCAGAAAAAAAATCATCAATTTGGCCAAGAAAATGGGACTAAAAGTAGAGGAAAAAAATTTAACACTAGAAGAAATCCACTCCGCAGAAGAAGCCTTTTTTACTTCCACTTCTAGAATAATCACTCCCATTTCTTCCATTGATGGAATTTCCATAGGAACTGTCATTCCTGGAAATATGACTCAAAAATTACTCACAGAATATGGTAAGAATGTCGGTGTGGACATTGTGGCCCAGTTCTTAAGAAAATAAATTAATCTCTCTAAATCATGGCATTGAAGAGAGCAAAACCACACCTGCTATTATCAACAAAGTCCCTATTACAAACCCCTTTGTTATTCTTTCAACCTTCTTCAACACACTTGCGGCAATTATCACTGTGAACAAAGGCCCCGTTCCTAGTATCGGATCTGCAACAGAAACTGGACCTCTAATCAACGCCTCGTAAAGAGTCAACATTGCCAGGAAAACCCCCACACCACTTAATCCAAAATTTCGATAACTTTCTCTATTCCCCGCTGCCAGTTCTCTGCCCTTTCCTATCACTACTCCGTATACTCCTACTACAACTAACGCCGCAAGATCATTAATAGCGAGGGCCTGAATGGCGGTAATCGCAGCGTCTTCCATAAACCCAAATTTTCTTATTACATTCCCTGCAGCAAACGCCACCGCTGCAAAAAGAGGAAATACTATGTCACTTCTTTTCCAACCCGAAATGTTCCCACTCTTGGATCTTGTTATGAATACAACACCCATCACTATTGAAATCACACCAATCATCCCTGACACCGTCATATTTTCTCCAAGCCACACAACTGCTAACAACACCGCAAAAAGAGGACGGGAATTAGTAATGGTTGCACAAATACTGGCCCCCATCCGATCTATTCCTCTATAATAACTCAGTTGACCCATCGCTGCTGCAACCACCCCTGCACAAACAAAAAGCAATATTATGGGAAGCGAAATACCTTCAAGCATATTTTTCCCGTTTGAAATAACTATTAATGCGCCCCAAGCAAGTCCTGTTCGGACCACAAGAGTTTGAAATGTATTTTGAATCCAATTCCCTCCGCTCTCTAGACCACGTTTGGCAAATATTGGGTCAATCCCTCTAAAAAAAGCACATAAAATCGCAAGAATATAAAATTCAATAGAGAGCAATACCATTCGATACCATCCAGAGACAGCCTTTCAGTATAGACGTACCGATGTAGTATTTTTTCACTCCACCATTGCACTATTTCCCGCTGGTATCAGTTGAGAGATATCATCTGGACCTGTGATTTTTCTAACAAACGTCCCATCGTGAAAACTTTCACAGAAATAACGATATATCTTTTTAGCAATATCTTCCCGTGAAAACTTACCTGGCTCAATCTCCACTGATATAACCGATTTTGGAACTACGACAGAAGGTGGACCTCCTATCACCCTAGTTTCTGGGACGCATGTGACTCCTACTGCAAAACCAATTTCCATGTTTCTAAAGTAAGTCCGCTTCCCTCGAATAACAAAAGATCCTTTAGTCAAATATTCTCCACTTTCTGGGGTTTTGCTAATCTGATCTTTGGTAATCATATATACATCATCTGTCCGCCTACCCTCTTTCCACACAGATGAACATGATAAAGCAAATCTAGCAGCCTCAAGAAGGTCTTTTTCTGGTATTTCTATTTCCTTTGGAGATTCCCCCGGTTCCGAAGCCTTCAAAATAGTAATAGGGGCCCCCGGATTTTGTGTGTGGAATATTTTATCTCCTTTGGATATGTACTTTTTTACTAGCTCCTCATTTTGATCTGCATTCCTCCCACTTATGATCAAAAAACCACCCGAACTCCTAAACCAACGAAATCGATCAAACCAATATTTAGACTTTTTTATTGGTATGGATGCCCGAGATAACCAATTATCTTGCATTTTTATTTTTTCGCCATCAATTCCCTTCGACCCACTCTCAATTCTATTATTTTTTGCTTTCTCGAGTTCTTTGTTAATCTCCGAAATAGCATTTCTTGCCCCTGCATATTTTCCCTCAACTTTTTTCGCGAGATTGTAGTTCAAATTGGCGTTCTGTTCAATGCTTTTCCATGGGTCAAGAACAATTTGAATCCCTTCAATTTGAACTTCTATTATTTTTTCCACCTGATTTATCCTCATCAATTCCACAATTTCGGATTTCCCTGATTCTTTCAGTCTCTCATCAATCTGTTCAAATTGCTCTCCCCGTTCCAAACACAAACGGACCTCTTCAATTACTTCTTCCACAACACTATAATTTGAATACAAAAGTTCTACACCTTCTCTAATCAATCGAGCATCTTGTGAAAATTGCTTCAGAGCATTTTTTTGGGATACTAAAATCCGTTCATATTTATTTAGTATTTCTTCTTCGATTTCTTCACTTCCATCTGAAATTTCCAATTTCCCATTTGAAAAATAATTGCCCACTGCAGAATTAAATGTGTCAAATTCATTGAAATCTAAATGTTCATACAATGCTAGCGAAAATGGAGTGACATCTATCTCTGACCCATCTTCATAATATATTCTTGGCTGAATTTTTCCCTTTCTTATTTTTCCATCTAATTTAATTATTTCTTCGTAGATCCTCTCATACTCTGGCTGAGTCACCGACGAAATCAGACATTGTTTATCGACCGACGAACGAAGACAAAGCTCTTCTGCATATGTTCCCCCAAAATTTATCTGGGTTGCGAGGCTTCTAACCACATCCGACCCAGAATCATTCATTAATCCCACAAATGAGTCATAATCTAGTGAGAATGGATCAGTTCTGGAAGGGGGGAATTCAAAATCTCGCCCTGAAGCAACCGTTCGGGAATGGAGTCTCACTGTTCTTAGGCAAGCGTGTACTTTGCCGTCCGCTCCCACAATTGACAAATTCCCATCTCCAAATAATTCTGCAACAATCAGTGTCTCACTTCCCCCTCCTTCAAAAATAATTTTTACAACCCGATCAAACCCATACTGCTCAATTCCCTTCAAACGCTTCCCCCTCAATTTACTCCTCAACTTCATAGCAAAATCTGCAACTTTATCAGGTGCATTTGGGACATTTTCTACTTCGGCAAAATGGATGTTTTTCATATTTCCAATCCCTACCAATAGCTCATCTCTCCCCACTCCTGGCCTTCGCATTCTAAACCGTACTAATTCTTTTCCATAACAGTATGACTTATCGAAAATAGATCCTTTATATGTCTCAAATTCCTGTACAAGAGATCGGATATCCACACCCGATATCTCCTGTTTTGGATCCATAACCTCTTTCGGAGATTAACAAAGAAATCCCTATCGTTGTGCTCAAAGTTCCACGTAACTTCTAATATTTTTTTAACATAACCATTTAGAGACGTATGGTCCATCTTGATAATACCCCAATTTTTGTTTGTAGTATTCTCTCGCTCCAATACCTGCCAGAACTGCAATTTTTTTATAACCAGCATCCACCGTCATCTCTTCAGCCCTTTCCATCAGTGCTCTCCCGTGCCCTTTGTGTTGGAATCCATCCTGCCATTCTCCCGGGCCTATTTCCTCCCCCCGTTCTACAAGACCCATCTCATTCCCGTACACTTTGAGCTCCCGCAAAATGCTTGCATCTTTCAATTCTACCCGTGCAGGTGTTTCTGAAAACCTCAAACGGCAAAAACCAACTAGAATGTCTTGGTCAAAATCTTCTATACTAATAAAATTCTCAATCCCCCCTGCAGCTTCATATTCCAATACATCCATTTCAAGATTTTGAGGCACCTTTGAATTCAATCCGGCTTCCCTGCACCGAATACACTTACAAGATTTCCCCATCGTTTTTAGATGTTCTATTGCCAATTGACGAAGGTTAGATTTCCACACTCCTGCTTCAATAAAATTAGCCGGAATATCTCGTTGAACTCTTTGTAATCTAACATACCTAGGAATCATTGCTTTTACCTCTGCAACTAGCTTTGCAGCCTGTTCATTGTCCAGTGGATCGTATTCTTTTCTTTTCCACATATCATATGTTCGCGTACCTTTGACCACTAAAGTAGGATATATCTTCAAATAATCTGGTTTCCATATGGGATCTGAAAACAATCGACGAAAATCCTCTACACCCATGTCATAAGACATCCCCGGTTGCCCTGGCATCATATGAAATCCAACTTTAAAACCAGAATCTCTTAATCTCTGATTTGATTCTACACTCTCAATAGTACCATGTCCCCTGTGCATCGCATGATTAATATGCTCGAAGGTGGTTTGAACTCCCAATTCAACTTTAGTTCCCCCTAGACGGAGCATACGATCAATTTGTTCGTGATTGCACCAATCTGGTTTGGTCTCAAATGTCATCGCAATGCATCTAATATCTGCAGTTTCGTTCACTGAAATCACGTCTTCAAGATACTTGAATTGAGGATTTTCCTGCACAAATATCCTACCATCCCCCAATGATGGTGCTATCGATAAATCGTAATCATTCATGGCTTCGAGAGCTCGACGAACAAACCACTCTTGATAGTCTGCCGATCTAGCTGTCATGGTTCCCCCCATAAGAATTAATTCCGCCTTGTCTACTGGATGGCCAATTTCTCTAAATTGTTCTAGTCGAAGAGTAACTTGACCGTATGGATCATAGTCAGTTTGTTTCCCCCGCGCGGCTGCAGGTTCATATCCTGTATAGCTTTGCGGAGACGAAAATTCCGATGCGGGTCCTCCTGGACAGAATAGACACTTTCCATGCGGGCACATATGTGGGGATGTCATAATCGCAACTGGGGTTACCCCCGATGCAGTTCGAACTGGTTTCCGGCGCAAAACTTGTTCCAGCTTCCCTCGTATTTCTGAAGGCGCGTAATCTAAAATTTCAGTATTTTTTGGAACTTTTGGGGATGAATACGTCGCACAGACCTCCATTTTTACCTCTTCGACTTGATCCACACTAAGCTGGCCATCTAAAATACGCTCTATTATTTCTTCACAAGTTTTAGAAAATGCATCTGTTTCAGTGACCTGCGTACTCATATAATAGCTACTGAGTAGTGATGCAACAATTTAGCCTTCACTACTATAGTTGCTTAACAATTGATTCTACCACTGCATCTAGAATCTCTTCTCGATCCCCTGAAACAAATGAAATTTTTCCACTTGATATGCCTCCTATATCCACACTACCATTTTTTGATGCTATCGATTTAATATCGTTTCCTAGCTCTTTTAGATCAATAATCCCTCTTGCTTCCACGTATATGCTGCTAGTATCACTTCCTACTACTGCCGCAACCTGTTCTTTTTCAATCAAACCTAGCAGGAGCAATTCAGTAGCGGGAAATTGATATCTATGTGTAAACTTATCCAGATCTATGGTTGCTATCTCTTTCCCATTTACTACCAACCGATCCAAATGCGGCGACGCGGTCAAAATTCCTTTCTCCATACTCTCGACAAAATAACTATTACATTGTTCTATCAATTCTGTATTTTCTCCAAAGAGCATGTCTGAAATCATTTCTCTCTTGCTACTGTTTCTCTGGTAAAATGCTTCTACTGCAATTGCCCTGTGAATTTTCCCGATCATATCTAATTCATAGCCTGCTTCATTGGCTAGTTCCATATATTTACCTGGAGCATTTTCCCAGTAACTTATCGCCGGAAGGTGAATAAGTTCATTTCTTCTCTCTGGATCTACCGCAACGGCAACCTCTGCACTCAACGCAGTCAAAGTTTTGTCTCCACCTTGCTCTATAGACCTGATCAATATTTCTGCATAATCTTCTTTCTCCCCCTCTCCTATTCCACCCCCTCCTATGATAATTCTACTAGATCCATAGATGCCTATTAGCTTCATCCCTTCGTATCTCTCCGAATCCTCGCTATCTGATATGAATATATACAAAGGAACTGGATCACTATATCGTAACTGAGATTCTAGCATTCTAGAAGTATCTAAAATGGCAGCATTCATCTCTTGACCATTAGATTGATATGGGCGTCTATCGACGTGACGATGAATTGCTTGTATTTGCCCATATTCTTCCTCCACTCGCCTTATGATCGAATGTTCAATAGTTGCACCTGCAATGTGCCCATCAACCGTTGCGGGATGTCTGATGATTATCGGAATCGATTCTAAAATTGCCATTCGAATCTCTGTAGCTGCCTTTTCGACACTTGCAGAATCCACCAATCCTTCTTCTATTGATTCAAATTTATCTGGTCGGGCCTTTTCATAAACCACTCGTGATATTTTCTCTAGAATCGCATCAGCATTTTCTCCACTGAGAGATCTAATCACATCAGATTCTACTTGAATACTCCCCCTTCTTAGCTCAACTTTTCCTTCTATCTGCACGACTTCACCCACTTTTATATCTGGATAAACCCTCTTCCCTGGGGATTCAAAAGCCGAACAAATAGTCTTTCCAGATTCATCTTGTATTTCAAAAAGTGTTGGCCCTGTCGTTTGACGAATATCTGAAACCTTCCCTTCCATTTTTATATTGTTCCCTATTTCTTTTTCTAGCATTCCAATAGGTACTCCCGATCCACTTTTTCTCTCCCTTTTAACTTCCCAACTCGGCGTTTCTTCTCCTCTACTTTTATTTTTAGACTCTATGCCATCTCCGCCATCGACCAACGCCCCTCTGAATTCATTTTCATCTTGGCGAATTGACCACCCCAAATCAATCTTCCCTTTATCCTGAATCCCTTTCACTTTGACATAAACTACATCTCCAATTTCCCACCCTAAACTTTCTAGTCTCTGTTTCAACTCATTCCTATGCAACAACCCCGTCACTTTCCCATTCAGTTTTACAAACACACCAAAATCCGCAATTCCCTCAACTGCCCCTTGGTAATAACGCCCGAGAGTAAGTTGCTTCGAACTATTTCCTCCGAATTTAAAAAAGACATCCTCAGCGTGAGTTGAACATATGCTCTCTTCTGCAGGAATGCCACAAATAATACAAGTATCCATCTTTATGTTCTGTTATACGTTTATGGGGGGATAAAACGGTTTTTAGAACTTCACCAATCATTGCACCCTTGATTTTACAACAACGATTTTATTTTTTGCCCAATTTTGTCCCCCTCTTCTCCCGAAATCGCAATTTCAACTCGGTTTCTTTCTTCATCTTCAAAACATAATTTAATTTGGTCCTTGCCAAATCTTCTTACCTCTGTCTCTTCTACATCAAAAAATTTCACTGACGCTGACTTTTGCGGTCCGCCCACATTTTTAATTATACTATTTTTGATTTCTATTGAGAAATCTTCGATATTTATTACTATCATGCACTAAAGTGATCTTTGATGACAATCGCTAATTAACCTATCTGGACTATGCCAATAGACTATTTAGTGCCAATATACCTCTAAAAAGCCATCCGAAAACAATAATAGCTGGTATTATGGAAATCAAAAATGCCATTCTCAAAGAAACATCATGCACTTCTTTCAATCCAATTATTAACAATATTGAGCCATATATTGCACACAAAACACGTAGTGATGGAATTGCAAATCCTGCAAAGATACAGGGGGCAATGGAATACCCTATCACTTGAACAGTTGCCCCAATGCCCTTTCTATTTTTTGCCCCAATGCGCAATAGCAACGTTTGAATCGCAGCCACAATGTGAAGTAGAATTGGAGTAACTATCAAAACTGCAACGCCCAAGGAGATTAAAAAATAGGCAACTGTCCAGGAGGTGTGTATAATGAGCCGAGATCCTTCTTCTATCATTACCACTGCCATTGCGAATATCAACCCCTCCGATTGCTTGCCGCTCTTGATTTTTTTCTCAAAAAACCATTTAGGATGGCTCATAATCGCAATCCAGTTTCTAACCCATTCTTGTGGCAATTCAAATAGAGTCAATGTTCATCTTATAGCTCTCCCACAACTTAGTTTAAAAAAATTTCTATTGGAACGCCATCCCCAAATCACTGTCTTCGTCGTTAACCACATCTAGGCGTTTGCCCAACCGAGTTTCCATATCTTGATAATATTCTATCACATTTCCATCCACGCTGGGGGCAATTTTCTCAAGCGCCCTGTCCAAATATTCCTGAGTTATTCTAATATTTCCCACTGATTCTGGAATATCTTCTATCTTTACAGAATTTATATATTCTCGACTCGCCTCTGCAGCTGCTTCTCGGCATATTGCAGCAATATCTGCACCATTATAACCTTCCGTTTTGGATGCCAAACCATCCAAATCAATATCCTCTGCCATTGGTTTCTCCTTGGTGTGGATCTCAAAAATACTCCTCCGAGCAACTTCATCTGGCATTGGAATGTGAACTTGGAAATCAAATCTCCCTGGCCTCAATAATGCGGAGTCAATTAAATCCGGCCTATTTGTTGTTGCTATTACTACAACATTTTCTAGTTCTTCCAATCCATTCATTTCTGTTAACAGCTGACTCACTACTCGTTCTGAAACACCAGAATCTCCTGCATTTCTACCTCTCTGCGTTGCTATTGAATCAATCTCATCAAAGAAAATTACTACTGGAGCATTTTGACGTGCTTTGGCAAAAATTTCTCTGACCCCTTTTTCTGACTCCCCCACATACTTATTGAGCAACTCCGGACCCTTAAGAGAAATAAAATTCGCCTCTGATTCATTAGCCACTGCCTTTGCCAATAGTGTTTTCCCGGTACCAGGGGGCCCATACAATAAAATACCCGCTGCAGATTCCAACCCCAATGTATCAAATACCTCTGGATATTTTAGTGGCCATTGCACCGCTTCTCTCAGACGCTGTTTAGTCGTTTCCAATCCTCCTATGTCTTCCCACAAGGTATCTGGAACTTCTACAAAGACTTCTCGCAACGCCGATGGTTCAATCCATGTTAATGCATTTTTTAAATCTTCATTTTTTATTTTAAGATTTTCCAAAACATCTGAAGGTATTTCTTCCTTCTCCAAATCCAATTCTGGACTCACACGTCTAAGTGCATTCATAGCAGATTCTCTAGCAAGGGATTCCAAATCCGACCCAACAAATCCATGCGTTTTATCTGCATATTGCTCTAAGTCAATATCTTCTTCCAGTGGCATATCTCTAGTATGGACTTGTAATATCTCCAACCTCCCCTCTCTACTAGGGACTCCAATTTCAATCTCTCGATCAAATCTCCCCCCTCGACGCAGCGCCGGGTCAATCGCATTAACACGATTAGTCGCCGCTATCACCACAACCTGTCCTCTCCCCTCTAATCCATCCATGAGCGTAAGCAATTGCGCAACCACTCGGCGTTCTACATCTCCACTAGCCTCTGCTCTGCGCGGGGCAATTGAATCTATCTCATCCAAGAAAACTATAGATGGACTATTTTTTTCAGCTTCTTCGAACACTTGTCTTAACTGTCCTTCACTCTCTCCATAATACTTTGACATTATTTCTGGACCCGAAATAGACATGAAGTGAGCATCAATTTCGTTAGCAACAGCCTGTGCAATTAATGTTTTCCCCGTCCCTGGGGGGCCATGCAATAAAACTCCTTTTGGCGGTTCAATTCCTAGTTGCTGAAACAACTCTGGGTGTCTCATTGGGAGTTCTATCATCTCTCTAATTTGCCCCAGTTGATCTGCTAATCCTCCTATATCTTCGTATGTTATGTCTGAAAGTGGTTCAATAATTTCTCGCTTTGCACCACCTGGAGTCCCGCCTATCCGTATTGATTCATTGGAAAATCTAACGACAGTCCTATCTGTAATTTGCACGGGTCCTTCAGGCACTGTCTCCGTAATAATAACTGGCCATCTCATCCCTGTACGGAAAATAGTAACATTGACGGGTACTGTCTGACCCTCACTGACACCTCTTCCTCTCAACCGCTCTCCTATCATACCCTCGATGAGTTCTGAATCTCCCCTTACATCTATGCCAGAACGTCTTGAAATTGCTATACCAATACTTTCTGCATCTTTGACTTCAATTTTTTCAATATCTACCTTTTCATCAATTCCCACATTAGCATTATGGCGTGTGAACCCATCCATTCGAATAACTTTCTGTCCTAAATCATTCGCATACCCTGGAAATACCTTTCCTACCACTGGATTCTTCGGAGGCTCTCTCCCCTTTATAGCAACATAGTCTCCTTCTTGTATGCCTAATTCTGAAAAATCTCCTCGATCAATAAATACTAGACCTTTACCTGCATCTTTTTGGGGTACCTGTTTTACAATAAGTTCCATTTTTATCCTTCATGTTATGATCCATTCATCTAATATATAAATATTACGATTAAAAAACGCATTACTGCGTATAGTTTATAAAATAAAGCTTGTTTTGTGGTCCCCCCCTTTCCTGGTCTCCCCAATCACACTTTCAGTCCGTATCTTCTGGTGGAAATTTTCTTGAAATAACTTCCTCTCGATATTTTTTAATTGCGTTTGACATTTCCGTTCTCACATCGCCGAATTTCCTAGCAAATGGGGGCAACGAATTTGAAAGGCCAATAACATCATCTACTACCAGAACTTGCCCCCGCGTGTGTGGTCCTGCCCCAATACCTATCGTTGGAATCTCCAACCCATCTGTGATATTCTTGGCAATATCCGATGGCATATGTTCTAACACAATCGCAAAAGCTCCTGCATTTTCATGTCCCTTTGCTAGTTCCATTATCTCTAGGGCACTACTTTCATCTGTTCCTTGTTGATAATATCCTCCTATCTGCCTAATCCTTTGAGGCAATAGCCCAACATGTGCCATGACTGGTATTCCTAGATCTACCAATCTTTTTGTGATAGGAATGGTGTGGGGCCCGCTTTCTATTTTCACGGCATCTGCACCTCCCATTTTCAACATTTTCCCTGCATTCATAATTGACACTGACTCATCTACCCCCACTGAGAGAAATGGTAAATCTGTTACCACTAGGGATTCCTTCACTCCCCGGACAACTGCCGCCGTGTGACTAATCATCTCTTCTATTGTAACTGGCAATGTTGTCTCATACCCTAGTACCGTATTCCCTACACTGTCACCCACAAGAACGATGTCTATCCCCGCTAAATCTGCTATCTCTGCTATCGATTTGTCATACGCAGTTAACATAGTAATCGGAGGCCCACTTCTTTCACGCGCCATGATTTCCGGAACTGTTGGCATAGTTTCACATGAGGCAGCCACCAGGTTAAACATGTTCGTATTTCAAAACCCTCTGCCTCCCCAATCCCCTTTATTTAAATCATTTAGAGATACACTATCATTATATGCATGGCAAATTGGAGTCTGGAAAAGGTGTTGCAAATGTTTTAATCTCCGATCTTGAGGAGCTTTTATTGTCTCATTTATCCTTCCGTCCTTTCCCTGGAACACTCAACCTGACTCAGATAAATCCTTCTATGTCTCTCTCTTCTACTACTGTAAACGACATAGAGAATGCTTTAGATAACTGCGATGGAATTGAGCTGACACCTTGCTCCATCAGCGGAATCAAATCTGCTCTCATCCGCCCCATCGCCGATAGCTATCCAAAATCTAAATTTGAATTCATAGCACCCATTTCTTTACGGAACTTATTCTCTCTCAATGATGGGGATTCAGTACACATTTCTGCCCCTGATAATCTATGGAATTATGAGTTAAAAGCTAGTTTGAATTCCCTTGATAACTTTGATGGTGTAATTTTCGATCTGGATGGAACTCTAATCGATTTGGATGTCGATTGGAACTCCGTTAGAACTCAAATACATGATTTATTCCCTCCTTCAATCAATCCATTCTCTCTTAGACGAGACCGAAATGATCACACTCCCATTTATGAACTAGCTAGTCAACATGGCATTTATGAAGATCTACTTGAGCTACTCGCTTCACATGAACTTGATGGAACGAAAAACGCAGTCCCCTTGCCTCTGATCGACATCATCCCCAATTTAGATTGTCCCATTGGTTTGTGCACAAAAAATTCTCGTATCGCTTCCCAAGAAATAGCTGAAAAGTTCAATGTTAATTTCGATTCGCTGATCACCAGGGAATCTACGTTCGAGGATAAGCCACATCCTTTACCCTTGCAAAAGTGTATGGAAGATCTAAGTCTATCTCCTGGGAATACCTTATTTATAGGAAACGAAAAAACAGATGCGGAGACTGCCCATAGGGCTGGGACAAATTTCTTACAAGTCGATCAGTTCTACTAATCAAATCTACGTTCTATACTCTCCGCGTGACCATCTAACCCCTCTGATCTGGCAATTGTGGTTATGACTTTCCTAATTTTTTCCAACGCTGCTTTGTCGATCCGCTGTATCGTCGAAACTTTGATGAATGTATCTATGGAAACACCCCCTGAAACGTGAGCACCCTTATTTGTAGGTAAGATATGATTGGTACCCGATGCATAATCTCCTGCAGCAACTGGGGTATAGCTTCCTAGAAATATGCTCCCTGCACTACTGATTTTTTCCAAAAGCATTTTTTCATTCTCCCTCGACGTTTGGATGGAAAGGTGCTCCGAAGCATATTCTTCTGCAAAGGCCGCTGCAATTTCCATACTTTTTACCAAAATAATCCCGCTATATGGATTGTTTAGAGTCTGATCTATTATCTTTTTTCTGTCTAACGATCGAGTCTGTATTTTCACCTCTTCTATAATTTCTTTTGCTAGTTCTATACTATCTGTTACCACCAATGCGGCAACATTCACATCATGTTCCGCCTGTGCAATCACATCTGCCGCAACAATTTTTGCATCTGCGGCCAAATCCGCAATGATCAAAATTTCACTTATACCTGCGATAAACTCTATCTCCACATCATTTCTAATCTCTTTCTTTGCCATAGCCACCCATTGATTCCCTGGACCTATGATTTTGTCAACTGATTCAACCGTTTTTGTACCGTACGCAAGTGCAGCAATCCCCTGTGCCCCCCCTGACGCGTAGATTTTATCTGCACCAGCAATATACGCTGCAGCTAGTGTCACTTGATTCATTTCCTCTGCTGGAGGTGTCACAACCGCGATGTGCTTCACCCCTGCAACTTTTGCCGGAATTATGGCCATTAACACACTAGATGGATATGCAGCCGTACCTCCTGGAACGTACACCCCAATTTTATTTATCGGCCGAAATCTTTGTCCCATTTCTCTGCCATCAAAATTTCTAACCCAATCCTCTCTAACTTGGTGTTTGTGAAATACTTCAATATTTTCTGCCGCCTTTTTTATGGCCAGTTTCAATCCCTCATCAATCGCTTCGTATGCCTTTTTTGCTTCTCCCGTGATGTCTATTTCTTTTATTTCTATTTTATCAAATTCCAATGCGTATCTCCTAAGGGCATCATCACCTTGCTCTCTTACATTATCAATAATAGCACGAACCGCTTTTTGTATTTCTTGACTCACTTGATATCGATTGAATATAACCTCACGCTGGTCCTCCTCCATCCCTTCGAGGTGCCGTATTTCCATATCCTCCCTTGGATCTCTATGTGAAAAACCATTTCTACCCTTAATCTTATCAATGAACTCCTCCGTACTTGAATTCAATTTTCTTTTTTGTAAATATTTCCCAGAAACTAACCTCCAACATCATCGCTTGGCTTCACGCCGCCTCAGCTGGAAGACCCTGTTCCGGGATCTGTAGCGTACCGGGGTTCTCCATATTTTCATCGTGTCCATTTTAGACAAACTCCAATGGGGACTTCGGAACGCAATCTTATTGTGGCACTTTCCTAAGTTAAATCCTTCCTTTACTCTGAAAAATTTCTTTTATGTCCCTCTACTTTTTACTCTATTAAGAATAATCCCATTGTATGGTGATTTTTCTCTCCGAACCTGAAGTTGAACAGTGTTTAGATATGGGGTCTTCCATCGAAGCATTGGAACTGGCCTACAAGGCCGATGCCGCTGGCCGAGTAGTTAGCATCCCCCGATCTGACATGATACTCCCCCTTGGGCCCAACGATGCTTATGTCTACAAAATTATGTCTGGTATCATACAAGATTTTGGTGTATCTGCTCTTCGCATTCAATCTGATCGAATCCGCTGGGAAGGGGGCCGAAAATTCAAGCTGGGAATGGCCCGAGACAAAAAATATGTGGAATACGTTCAAGTGTACGATATCGAAACAAACGAACCGCTTCTAATCCTTCCCGATGGATATGCTAGTAAAATGCGTGTCGGGGCTACAAATGCTCTTGGAGCCAAATACATGGTCCCCTCCTCTGATGTCCACACGATGGGTCTACTTGGTGCGGGTCGGCATGCCGGTGGACAAATAGAGGCATTTGCCGAGATGTTTGATCTCGAGCAAGTGAATGTATATAGTCCCACTCAAAAAAACCGTGAAGCATTCGCTGAAGAATGGGATGGCAAATTAGATCCCGCCGTTCTCCCTGTGGATGAACCTATTAAAGCAATATCTGGAACCAATATCCTCGCATGTGCTTCCAATGCAATGAAACCTATATTCGATGCATCTTGGATCGAACCTAAAATGCATGTGAGTGCAATCAAAAATCCAGAAATTCCTGGAGAAGCATTTTCCGAAGTAGATCGCGTAGCAGTAGCAACAACACAACTACCTTCTGGTCCTCATAACTATGCCCCCCGATTTTCAGATTTTGCTCAAAATCTCACTGAAAAGTGGGCCATTCCCAATTTTGACATAACTGCTGCTCAAGACATTTCATCTCTCATCGCCGAAAACAAAAATCCAGAATCCGAAGAAACTACTCTATTTCTCAACAACATTGGCATTGGGATGCAATTCGCAGCCGTAGGGAAAGTAGTGTATGATCGTGCAATTGAAGGTGGATTTGGAACTGAAATAGACACCGACCTCTTTTTACAATCTGTTTGGTGAACTTCACCCAACCAAACCATTTGATTTAATGCCACCGAACCCCATGCTATACTCATGTCATCAGACTTACCTACCCTAGCGTCATTCGTGAATGATTTCACAGAAGAATATCGCATAAAAATGGAGAATGCAGTTGAGAAGTATTTCACAGATGAATACTTCGATTCACTAGGCGGTCCCCTCGCTATGATGCAAAAACAATTTGCATCCCAGGCATGGAGAGAATTCTATATCGGCTGTTTACCTCCCGCACGACAAATGACCCAAATATATGAGATAGGGGATCCTTATGATCGTGATAGAGACTTAATCGTAGGGTTAGGTGAACAAATTCGAGACGAAGTAAAACACGCAAAAATTTACGCAAATCTCTCTGAACAAGTTGGAGTGCCCTGCGATTTGGCAACCTGGACGGCTGATAATTATGATCGATTAGTTGCAAAGTGTCGCCTAGCAACTGAGTGGGAAAAACCACAATACATTGCCGCAGGATTTCAAGTTTCAACCGAAATTGTGGCAGCAGAAACTTCCCGGAGAATGGGTGAATATGTTGAGAATGACTATCCCGAAATCGCAAAAACACTTTTCGACGTAACTTCCGATGAAGGAGATCACATCCATTGCGGACGTTTGATAGTAAAAAGATTCGCAACAGAGGATGATTTCGACTTCATGCATGAAATCGCAGAAAAAAAATATACTGCAGCACTAAGAATTCTTGAATCTCTCTAATCTATGACACGACGAATTCTAAAATTAACCCCAGAAACTAAAGTACAGTTCTCTGAACCTGCAGAAATACAGGATATACATCTCCACGATTTATCTTTTGTAGCTGGAATAGAAACCGAAGGTGATCTTATTACTTCTTGCACACTCGATGTGTCCCAACTAATACAATCAATGACTCTCTATTCTGCTATGGAAAAAAAGCGAGAAAGTTGGCGCCGTGTACGTAGGTAATTTTTAAACCCACCCCGCCGATAATATATCCTCTCAACTTTTCTCTTCACATTTTAAATTTTAGTAGAGTATGTTCCCACCATCTACATTCACTACTTGCCCTGTCATCATCCCACTTTCATGGCTCAATAAAAATCCAATAACATTTGCAATATCCTCTGGTTGTATGGCCCTCTTGAGCATCTGACTCGCTTCCGCGCGTTGTTGTATTCGATCTTCTCCTCCCTGTAGCGATGCCGGGGATGCAGTCAAACCTGGCATAATCGTGTTGACCCTAATATCTCGATCTGCTAGTTCTCTTGCCATAGTTCTAGTCATTCCTACAACCGCGGCTTTAGAAGCAATGTAGTGTAAGAGTCCCGCTGTGCCTTTCAAAATAGTCCCCGAAGATATATTGACAATTCGAGCACCATCATTTAGCGCAGGTACTGCTTCTTTTGTGACAATAAACACACCAGTTGTGTTAACTGACATCACCTTCTCAAACTCTTCTACTGTAATATCTGTAAATTGTTTGAAATTCCCAATCAATGGCGCGTAATAAGCCGCATTATTAACTAGCCCATCTATTTTAGTATCCTTAAACACAGCACGCATGGACTCTTCACTCGTTACATCCCCTTTGCGAAATTCTGCACTCCCTCCTGCATCTTCTATCTCTTTAACAGCATCTGACCCATCTTGAATATCTGTTATCAGTATATGTGCCCCTTTTGCAGCCACATTTTTTGCAATTGCCAATCCGATTCCTTGCGAACCGCCTGTTACTACTATAGTTTCTCCAGCTAGATTTTGCATATCTATTCCCTTACCCATCCTGACTCATAAACTATTTGATCGATTTTTATTTTCCCTATTTAACTCGAATATCTACAACAAAATGAGATGTACCTGGACTGTATCCTTTAATTCTTCTCCTATTCTCAATCTTGGCAACTCTTCCCACCTCTGCTGCCACCGTTTTAATTTCACCATATGATTGAGACGGATTTGTATCAGCCCTCACTTCGTGTAAATGGATTATTCCTCCCTGTTTCACTACCGAGTATGCTTCTTTGAGAAATTTAATCGAATCATAGTGACCCATTACGATTCTATCAAATAATTTTCCCTTTTCATCCACCCACCCTTCGATAAAATCCCTACAATCGTTTCTTATTGGGTACAAATTTTCTTCAACGTGGTTCAGTTGAATATTCTCTTTCAGATATCTCATGGATACTACATTCTTCTCCACTGCCGTCACCTCTGCCCCTGAAATAGACATTGGGATCGAAAAATAGCCGATTCCCGCAAACATGTCCAATACACATTCCCCCCTGTCAACCATCTTACCCATCCTTTTTCTTTCTTCTCTATTACCTGGAGAAAACATAACCTCTGATAGGTCCAATGAATACCTCACACCCCATTCCGTATGAATAGTTTTTGTTTCTTCTAACCCTGCAATATATTTTATAATCGGTTTTCTTTCAGTTCCTTCAATCCCAACTCGAGATAGCACAGTATTGACTCCCTGTAACTCCATCAAACATTCTCCTATCTCTTTTTCTGTGGTACATTTTTCTGACAATTGAACTAAAGCTATTCCTCCAATCACATCCCATGATCTGGGGGACATTTTTATTTCTTCTTCAGAAACCCCTCTCACCCGAAGCAAATCTTTCAACCCCTTGGCCCTAATCTGAGGATTTTTTTGATTTATTATGTTCTTGTTTTTCATTTCTCCCCCCGACCCATGAATTGGAATTTCTATTGATTTCCCATCGTGGGTCCTAATCCTCCTAGAATCATCATATTCCTGCCCTTTTTTTAATAACTCTAGTTCTCTTTTAACATCTCCTTTACTCACGACAACGGCATTTTTATTCATTAGGTAAAACGTACACCCCATCTTCCGTTTTTACTACTTTTACTTCTTCCCAATCCGAATCAACAAACATTGGGCGGGCTATTGTTATCGGACGATATGATTCTGGATCTAATATCTGCATTGAATACGTATCATCTATAGATACGACAGAAGTTTTCCCCACCTTAGAAATATGCTTCAATTTATTGAATTTCTCATCTTCCACCGACCCCTTATATGATTCACCCGAGGCGAGCCGAATGCCTTTTAAAACACTCCCCGTACTTCTAATTAAAATTGGCCCATTTCCATCTCTTATGTCTATCACGTCTCCAATAATTATTGCTGGAAGGCGCACCAAATATGAAATTCTATATACTCTATTCCCATCCCGATCTTCTGTCACTAATGTCTCCGAAGTCGATATTGAACCTCCCAATTCTTCTACAATAGATTTCGATATTTTCTGCCCGAGCTTACTAGTAGATATCCGTATATCTATGCCCTCTTTTTTTTCTACTATTTTTGAGATAAAATCATTCCTGTCACCTAGTAATGTCCTTCGATTCACCACGTCATTAGCAATTTCAATAGAACGATTTTTCTCTACACCCGTCGGTTTCCTCGTTGACGCTCGAATTTGTATTTCTCCAGCATAATAGCCACCCGATTTCTTTCTACACACATCACAAATTTCGCGTACTATCTGAACTTCGACCATTCTATTTTCTATTATCTTTTTTCCTTTTATATTTCCTTCAAATTCACATTTGATATTCATTACCTTGGTATCAATATTTTCCAGAGTAAATCCCCAACTCATCTCTTTCACATCATCATGGATTTTTAGTCCCTCTTCTATCAATTCCAATATCACTTTCTCTTCCAAACCTTCTTTTTTATCTATCCATTTACTTTTCCTACAGATAGCTTCGCAAACCGAACAGATTTGAATACTTCCCTTTTCCTTCACTTCTACTAGTTCAAATCGATCAAAATAACACTGATCACACAACATATTTTCTCTAACTCTCTCCCATCCATCTGGTCCCCCCTGAGTAGTTCTTCCCTGCCCCCGCTCAACAGCGGTCCCACAGTTTGGACAAAACAACCCAAATTCACTCATTATTTGTATATCATAACTGGGACAAGTTAATCTTGTAGCTCTACTCTTCAAAATATATTTTTCCAATCCGGTACATTTTTAATTATCCCTCCACGTACCGAACCACAAGGTAAGTTCCACAACCTATTCTTCCAATCCGACGAAATGGAAAAAAGACCCCGGTCTGCAATTCCGTATGATCTTAACCACGTTCTTATTATTCGCACTCTATGTCTTCTTCATCGCAGCAATCACCTCATATTTTGATGTGGGGCTCATTTCAATGGCCGCGATATTTGGACTTTTTTCATTAGCCCAATGGTATTTTTCTGACACATTGGCTTTACGTTCTATGAGGGCACGTATAGTTGATCAAACCGAATATCCCGATCTCCACGCCTCTGTAACACGCCTCGCCTGGCAAGCCGGTCTCCCCACTCCAAAAATAGCAGTAACATCTACTCAAATGCCAAATGCATTTGCAACTGGCAGATCTAAGAATCACGCCGCTGTCTGCGTTACAGAAGGTCTCCTTAACTTATTAAACGAAGATGAGTTGGAGGGTGTTATTGCACATGAACTTGCGCATATTAAAAATAGAGATGTCACCACTATGACAATTGCATCTTTCTTATCCACCATCGCATTTTTCATCGTCCGTTGGGGGTTCTTCTTTGGCCGTGGGAGAAACAACCGAGCTGCCGCCCCTGTCTGGGCCGCGGTAGTCATTTCTTTGGCCGTTTGGATTATTTCCTATTTGTTAATAAGAGCACTCTCTCGATACCGCGAGTTCGCCGCCGATAGAGGTGCAGCAGAAATAACTCAAAACCCCGCCGCACTAGCTTCTGCACTTCGAAAAATTTCTACTGGAATTTCAATGATTCCCCCTGAAGGAGAATTAACATCACAATCCGAAATGAATGCGTTCTTTATAATTCCAATTAAGGTAGGATTCATTGGTAAACTCTTCTCAACCCATCCACCTATGGAAAAACGAATCGAACGTCTCAACGAACTCCAATATAATTTCTAAAATCTAATCACTCTTTTTGCAGCGAGATTTGATATGTTTGAATTGCAACTCCTGCTAGGGCAAGTAGTCCCCCTCCCCAAATTAGTTCTTTTTGCTGGATATATTCTCCATATAATAACAATACCAATCCAATAACTATGATTCCTAGCGATGCCCCAAACACGATTGAACTTTTAACCATACTCAAATTCATGCTGCCAGCGATATAAAATTCATTATCCATCATTTGATAAATAAAATAAAAATTTGATAGTTAATTTTCTATTTAGATCCCCTAAAATCATCATATAGGGTGACTTTATACTTTTATTCAGTTTACATTTACACTTTCACTACGCTGTATACGGAGGTTTATATCCTCCCTACTCTAACACCAATTCGTTATGGAACCAAGTATCCCTGAACAAGAAGAAACTCCCAAGAAACCTGAGACCTCTTTGGAAGATTTACCCGGCGTTGGACCTGCAACCGCAGAGAAACTCCGAGACAGTGGCTTCGATTCTTATCAAGCCATAGCAGTTGCAAGCCCCATGGAGCTATCTAGTACTGCAGATATAGGGGAAAGTACTGCATCAGACATTATACAAGCCGCTAGGGAAAACTCTGATATTGGCGGATTTGAAACAGCAACAGAAGTCAAAAAAAGAAGAGATCTAATTGGAAAACTCACCTGGGGTGTCTCTGAGATAGACGACTTGTTGGGCGGTGGCGTTGAGACTCAATCTATAACCGAAGTATATGGTCAATTTGGATCTGGAAAATCTCAAGTTACTCACCAGCTCTCTGTAAATGTTCAACTCCCAAGAGAACTAGGGGGACTCGAAGGATCTGCCATTTTTATTGACACCGAAGATACCTTCCGTCCAGAAAGAATCGATGACATGGTTCGTGGTCTTGATAGTGATACCCAAGCAGCAACAATGCGTTTACATGGGATTGATGGATCTCCAGAAGACGATTTTGCTATCGAAGCTCTGATCGAAGCTGTACTTGAGAATATCCACGTTGCTAAGGCTTTTAATTCAAACCATCAAATGCTACTTGCACAAAAAGCGAAGGAGCTCGTTGGTCAATCTTCGGATTCCAAATTCCCCATTCGACTCGTTTGCGTCGATTCCCTCACCGCCCATTTCCGCGCGGAATATGTTGGTAGGGGGACTTTGGCTTCCCGTCAACAAAAACTTAATAAACATCTTCATGATTTAATGCGAATAAACGACCTGTATAATGTTGCCACTCTCGTAACGAATCAAGTTTCTTCCAATCCCGATTCTTTCTTTGGAGATCCCACCCGTCCAATAGGTGGAAACATCCTTGGACACACCTCCACTTTCAGATTATACCTCCGAAAATCAAAAGGAACTAAACGGGTAGTCCGTTTAGTTGATGCCCCCAATCTAGCAGATGGGGAGGCAATCATGCTTGTTGAAGGTGGCGGACTTAAATCAGAATAACCTGATGTCTTTGAGCTATTCGATATAACTTTTATCTTATTGTAGATTAGAGAATTGTTCTTGGGCCTGTTGGCCTAATTTTACACCCTGGTCCTTCAATTCTTCAATAGCTTTTGAAACATTTTCCATTCGAGATGTTACTGTTTGGGACCTTTCAGTAAGAAGTATTTTCGCTTGCTCTTTGTTTTGGCCTTGAGAATAATTGCCACCTATTCCTACAATGAATTCATCATCATTTACCACCGAAGCACGAACATAAGTTTCACTACCAAGGGGAACCTGGATGGTGGTTTCCGTAGAAATAGATTCCATCGACAGTATTGCCATCTCTACATCTTCCTTTATCATCTGTAAGTTTTGCAGTTCACCATGGAGTACCTCCAATCTACTTTCTATTTCCATCATCATCTGGGACAATGCTTGGAGTTCAGGGTCAGCTTGACTCATCAGATGAGACCTCTTCAACTATAATCTGATTCCGTTTTAAGTGGTGTTTACTACCAAAATTAGCATAACAATGCTCGACAGCAAGATCGGAGTTTTGGGCATCTATCTCCACTTTAAACGGAGCCCATTGAGTCCCTGATCGAAACCGTCCTTGAATTGAGAACATAGGCATACACTCCAATGAGATACCCCATAGGAAGAACTTTACTAATTTCATTCGTTTGAAATTATCTTGATGGATTCTTCCGGAAAACACACTCTCACTGGAATTCCATCTTCCAAATTTACAATCTCATTCCCATTTAGAGATACATATGCCCGAATTTGATCTCTTACACCTTCTATGTTCAATTCCACCGCATATCTATGTCCTTTAAATATTTTTTCAATAACCTCTCCTTTTACCCAATTTTTACCCTCCCCCTGTTTCCTCAAAACGATATCCTCTGGGCGTATGCATACTTGCACTTCTCTGCCACTTTTCAATCCATCTACCTGGGTTTCTAGTTTGTAGTCTCCCCACTCAACTATGTGCCCCCTCTTTCCATTTTGTCCCACTACCATCTTTATGATATTTGATTCCCCTGTTATCTCTGCAGCAACCACTGTTTTAGGATTTTTAAATACACTTTTTGGTGTCCCGATTTGGCAGATTTTTCCGCCTGACATAATTGCAATTCTATCTCCCATTTCCCACGCAATATCCCTATCATGAGTCACATATATCACCGGTATTCCAATCCGTTTCAGTATTTTCCGTAGATCCGTGCTCAACTTCTTTCTAACCGGATAGTCCAGACTGCTTAGTGGTTCGTCCAACAACAATATCTTTGGCTTAGAGGCCATCGCTCGTGCCAACTCAACTCGATTTTTTTCTCCCCCTGATAATGTATCAGTAGACCGATCTAGTATTTTCTCAATTCCGAAAATATCAATAACCTTCGAAATATTTTCCCCTTCCACATTCGCATACATGATATTTTCCCTAACTGTCATATGCGGAAACAAAGTATCATCTTGAAATACAATAGCAGTACTTCTATTTTCTATTGGCTCTTCTGATATGTCAATTTCTCCCATTAAAATTTCTCCACCATCCCTCTGCAAAACCCCTGCAATTACATTCAATAATGTGGTCTTCCCCGAACCAGAAGGCCCCAAAATCACCAAAATTTCATTTCCCACCTTCAACTCCATTGGCCCCAGTGTAAAATCCCCAATAGATTTGACTATTGATTTAATACGGAGCACGGCCACCTCTGACTTCTTGCCCTAATAAGCTGATTAATAAAATTACAACCACGGAACTTCCTAACAACACTATTGCCATTGGGAATGCCTTTTCAATCCCTCCTGTAATGAATGAAACCCATATCTGTGTTGGCATAGTCCTTGGATAATATGCCATCATTATAGTTGCACCAAACTCCCCCATTGCCCTAGCGAAAGCGAGCATCATTCCTGCAATTATCCCTCTCATCGATAGTGGCAATGTAATCTTCCAGAAAGTCTCAATTTTTGTTCTCCCCAGGGCCCTTGAGGCATATTCGAGTCTTTCGTTAACCGCGTCGAATCCCACTTTCGCCGCAATCACAACGAATGGAGATACAACAAATACTTGCGCAAGTATTATTCCTACCAGTGATTGGGTCAATGACACACCCGAAACCATGGCCAAAGAACCCAAAATGGATCCCGGTCCGAATAATGTAAGCAATACCATCCCGCTAACGATCGGGGGCAACACCAATGGTAAAAATACTATGAATAAAACAATATTTTTCCACCTGAATTCCGTCCGCGAAAGAAAATATGCGAGCGGAATCCCCAACACACACGAAATCAACACACTACCTATCGAAGTACCCACAGATGTAATCATCGCAGAGATCACCTCTTCACTTATGATACTTGGAACTATGGTGCCATCAGCTTTCCAAAACAACAATGAAACGACAGGGGCGATGTAGTATATCATGAGAATTCCTCCCAAAATTCCTATGGTAGATGTTTTACTTTTCATCTATGCAATACCCCTTCAATTCTATCTGGAACATCTCCAACAATCTTCGGATATGCTTCTGGAATATAAAATCCAAACTCCTGGAGATAATTTCCCTTAATATGTTCTTCAAAAACATTCACAATAGCTGCATCAAAATTCTCCGACCAAATAGTCGAACCATATTTTATCACATCTCCTCGAACAATCTCTCCACTCTTCAATTTATATCCGACCTTGGAATACCAATCATTCACTTTCTCTGGAGAACTTAGATTTATTTCTAGGGGCAGCTCAATGTAGTCATATCCCCGTTCAACAGCCATATTCTTATACACAATAGCTGCGTCAATCCCACCTATTTCAAAATAACTCATCAGTTCAATTTCTGGAAAAACCCAACTCTTGGATAGGATTTCTTTTTTAAGATTTATCTTCTCATAATACAACTCCGCTAGTTCCAATAGGAATAGTGCTCTGTATCCTAATGGATCTAAATCAGGATCTGTTCTCCCTATTTTTATGTTATTTCTTAATATTGGTTCATACCACTTTTCCTCTCCCCCTTTCGCAACTAATTTTCCACCGTCTGTATTTTTATTGTATGCAACAACCATTTGATTTGCAGCGAATTCAACATGCCATTTAGGTTCTATCAATCTTTCAAACAATATGGGATCTGACACTGAGATCACGTCTGGATTTTTCAATCCATCTTTAACCAATTGAGCAATGGCCACCGAACCATGGGCTTCAACCCTCAGTGGAATCTCAATCTTATTTTTCATACCCCTTTCTATTGCTGTCAGAAGGCTCCCCGCAACTAGTAAATAGACCGGATTCCTATTTGTCCTCCCCTCACCATTTAAATCATCCCCATTCTGTTTTAAGCATCCTCCTAACTGTAAAATGGACCACATGGATGGTAAAATCACCAACTCTCTACGTGTTATTCTCATTCCTCTTACCTCTTTTTGCCAATCATTATGTCCCTCTTGACATAACAGTTACCATTATGCCCAATTCGACATAACCACTTTTATATCTCTGCCCCTTACGCAGTTCATGCAGAATGAATTCGATCTCCATTTTCGAATTGGTTCTGTCTCTTTCAATTCAAAAGATGCCCTCCTTTTACAAGCTGTAGCAAAACATGGGTCTCTAAATTCTGCCGCTTCTTCTCTCGGGAGGTCCTATTCTCGAGCACACAAACGTATTCAGGAATTAGAAAAGCATTCTGGACCTTTATTAACCCGAACACGTGGTGGTCCTGGAGGGGGCGGAAGCTCTTTGACCAAAAATGCTTATGCATTATTAGATCGATTCTCCCGATTAGAAGTAACTTTCACTGACATTCTCGGTACCGAAGAAATAGTATTGCAAGGACAAGTCTTGTCTAGAGATGGTGAACTCGCAACAATACTCACTTCTGCAGGGCCAATTAGGGCTCTTCTTTTCACAGACGCAGAATATGTACAGGTATCTTTGAGATCTGATTCTATCACACTTCACTCTCCTCCTTTCACTTCTTCTTCCATAGTAACTAGTGCACTAAACCGATTCGTTGGGGTCATCACGTCAATCAACTCTCATGAAGCAATCGCAGAAGTTACTTTTGATGTAGGGTCTGATATCACAATGACAGCTTTAGTTTCTATAGAAAGCCTCCAACAATTAAATTTCGAATTTGGCTCACCTGTAGTGGCTACATTCAAAGCAACATCCACACGAGCAGTGCCCTTCCAGTCTTGATGTGGCTATTCGAATATTTTCTTGATTTCTTCAATACCTGCCATTAGTTTGTCAACTTCTTCCATCGTATTGTATAGGTAATAAGAAGCTCTAACGGTTCCTGAAATGCCCAACTTTCGGTGGAGTGGATGAGTACAATGTTCCCCCGCCCGAGTAGCAATGCCATAGTCATCAAGGATGGATGCAATATCATGTGCGTGGGGAACTTCTAAATTAAATGATACCAATCCTCCCCTCTCCTCGCCAATAGGGGGGCCATATATTTCTGCTCCTTTGAATTCCAAAAGAGATTCCATTGTATATTCTGCTAGTTCATTGTCATGGCGCCAAATTTTATCGAGACCAATTTTTTCTAAATAATCTGCGGCCCGAGCAAGAGCAATCCCTTGACAAATTGGTGGGGTCCCCGCTTCAAATTTCCATGGAAGGTCATTCCACGAAGACGAATCAAACGTGACTTTCCGAATCATTTCGCCACCATACATAAATGGTTCCATCACATCTAGTATTTCTTCTTTCCCATAAAGACAACCAATCCCCGTTGGTCCTGCCATTTTATGGCCCGAAAAAGCATAAAAATCAACATCCAATTCCTTAACATCAATTGGCATACTAGGTGCTGCCTGGGCACCATCGGCTAGTACCAATCCCCCATTTTCATGTGTCATTTTTGATAGTTCTTTCACCGGATTCACCGTTCCAAGAACATTAGATACGTGAACTAATGACATCATCCTGACATCTTTGTCAATTATCTCTTTTGCATGTTCCATATCTAGTCTCCCCGAATCATCAATTTTGATATATTTCACGGTAGCTCCCGTTCTCTTCCCAATCTGTTGCCACGTTACTAGAGATGCATGGTGTTCCATTTCTGTCAGTATTATTACATCACCCTTCTCAAGTTCTCTTAATCCCCATGATTGAGCCACTAAGTTAATAGATTCAGTAGTACTTTTTGTAAAAATCATTTCCTCACGGTCAGACCCTCCTACAAAATCGACCATTTTATCATGAGCTTCTTCATATGCATCAGTCGCATCCATGCTCAATTTGTGCGTGCCCCTGTGTATGTTGGAATTAATTTTCTTGTAGTATTCTTCTATGCATTCACATACTATATTCGGTGTGTGTGAAGTTGCAGCACTATCAAGGTATACTAGTGGAACTCCCTCTCTAACTTCCACATCTAGTATTGGAAAATCCCTCCTTATTTTTTCTGTATCTAGTATATTTGACCCTGACATATCTCGTATTGGCAATTTAACCCGAAGCGATAATTAACCTTCGGTCCTGACTATATTTTACCTATAGTTATTTTCATAAACGCACAAATTGCGCGTGCTGAACTTCCCCAACTTTCAGAACGTGATCTTCGCTAATTATTCCCATTTCCATCGCTACTCTGACCGATTCCTTCCCCATAATATTTGCTATGCTAGCGTTTTTTAAACTTCCTTTGATAGTTTCTTCTTCAGCCTCTTCCCCCAAATAAAACGATTCTGTAACTGTCAATGAAATTTTACCTTCTTTGAAAGTTTTCCCTATTATATCCCCATCACACAACGAAACCAACAATCCTTGATCTGTCATTCTCTCTTTCAGAATCATTTTTTTGTCTTTCATCCTATATCTCCATCAATTCAATCACTTCGCTAATCTTTTGTCCCTCTTCATAATCTCCAAGGGCATCACACGAACGAAGTTTTTCTTGGAGTACATTTATACTACGATACCCTAGTCCAATTGCATTATCTAAACAATATAACGCTTGATCAAAAAGTCCCCTCTCGTTCAAGAAAAATCCCTTATTGTACCACGCTTCTGCAAATCTATCATCCACTTCAATAGCCCTTTCAACGTGCTCTAGTGCCTCTTCATCCTTCCCAAATTCCCACAATGCAAACGCAAGATTATTTTCTGCAGTCGCGATGTGTTTCCCCTTTTCATCAGTTATTATCGCCTCTCTAAATGATCCTATGGCTTCATCCCATTCTTCTAACCTTGAGTGTGCAACACCCTTGTTCACCCATGCCTCTTGAAGAACTTCGTTATCTTCTGTAAACCAAATAATACGTGAAAATGAATCAATTGCTTGTTCAAATCGCTCTATCATCATGTATGATAATCCAATTTCCATCAAATCATCCACTTCGACTAGATCTTTCGGTATGGTGGATTCATCTAGCAGGTCTGGCAATACATGAGAATCAACTGGATCCACATATCTAGGATCTATGTCTACTGTCAAGACTCTAGGATCTAAATCAAACCCCTCATATGGGTTCTCATTTCCACGTTCTTCTTTCCAACTTTTGTCTTCTTCTTGTCCGACCATATTTATACTATGTTTGGCCCCAAGTTAAGCCCTACGACCTCCATTTTCACTATACTCCTCTTCTCTACGAACCCCTCCTCCATAATTTGACTTGAACAATTCCTCATAAAACAGAAAGGATAGCGTTTTAATAGACTAAGCAATAGATACACCCCATCCATGGTCAAGAAATCTAAAGCTAAGAAAAAAAGGTTAGCCAAGCTTGACCGTCAGAATAGTCGAGTTCCTGTTTGGGTTATCTTAAAAACTAATCGAGGAACCATCCAAAATACAAAACGACGCCATTGGCGCCTTAGTAATACAGACGAATGAGCTCAAGTAACTTCGACGAACGAGTCGTCACGATCCCCCTGCGCGACGTAACTGCCGTTCCATCCTATAAACGTGCAGATAAAGCTATATCTCTAATCCGACAGCATCTAGCAAAACATTTTAAGGTCTCCCTCGATGAAGTCAGACTCGACCCTTCGATCAACAAGATTGTCTGGGCACGTGGCCAAAAGCACCCCCCTCCCAATATACGCGTCCGTGCAGCTTTGTTTGAAGAAGATGGACTAAGTATAGTCGAGGCGGAATATGCAGCTTAGCCGTGTTTCAGACTAATATATCTAGTGCCTCTTGCGTAGGTGTGTTTCTCACAGTGACAGATGAATATCTTTTCATCATGCCAAACATAGATGAAGATCTAATAGATGGCCTTTGCTCCGAGTTAAGAGTCGATGCCATCGAAACAACAATAGGTGGATCTATCACAACAGGTGCACTTCTTTGTGGTAATAATTCTGGTCTTCTCACAAGTTCTCAGCTAACCGCATCCGAGCGGAAAAACATAACTTCTGAAACAGATTTGCCTCTTGAAGAACTTCCTGGAGATATCAATGCTGTTGGAAATATTGTATTGGCAAACGACCAAGGGGCCTGTGCCCATGGAAATCTGAGCGATAAAGCTGTGTCCACAATAGAACAGACCCTCGATGTCCCTGTAACTCGCTGTACCATTGCGGGAATTCCCACTGTAGGAACTGCGGCTGTGGCCACCAATAATGGTGTACTTTGTCCCCCTCTCACTTCTGACAGTGAACTCAACCAGTTACAAAAACACTTTGGAACTCCAGTCGATGTTGGATCTATCAATTATGGTGGCCCCTTGATTGGATCTGGCCTAGTTGCCAATATTCATGGATACGTTTCAGGGGGAAATACCACTGGACCTGAGCTAGGCCGAATTGAAGAAACACTTGGTTTTCTCTCAGATTAATTGATCTAAGAAATTAATCATAAATATTTTACTACTCAAGGGCATATCCAACGCGAATATGTCTTTGGGCTCCGATATGTATCGACAGCAAATTCTAGACCATTATAAACACCCGCGTAATTATGGGAAGTTAGATGATCCAACATTCAGCCACACTGGCGAAAATATATCTTGTGGGGATGAATATACATTCGATATCAAATTAGACGAAGAGAAAACCACTATCATCGCTATAGCATTCAGAGGGGAAGGATGTGCAATAAGCAAAGCTGCAGCTAGTATGCTTTCCGAAGTTGTCATAGGAAAAACAATTGATGAAATTTATGAAATGGATCGGGACGATATCCTAGAATTGTTGGGAGTGGAAGTAACTCCCATGCGTATCAAATGTGCAGTATTGGCGGAGAAAATAATCCAAGATGGGGTGCGGTTATATAGGGCAGAATAGCATACCATGTTCGAAAGTCTGAAGTCTTCTCTTAAACGTTTCAAAAAAGAAATAAAATCCACATTCGAGGATTCTCCTCCTGAACCTGATGTACTACCGGTAAGTGATACTAAAGAAGAAACATCATCCGAAACCATCAGTTTCAAAGATAAAGCTTCTTCTTTGGCACAAGGGAAGGCCATTTTTGATCAGAAAGGTCTCTCCTCCCCTCTCCACGACCTTGAGTTATCCCTCCTGTCCTCCGACGTAGAGATAGGTGTAGTAGACGTGATAATTGACGCGGTCCGAAACGATCTAGTTGGAACTACTCGAAAAATAACAACGGGAATAGATAGCGTCGTGGAGGAAACTTTGAAAAAAGCACTACTTTCGGTGTTGGACGAAAGCACATTTGATTTTAAATCATTTTTATCTTCCAACTCTCCTCCTGTTGTGATAATTTTCATCGGTGTAAACGGGGTTGGGAAAACTACCACTTTAGCCAAATTTGCCCATTTTCTTGACTCTATGGGGTATTCCACCGTCTTAGCAAACGGAGATACCTATCGCGCGGGAGCAAATGAGCAACTAAATGTCCACTCAGAAGCCCTAGGAAAGAAACTCATTACACATCAACAGGGTGGGGATCCCACCGCAGTTCTTTATGACGCTGTAGAATATGCAAAAGCACATGGGATAGATGTAGTCTTATGCGATACTGCGGGGAGACTTCACACAAATAAAGACCTCATGTCCCAGTTAGAGAAAATCAATCGTGTAGTTTCTCCCGACCTAACTATTTTTGTCGACGAAGCAATAGCCGGTCAAGATGCCATCAATAGGGCACGAGATTTCAATGAAATGGCACCCATCAATGGAGTTATTTTAACAAAAACTGATGCAGATACTTCTGGAGGGGCAGCAATATCAATAGCCCATGCTATCAAAAAACCAATACTTTTCCTTGGATCTGGCCAGGAATATGAAGATTTAGAGCCTTTCAATTCGATCACCTTTGTCGATAATTTACTGAATTAAATCTTCATATATATGAACATTCTTGTAATGGCGTTTTAGAGTAAATGATTTATTTTTCCCAACCCATCTATCTACCATGACCACTCAATTCGAGGAGTTATTGTCCTTCCTGACACCTCGGCATGAAAATGCTGCTTTAAAAACATATCAAAATACCACTGCCATCGCCTGCCCCTCCTGCGACACACCTTTCCACAACCTCCTAATTTGTAAAAAAGATCTGACTAGTCTCAACCTAGATGAGCCTATGAACCTTTGTATCACCACAACCCCTAGTGGGTCCCCCATGATTTTCACACACAAACAATAATCACGATTTTCCTGTATATTTTTCACACTGATAACGATTTAAAGTTCTGACATCTACCATTACTGATGGTACTTGGCGATCTCGGAAATTCCCTACGAGAATCTCTCGATAAACTTCGAGGAAAATCACGCATTTCTCAAGAAGAATTAAGTGAAGTTATCAAAGATATTCAAAGAGCTCTTCTAGGGGCAGATGTTGATGTCGAACTGGTCATGTCCCTTTCCAACTCTATTCGGGAACGGGCTAGTGACCAGGAGCCACCTCCTGGGGCATCTGCAAGCGACCACGTTCTCAAAATAGTATATGAAGAGCTTGTTAATCTAATCGGAGATAGCTCTGATATTCCACTTAATTCTCAAAAAATACTATTAGTTGGATTGCAAGGATCTGGAAAAACGACAACCGCAGCAAAACTAGCCCGTTGGTTCTCCACAAAAGGACTTTCTTCTTCGATAATTCAAACAGATACATTCCGGCCTGGTGCATATGATCAAACAAAACAAATGGCAGAAAAAGCCGAGGTACTATTCTATGGTGATTCTAGTTCTAAAGACCCATTCGAAATACTACAGTCTGGGATGGAAGCCACGCAACACACTGATATTCAAATCATTGATACAGCAGGGAGACATGCCCTCGAAGATGATCTTATCACTGAGTTACAAAAAATAGACTCCATCGTCAAGCCCGATAGATCCCTTCTAATACTTGATGCTGCTCTTGGCCAAGGGGCAAAAGACCAAGCAAAACTCTTCCACAAAGCAATAGGAATTGATGGTGTCATCATAACAAAATTTGACGGCACTGCAAAAGGAGGAGGGGCACTCACGGCAATCCACGAAACAAATACTTCTATAGCTTTCATAGGCGCTGGAGAAACTGTCCAAGATCTAGACCGATTCGAACCAAATGGATTCATCTCCCGATTACTCGGTATGGGTGATCTAAGACAACTTACAGAGAGACTCGAGCGCGCCATGCAAGAATTTGCAGATGAAGACGATGATTGGGACCCCATGTCGCTGCTGAAAGGTCCATTTACCCTTCTCGATATGCGCCGACAAATGCGCGCCATGAATAAAATGGGCCCATTGGACCAAATTCTTGATTTAATGCCTAGTCTTGGAAAGGGTTCTCTGAATAAAATCCCCGCCGATGCAGTTGATTCGACGAAAGATAAATTGGTAACCTATGATATAATCATGAACTCCATGACTCCTTCTGAATTAAAAAATCCCCGCACCATAGGCGCTAGTAGAATAGAACGCATTTCTCGAGGCTCTGGTACAAGCGAAGACGAAGTTAGAGAGCTACTTTCTCAACATAGAAATATGGAAAAAGGAATCAAACAAATGCAAGGACTTGGACAAGGTGATTTAAAACGTCTCATGAAACGGATGCAGAAAGGTGGGGGAATGGACAATCTAGATTTATTCAAATAATTCCATTTTCCCATCTAAATCGCAATACGGTGTCGTTTTAACACTCCCCACCTCTTCTTGGATAATATGTTAGAAGGAGATGATCCACATGAACCTCCGGAAACTCACCACTCAAGCCTATCTTGAGGGCCTTCCTGCTCTCGTTCTAAGTAGTTTTGGTGGGATCATCGCAGGATTGATTCTTGGAGGTATGAAAACAGAGTTGCAGGCAATCCCTGGGCTACTAGTATTGATCCCTGCCCTTCTAGCGATAAGAGGGAATGTCTATGGGTCCCTTGGAGCCCGAATTTCAACAGGACTCCACCAGGGCCTCATAGAACCAAAAATTTCTTTTTCAGACCATAGAGTCAAAGCTGCAGTTTTTGCATCATTTATCAATGCGTTATTTGCAGCAGCGATTGGGGCAATTTTCGCCTACTTTTTACTTACTTTTCTATTCGAACCAGTTGCACCTCTAGGTGTTTTGCTTTCAATAGCATTGATAGCAGGAATATTCTCTGGAGTCGTGCTCATAACTGCTGTGATATCTGTTATTTTCACTGCCTACCGAAATGGACTGAATCCTGATACTATTGTAGGACCTTTGGTTGCAACTATAGGTGATATCTTTGGACTCTCATTTCTGCTCCTCGCAGTCCGAATAATTATGGGGGGTGGATGATGTGACCTGGTCTATGAGATCTATCACTAAAACAATGTTGCCCATTTTAGCAGTTCTTACTTCTATAGAGATTGCCATGGGACTAGTTTTATCCTCTTTTGAGTCCACTCTCTTCCAATATCCTTCATTATTGGTTTTGGTCCCCGTTATCATAGGAACTGCCGGCAGCCTTGGTAGTACTCTCTCCGCCAGACTTTCTACAGCATTTCATCTAGGGCTTTTAGAATTCAAATTTAGTAACTACCACTTGACTGGAAATATCCTCTCTACCATGGCCCTATCTATCACCATTTTCCCCCTCATTGGCGTGGTAACATGGGCAGTCTCAACCATAGTTTTTGAACCTCTATTGGGCTTATTCCAAATAGTTTTAATCACTACCTTCAGTGGCATATTAATTTCTATTTTCACGGCCATAATTGCTTTACTTACAACTTACTCTTCATACCTACTCCGCCTAGATCCCGACGATGTTGTCATTCCCACCGTGACCAACCTTTGCGACGTTTTCGGTATATTTGTACTTTTAACCGCTATATTTTTCTTAATATGATTTCACCCAATCAACTTTGAAATCTCTAAATACAATTCTTCAATCGTTCCTATATTCTCTATTCCCATCTCTGCACTCTCCATCGCATCCCCTAGGCCAAATCCCAATTCCCTATCGTCTCTTTGTCCCAGCGTTTCTACTTCTGGATTATCTCTCCCCCGTTCTCCAATCCTCTTCAGACGCAATTCAAAAGGAGATTCGATTTTCAATAGTTTGAATTTTTTTCCAAATTCTTTTCTAAATGCTTTCACTTCATCCCCCGATCTTATCCCATCTATCACCACTCCATTTCCTTTTTCTATCGCCCCCTGCACCAGAGGAATAGTCAACTTAGCTATCGCATCCCTCCCTAACTCTTCCCGAAGTTTCTTTGCAATTTCCCCATGGTGATCTGCTGGTTCCAATCCTCTCTCCAAACATTCTCTTCGAATAACGTCGCCCATCGATATGACTGGTATATCCTTCTCATGAGCATAATTGGATATCTCTGTTTTTCCACTTCCTGGAAGTCCAACCACTCCAATTATCTCCATAATACTATTTTATTCTGTACGAGCTTAATATCTCGTACTTATCGACATTGAACCCTGCTGTTTTTGTTCCTTGAAAGCACTAGTAAGGCATAGGACACGTAGCTCAGCCTGGACAGAGCGTCGGACTTCTATCCTCTTCACGCATAGTGTTGGGGGGAGTCATCCGATGGTCGCGGGTTCAACTCCCGTCGTGTTCGTTCTCAGGAAATGTTTAACTCTCCCTGTGGAGGACATTGAACTTACAGGCTATCTATTGTGTCAAATGATATCCCGGAAGATCTACATCCCGATATACGGAGCCGAGTATGAATAATAATGTAATTAATTGCTTAAACTAGTCATCTGAGGTTATTATATCTTCCACCAATTCTAACGCCTGATCAAGTCTATCCACTTCTGGACCTCCTCCTTGCGCAAATTCTGCCGAACCTCCTCCTCTTCCTCCTATTATCTCAGCCAAACCATTCAATACTTTTCCTGCATGTAACCCCCCGCCCTTTGGGACTGCCACAACTATTTTTGCCCCGCTATCCCCGCTACCCAATACTGCAACTTTTCCTTCTTCTACTATTGCATTCGCAATCTCTCTGAGCTGCTCCATATCTGTGTCAATTCTCTGAATCACCACTATCAAGTCATCTATCTCGATTTCTTTCGCCCCCTTTCCACCATGATTTTTAGCCACTTCACGTCTCAAATTATCTATGTATTTTCCCCTTTCTTTCCATTCTTCAAAAAATCTTTGCGTCGTTTTGGGAACTTCTGCAGGAGATATATTCAGCATATCTGCACTTTCTACCAATATGTCCTCTGTTCTTTGTATCTCTACCAACGCAGCATCACCCGCTGCAAAAATTATCCTCTCAACCCCATCTTGAATCCTCTCTGTGTTCACTATCTTAATAATCCCTATGTCCCCTGTTCTCTTCACATGTGTTCCTGCACAAGCCTGCACGTCTCCTGCCACATGGATCAATCTGATATCTACCCCCTTTGGTATTCCTCCTTGGTATAAATCAAACCCATATTGTTTTTCTGCCTCATGTCTGTCAAGCCATTCCTGTTCTATCATTGTGTTCTCTACAATAATTTTATTTGCAATCGCTTCGATATCTCTGATATTTTCTCTACTTAATTTTCGATAATGTTGAATATCTATCCTAGAATTGTCTACTCCTTTCTGAGCCCCCGCCTGACGTATATGTTCGCCTAGCAATTGCCTAGCCGAGTGAACCAGAATATGCGTTGCAGTGTGATGCCGCATTAATCGCTGTCTTCTTCCACTATCAATCTCTCCTCTAATCGTACTTCCAACATTTACATTCCCATCGACTTTGTGAAAAACAATTCCACCCTCTGTCTGCACATCTACTACTCTCACCTTTGCTTTCCCACTCGATATACTTCCCATATCAGAAGGCTGTCCTCCCCCTTCTGGATAAAATAAAGTTTGATCCAAAACTAATTCGAATGACCCATCTTTGTTGTCTATTACTTCCACCACATTTGCGTCAAACTGAGTTTGAGTTTGATCGTCATAGTACAACCTTTTAGTTTTAGGAATATTTTCTTTCACTTCTGATAGCTTCTCTATTTTTGTTTGCTTTTTACTCTGTCTTTTCTCGTGACTTGCGGCAACAAGAGAATAAAAATCATCAGGAATTTCTACCATTGCCCCAACCCCTTCTGCTATCTCCTTCACCATCACGGGCTGAATTCCATGAGAATCATAAAGTTCAATTAATTTCTCAGTTGGTATGGATTCTCCTATCTTAGAATAATCTTTGCTAATTTGATCTACTTTTCTAGATCCCCTCTCCAGAGTTTCTCCATATCTTTCAATCTCTGCACATACAATATCTCTAATAACTTCTCGGTTATTGTATCCAATTTCCTCTGCTTGTATATCTATCAATTCTTCCAATCTCATCTTCACGCCGATTGAACTACACAGTCTCTCTGCTCTCCTAATAACCATTCTCGCAAGATATCCCGTTCCAACATTCGATGGAACTATTCCATCCCCTAGCATAAATGCCAATGCCCTACAATGATCTGAAATGGCATATATGGCTTCCATGGGTGCCATCAATTGTTCTAATTCTTCTCTCGTAACAGACAGCTCTTTTGCAATTTTATCCCTCGCAATCTCAAATGTTTTCGATTTATCTAT
>JAKURE010000010.1 GCA_022450005.1 Halobacteriales archaeon
CCAGAAAATTTTAATGCCACTTTGGATGCTTTAAACCGTACATATGTCTATTATCTTGACGCATCTAATTTAGATCATGAGCTTTTGAACTCTAGCATCCAACTACTATCTGGGCTGCACGATTTTCATAATTTAACCCCTGATAAACAACGTACAAAACGCAATATAACGATAAGTGCTACCCCTTTTGAAGACCATTTTGTCATCTCTATAGAATCTAGTGGATTCTCCCGCGAATTAGTGCGAAGAATAATCTCTTTAATTGTGGAAATTTCTTCAAAAAAATCACCCATAGAAAAAATAGATCGTATTTTTTCTCCCCGCCCTCTGACGGGTCCCGAAGGAGTCCCGCCCGCACCCGCGTACCCTCTAATCCGTTATGACGTTGGTTACCCTTTCAAATTTCAATGCGATCCAAAAGCTATCGATAGTGCCCGCGACATATTTGAAACATTATCTAAAAAACACTAGACACTCTCTCATATCTTCCAACACATCCCTCAATTTTTAATTTAATTTTCTAGTTTTTCTTTCGATTATCACTATCATTCCTATTGATAAAACTATCACTCGCACTCCATACGATTCGGGAAGTGAATCAATCCACCATCCTACACTTTCCAGTTGCCAATTTAGTGTATGATCATTTGGGTCAATTATGCCCAATCCAATAAAAAGTGAAACTATGTATCCATATCCTGCTCCTGCCATGAAACCCTCATTTCGCACTGTACTCCTATCCTTTTGCTGGCGCCTTGAAACAATAAAAACCGGGGCAACTAGGGGGATCACTATCACTAACAGTATGGCACCTAGAAGAATTTGCTCTCTAAATGGACCTGTCCCCACTGGATTTGCAGTCCAGGTAATCCCTGCAAGTGTTGTCAAAAAAACAACAAATATTCCTACCACTGAACTGATAAACACATACGATTTAAACACTAAAGAACGGCTTTTCTTAGCCGCATATTTGTATGTCCCAATCAAACCTGATTTCTTCCCTACCATATCCGTTATCTACCTATCTTCTACACCGAACTATATTATCTAATTCCACTTTCGCCATCTACTTATGGCATCTGAAGTTGCTAGTCCTCGAACCAAAGCAGATTTGTCCACGAGCGTCACAGAAGAATATATGCGGATAGACATTGGGAACAGTCTTGATACAGTTGCATCTCCTGGCATGTCTTCTGATACTCTAGACTCTTTAGACCACCAAGTCGATGCTATCCATACAACTATAGGGCCTAAGATCCACGACAATAGCTTCGGATATGCCGCCCTCAACCAATTATCTCCTGAAGAAACAAAACAATTACTCGATTTTACCGAGCATTTCTCTGATTTCTCCAATGTGCTCACAATTGGAATAGGCGGGAGCGCATTGGGCTCTGCAACACTCTCAACATCACTTGGACTTTCTGGTCATTATGTACTTGATAACATAGACCCTTCAGCAAATCTAAATATGCTCACAAATATCGATTTTACTGATACCGTTGTTAACATCGTCTCTCTTTCCGGTTCCACCATCGAAACCATTTCTAATTTCTTAGTAGTCCGAGATTACATGAACAAACAGAACATAGATTGGACCTCTCAAACTTTTGTGACCACCTCTGGTAATGGAACTCTGTATCATCTATCCAACAAATACGATCTTCCACTCCTCCCCTTCCCCGAATCCATCCCAGGACGTTTCTCCGCCCTATCTCCCGCCAGTCTCGCACCAATTGCAATTTTGGGTGGATCCGTAGAAGAAATTCTCAAAGGAGCACAAAACGGATTTGATTCCCTCTCAACATCTATCTACAATTCTCCTCCTTATGCCTATGGTGCCATTTCCTCTGAATTATTCAATTTAGGTATCACTTCCAATTCTATCATGCCATATTCAGAACACCTAGAGACCTTTGCCGAATGGTTTGCTCAGTTGTGGTCTGAAAGCCTCGGAAAAGATGGAATTGGGCAAATCCCTCTCCGGGCAATGGGTGCCACTGATCAACATTCCCAACTTCAGCTTTACCGGGCTGGAAAAAGAAATCTCATGGTAACATTCATCGATGTCGTTGACCATAAAACTGAATTAAATATACCCCCTCCAGAATTCGAAGATTTTGATTATCTCTCCAATCTACCACTGGAAACTTTACTAAGGACTGAACTACAAACAACAGAAGCAAGTCTAGCAGAAGCAGGATGTCCTTCCATTCGAATAGAACTCGATCAGATAAATCCCCACAGCATTGGGGAGCTTCTACACGGTTGCATGGCGTCTTGTATCCTATTTGCAGAACTACAAGGCATAAATGGCTTTGACCAACCCGCAGTCGAATGGGGAAAGCAAGCATTAAAGGACATTTTAACTGGGAAAACTAGTTCCGAATCGAGTTCTACTCAAAATAAGAATTCCCATTGGATTAAAAAATAATACTAATGTCTCTTCTTTCTAATTTATTAACCCCTCCAAAAGAAACGTCAAAACAACCATTAAAAGAGATACTTTTTGCCACTTTAATTGGTATATCTGGCTTAATCGCAATCGCATTCTGGAGCGTAATATTGGTTCTAATTATCGGTGTGGAAATTCTTACAGATCCTCTTTGGGGAATTCTTCTAACATCACTTGCCTTTTGTATGGGCATTTTGACAATTTTTTTGTTCTACATGCGCCGTACAAACACACCTTTTACTTTTCTTGATATCAATTTCCCCACCTGGCGTGATGTCTTCTATATTATAATTGGTTTACTCACACTTTTTTCAATACTCTTAATCATCGGTGTCTTATTCACATATTTCGGCGTGGAAACAACATCACATTCTGTTGAAAATATAGTTTCCTCTTCCCCGGAAATAATACTTTTACTCATCCCGATTTCACTTTTACTCGTTGGTCCTCTTGAAGAATTATTATATCGAAATATTATTCAAAAATCTTTGTATAGTTCATTTTCCCCAATTGGTTCTATCTTTATATCAAGTATTATTTTCTCTGCCGTTCACATCTCCGCCTATGCTGGGGACACCTTATTCCAAAATCCCCTCCCAGCTCTCAACGCACTCGCTGTAATTTTCATTTTATCGGTTATCATCGGACTCGTATACTATCAGACTAAAAATATAGTCACAGCTGCATTGTTGCATGGAATCTATGATTCAATTATTTTCACTGTCTTCTATATCAATACCACCGCCGATATAATCGCTACAGTATCTTCCCTTCTCTTATTTTGAGGGATTTTTTCTACTAAACTTACCCCCGCATATTGGACAATCTTTCTGCATAGTTCCACTTTCCTTGCCACAACTCTCACATTTGAATATCCAATTTCTTTTCTCTTTGATGGTCTCCATCACAATCCCCTCGACCACCAATCCAATTTCTGCAGCCGTATTTTGAATTGCATAATCATCCGTGACTAATACTCCTCCCAATTCTATTGCAGCAGCAATTAAACAAATATCAGTTTTAGAAAGAACAGTATTGTCCCCTGTTTTTTTAGATATCCGAATTACTTCTTCAATAGTCCTTTCCTGAGGTATTTGTATCTGCATTCCTCCCCCTCTCATAGCTTCAAAACGCAAACTTGCCTCCCCAACCAATTCCTCTGAAACTTCTGCCACTGTCGCGATTTTCCCCTCTTTTCTGTGGTCTCTAATAAATGCAGAGGAGTCTAAGATATACATGCCCGCTAATTTTAACCCCTCAATTCCTTGTTATTCTACACTCTTTGTCGGGAGACTAATCATAATGTTATCAGTCACCGACTCAACCAAACTCACTGGAACAAGAAAATTTCCTTCTGAATTCCTATTGTAATCATCAAATTCACTCTGAACGATATCTTCTTTTGGTGCTACTACGATCGATTCCAACCTACCTGTCTTAAGATCTACAGTTATATTCTTTAAAATCCCCATCTCCTTTCCATCATTTCTCATAACTCCCTTATCTGCTAGGTTTTGTGCTAATATGTCTGGCATACCTCCTATATCTTTTCAACAAGCATAATACTCACGGAGAAATATCAACTAGATAGATGATTTTAATGTTCGGTATGGGTAGATAACATTGATCATAGTCTGAGGAGATACCGATGCCAAAAAAGAACATTAATAACCAGGACCTCTTGCGAACCCCTATCATATCGGTACTCGGACACGTCGATCACGGAAAAACCACTTTACTTGATAGCATACGGGGGTCTTCCATAACAGACACTGAAGCAGGAGCAATCACTCAACATATAGGAATCACCACTGTCCCAATTGATATAGTTTCAAATATGGCTGGTTCTCTTGTCAGTTCTGAAAGTCTAGAGTTACCCGGATTACTTTTCATAGACACCCCTGGACACCAACTATTCACCACTCTTCGATCTAGAGGTGGATCTCTAGCTGACATAGCGATCCTAGTTGTGGATATAAATGATGGATTTCAACCCCAAACAAAAGAAGCCCTAAATATCCTCCGAAATTCCAAAACACCATTCCTAGTCTGTGCCAACAAAATTGATACCATCCCTGGTTGGAATTCACATCAAAACTCTGCTTCTGTAACTAGCTATACTTCCCAACCAGAACGTGTCCGATCAGCTCTAGATCAAAAATTCTGGGAATTGGTAGCTGAACTTTCTACATTCGGATTCACTTCTGATTATTACTGGAAAGTATCTGATTTCAGCAAAACGTTAGGCATAATCCCAACCAGTGCCCGAACTTGCGAAGGAATTCCCGATTTACTCGCTGTATTGATGGGCTTGGCCCAAAAATATATGCGAGAATCTATGTCAGTCGATATAACCGGTCCTGGAAAAGGTATGGTACTTGAAGTTAAAGAAGAGCGGGGACTCGGAACCGTTATCGACGCAATCCTATATGATGGTAGTCTCTCCGAAGATGATCAAATGGTAGTTGGAGGGCTCGACGGTCCCATTTCTACGAATGTCCGCGCACTTTTCAGCCTCTTGCCACTCTCCGAGTCAAATTCTAATAATCTTTTCACCCGAACCTCCTATGTCACTGCAGCATCTGGCATCCGAATCGCAGCACCAAATCTTTCCAACGTTTTAGTGGGCTCTCCCCTCCGATCAGTTCGCGATTCAAATATCGATTCTATCCTCCTCGAAATAGAATCTGAGTTAGAAAAAGCAAAGATCGACACACAAGATTCTGGAGTTGTAATTCGCGCTGATACTCTCGGTAGTCTTGAGGCACTTTCCAAGGCACTCTCTGATATAGGAATCCCTGTAATGCGAGCATCAGTTGGCGATATAGCACCCAGGGATATCTCCTTAGCTAGTACTACCGATGAAAAACAATACCGACTCATCTTGGGTTTCAATGTCAACTTAATAGAAGATGCGGCACGCCACGCACGGGAAAAAGATGTTAAAATTCTTACAAACGATGTCATCTACCACCTCCTTGAAGAGTACGAATCTTACACTGAAGAACTGTCTTCGTATAGGCGAAAGAACCTTTTTGAGAAATTAACCCGACCTGCACATTTCCAGATACTCGAAAACCACATTTTTCGACAATCAAATCCGGCAATTGTGGGGGTGGAAATACTTTCTGGAACACTCCAAAAAGGTGCACCAGTAGCCATTCCCCTTCAAGATGACTTTAAAAGAATAGGCTTTGTCAAAGATATTCACCACCAAGGAGAATCAGTCACTCACGCAAAAATTGGAGAACAAGTCAGCGTTTCTCTCGATGGCCCTACTATCGGACGGCAAGTAGATGAAAAATCTGAACTTTGGGTAGATGTCCATGAGAAACATGTTAAAGCATTGGAAGATACTTTCCACGACGATCTTCGAAATGATGAATGCGAAACACTCTCTCATTTTGCCCGAGTAAAACGAACTAAAGATCCTTTTTGGGGAAAATAATATCTGTTCCTAAAACATATTCTCACTTTTTCCATACACACCCACAACAACCGATGTCACAAACTCACTTTTACTAATATTGGAGCTATTTATTTTCATATTTGTGTCTCCAAATTCCCAGTCTCTGAGACCTTTGCAATACTCTATTCCTTGATTTAGTTCTTCTCTAACATTCTCTTCATCGTCTCCTCCGGACGATTCATAGAATATTCCTGCTTTCCCCCCCTTGGCCCATGCCAAACCCGCAACTGCTTTTTTATTTCTCCCCCTCACCGTGGTTTTCGCCTGAACTACCCAGAGTCTATTCCCAAATGGCCCCAAATCTGGCATTTTTTTGACAACTTCCACTCTTGCTTCTCTCGGAATCATCGATGAAACCTGTACTATATTGTAATTACTTATGCCCGCTTCATGAAGGGCAGCATCGTACGATGCTATTTCCGTTGGACCTTCTCCCGATCCGCACGTAATTCTTATTGTCATCGTTTCATCTTGCATATCTATTCTCCACCAATAATCGCCTCCATTTCCGTAAGATATTCTTCGTAAACTGATATAGATTTTTCAATTGGCTCTTTTGACCCCATGTCTACCCCTGTTTCTTTCAGCAACTCTATGGGGTACTCACTTGATCCCGATTTGAGAAATGAAATATATCTATCCTGTTGGCTACTATTCCCCTCTATCAGACTTTGCGCCAGTGACACTGCAGCAGAGATACCTGTAGCATACTGATACACATAATAGTTATAATAAAAGTGCGGGATTCGCATCCACTCTCTTTGTATGTATTTATCCATGCCAATTGGCTCGTAAAATTCACTTTTTATTTCTCTGTATATCTCATCAAATGTATCTGGAATCAATGCTCCTCCCGATTCTACAACATTATGAATTTGATGTTCAAAATCAGCAAACATGGTTTGCCTAAACAATGTACTTCTGAATCTCTCTATAGCTTCATCAAGAACCTGAACCCGGAATGATTCCTCTTCTACTGTTTCTAAAAGATAATTTGTCAGAAGAGTCTCATTAACAAGAGACGCGACCTCTGCTACAAATATGTCATAACCTGAATACACATACGGCTGAGACGCGTTGGTCAATCTAGAGTGCATTGAATGCCCTATCTCATGAGCTAGAGTAAACATAGACTGAATATCATTCTGATAATTCATAAGTATGAATGGTTTTGTGTCATAGGTTCCTCCACTATATGCTCCCGAGTACTTCCCACGATTTTCATACACGTCAATCCACCCCGAATTAACACCACTTTTAAGCGCATTTTCATATTCTTTCCCAAGAGGAGAAACTGATTCAACCACATATTCTAATGCCTGATCGTATTCCACCGTTGGACTTTTTCCATGGGCTATTGGAACATATAGGTCCCACATTTTCATCTGATTCAATTCTTGACTCTTCTTTTTTAATTCAACATGCCGATGCAAAACATGGAGATTCTCCCTAACTGTATTCACCAATCCATCGTACACCTCTGTCGGGATATTTGACCCATCCATCGCGGCATCTCTTGCATTTTCATAATTATGTGCCCGGGCCATTTTGACATCTACAATAATATTATTCTTCAACATAGACCCTATGGTATTTCTGAATCTTCCCATCTCTCCATAAAATTTCTGATAAACTTTCTTTCTAAGCCCCCTCTCCCCTTCTCTCATAAATTTAGTGAAGTTTACGTGGGTGATCTCAATTAACTCTTGATCTTCCCCCCTAACTTTTGGAAATGATATGTCTGCATTCATTAACAATCCATAAACCTCACTTGGGGCTGAAAATATTTCCCCCATCTCTGCCAATAATCCCTCAACCTCTGCCGAACGAACATGATCTTTAACCCGGATTATTTCGTTTAAATAATGATGATAAATATCAAGCCCTGCATTTGATTTCAATAACAATTTTAATTTTTCGTAATCTAGTTCTTGAATTTCTGGTTCAATGAAACTAGTCACTCCTCCTAGTTTTGCCGCCACCGATCTAGCTTCAATCAACATAGATTGATATTTTTGGTTTCTTCTATCTTCGTCAGAGTGCAATTTTGCATATGAAATCACCATTCCCATCTCTCGCATCACCGACTCCGATAGGTCCAATAATTCTAGTAAAGTATCTCCATTTTCGCAAACCCTTCCCTCATATGGTCCAAATTCATCCAATCTTTTCTTGACACCCTCGAGTGAATTTTTCCATTCACCATTTTCAGAATATATACTTTCCAAATCCCATTTATATTTTTGAGCAATTTCTGACCTTTCTGGGACCTTTTCCATGATAGGCTTTAGTAGCGACCGACTGTAATTCTTACCTTCTCTTCGTTACTGATTTATAAATTCACTGTAGTAAGCCTTATCCGCTCTAACTAACACCGCTAATTCGTATGTTTGAGTTCAACGTCGAATCTTTTCCTTTTAAGAAATATTCGAATAAACAACTCGCTTCTATCCCTCTAACCCTTTTATTGGTCTCAATTCTAATATTGGGTGGGTGGTATCTCGCTACAGGATCACCCGTTAATCCCGGGATAGAATTTACTGGTGGGACTGAAATTACATTAATATCTGTTGGTGGGACTGATCCCATTTATTCAACATTCAACTGGCCTATTGATTCTATCCGGCCTATTGCAACCCAAACTAATGCATATATAGTCACATTTCAATCCTCCACCGTTCAACCCGAACAGTTAGAACTTGCTTCAAGCAATGCTGGCTTCGAGGTTTTAGCAGTCCAAAGTACTTCCCCGAGTTTTGGAGCAGAATCTCAAACATTAGCACTACTTGGAATCATGATGGCATTTATTGGAATGGCAATTGTTGTTTTCTTTTTATTCAGAAAATTAGTTCCTTCACTAGCAGTAGTCCTCTCTGCTTTAGGAGACATTCTAATTCCTCTTGCCATTATGAATTTGTTGGGCATTCAACTATCTTTGGGAACTGTGGCAGCCTTATTAATGTTAATAGGATACAGTGTCGATTCTGATATATTACTTACAAATCATATATTAAAGCGTAAAGGGAACTTCTACGAATCCACTTACAATGCTATGAGAACTGGACTTACTATGACTTTCACATCACTTTCTGCAATCACAGTTATGACCATATCCTCATTTTTATTCGGTGTCGATCTTCTAACTTCGATTGGTGTGGTACTTATTTTCGGCTTACTTGTGGATTTGCTCAACACCTATCTCTTAAACTTCAGTCTCCTACGTTGGTACGTCGAGGGTCTACAATGAATATTCGTTCCAATTGGCGTATCTTTGCCCTTTCAATTCTTCTAATCCTCAGTGTGATTGTCATCTCTCCCATCGGATCAACTTCTACCTCCACTTCCGATAGCTTGGATCTAAACCTCAGTTATGGGCTAGACCTTTCTGGTGGCACCCGTGTACGGGCTCCTCTTGTTGGTTGGACCGCAGAAGAAGTGTCTTTCGTCGGATATCAGGAATCAAATGTAGAAGAAACCGTGTTAAGTCAATTTCCCTCTTTATCTCGCAGCGATGTCGATGCTAAAATAGGATCAGGTGGGATTGGGACTTTTGAAATATTCGCAGATATCCCGGTAGAAGATTTCAAATTAGCCCTTTCTCGTGCCAACCTATCTTATAGTGAAATCCGCCCAGGGGTCACCGCACAAACTCGCAAAACTACCCTTGAAGTGCTTAACAAAAAATTCGATGAATCTGGACTTACCGGTGCAACCGTACAACAGTCAACAACGCCATCTGGTCAATATTTTATCATAATTGAGGTTCCCAATTATAATAGTAATGAAGTCCGAAAATTAGTCGAAAAACGCGGATCAGTGGAGGTAATGATTCAATTCCCAACTGAAACTAAAGAATGGGGAACTGTAGTAGTACTTACACAAGATGACATAGCAACTGTTGGAACCGTTCAGGACCCAACCGTTTCTATTGGATCTCCCCATGTGCCTGTCACTTTGACCGAAGAAGGGGCTTCGAATTTCCAGATATACATGCAGCAATACGGATTTTCTTCTCAAAGCAATTCTAATACTTGTACAAATTCAATCCCCCGAGAACTGCGATATTGTATTCACACCGTCCTAGATGGGGATATAGTCTACTCTGCATCTATCTCTCCCGGTCTTTCTACATCATTGGCGAAAGGCGAGTTCATCAACAGTAAGAATTTTGTTATGACCTCTACAAACAGAACGAATGCAGATTCTCTCCGTCTTAATCTCCGAGCCGGAGCGTTACCTGCACCACTCGATTTAGATTCTGGCACAATCAATTTTGTTTCTCCCAGCTTGGCAGAGAATTTCAAAATCTACTCATTTCTGATAGGCCTAATCGCTATCTTGGCAGTCGCCGCAGTAGTGTTCTTCCGTTATGGTGAAATAAAAGTAGCCTTCCCCATGGTTATCACTGCATTATCCGAAGTTATCATCCTATTGGGTTTCTCTTCTGGCATTGGCCTAGCGTTGGACCTCTCACACATTGCAGGATTTATAGCAGTTATCGGAACAGGTGTGGATGATTTAATCATCATCGCCGATGAAGTCATGGCCGAAGGCTCTGTTTCCTCAAAAAGAATCTTCCGTAATCGTTTCAGGGCAGCATTTTGGATCATTGGAGCAGCAGCAGTGACGACCATAGTTGCACTGAGCCCTCTAGCTGTACTTTCACTCGGCGATCTCCGTGGTTTTGCAATAGTAACAATTTTAGGCGTCCTCATAGGGGTACTCATAACACGTCCCGCCTATGGTGACATTCTAAAATTCTTACTTAAGTTAAAATAAATTATATTTTAACCCCACTCTTCAATCGATTTTTGAGCGTTTCTTCCTATTATATCCTTACTTGTTTTCCAGGATTTGCGTGCACAATTGGGCAATGTCCCATTCTCTAAAATATATCTCTCCAAAAAATCTATAGTTCTACTATCTGAAGGATAACCACTGCCCATATTCTCATATGTCTTGGCCAAATCCGAAACATGTGAATCCCTCGCTACTTTTGCGAGTATACTCGCTGCACTAACAATTGGATACTTTTGATCTGCTTTGTGTTCTGAAATAATCTGAACTTCAACATCCAATCCATCTAGAACCCTCGTGGCAAAACGCTCCGGATTGACATCGGCAGCATCCACATATATGTAATCTCCATTTTCAGCTATTTCTGATATTGCCCTCGCATGAGCTTCTGCAGTTAATATGTTCATATTCGAATCTGGTCTGTCAATTTCTTCGATGGTTACTTCTTGTGTACTCATCGAGAAAAATTCAACTTCGACGAGTCTGTCTGAAATTTCTTCCCTACGTCTTGCCGTGAGTTTTTTTGAATCCACTACGTCATCCGGCAAGTCCCCTTCTGATTGTACTCTAGCTGCCACAACAAACATCGATCCTATTACTGGTCCCTTTCCAGCTTCATCCACACCAATTATGGCCATTATTTCTCCATACCTTTACTTTCTTTTTGCCTAAGCATATACTCTGGAACACGGAAACTACCATCCTCTGCAACTACTGAAACCACATCTAATGTTTCCACTACCGCTCCTACCCCCACTAACTCCGCTAAGTTAGGCTTTGTTCTACCACCGTCTCCGCTAACTAGTTCTTTTATGTAAAGTCCCTTTTCCCCATGGATTTCCAAATTCGCTCCCGTAGGGCTTACGAGCTCCCCCTTCGCAGAATATACTTTTCTCACTCTAGTTTTATCTGCTCTTCTATGGATAACCCTCGTAGGGGTATCTTGTTCAATTTCAACCTCTTCTAACACTTCGAGCGCCTTTTTTAATAACTTTTTTTCTACAACATCTTCAAATTTAACTCCAGCTTCGTACGTTTTTGATGCAGGCAACTCCTTTATATGTGCCACCATTTTTTTACTCACGACGCCTTCTAGCTCTACTTCTACTTTCCCAATTGCAGCTTTGTTCATGCTTTCTTCCAATATTTGAAGATCTACAGATCTTTTTTTAGGGGTTTTAATTTCTACTACAAATGGTCTCCCTGTACCCAACATTTTCGCATCAATATCTTCTCTCCCTGCACCATGGAATGTAGAACTCTCCCCCTCTGTGGCTCCAATTGCCACCGAATCTATCAACTCTTGCACACTCTCTTCGTATTGCTTTCCAGAACCACCGCACCGTTCACACACGCCCTCTAAATTTGTTCCTTTCCCCCTACACCCGCCACACGGCCATTTAGTTTGTGGAATCCCCCTGATCAATTTCTTATACCTCCCATATATGAATACTGGACTCACCTGAATCTCGACAGATCTAGTCGAAACATCCAATAGTATCACTATATCTGGGCTATCCTCTTGAAAAGATTTCCCCGTCCTATCTCCTATAATTTTCCCAACCTCTCGATTCATTTCTGTTTTGAGAAACTCACCTGAATCTACTGATATTCCCACGAGCTCCCTTAATAATTTAGCATTCTCGTCAAGTAACGGAGACATTTTAGTGCCAATTTTATACGTTTCAAATTCAATTTCTCCAACTTCTGCCACGGCCAAATCTGCCCATTCTCCAAATCGATAACTTTCCCCCAAACACACCCAACAATCCACTCCCCTTTCCACAATTTTCTTATTTTCCATGGCCAACACGGTTTTCCAAGCCCTCCCCCTCTCCCTATTAGTCAAACCATGTCCTCTATCTGCAAATATCTGACCTAAGCAAGAATCACAAATCTCCCCTTGGCCCATTATCTCTTCCACTTCTTCAAACAAATCCATCTCTATGTACTACTACTATTGATAAAACTTAAGTAATTCTGCATTCGTTCCACTTATTTTAACCTAACAATGGTCTCTCCCTACCGATGGAGATTTACCCTTTGTAATAAAAATGGGTCTATGCGGCAATTCATAGTGATAAGTCACACCGCAACAATAACACCCGATTTTTCTCTCAATGACCTCCCCGGAAGTGGAGGGAGGATGGATATACTTTGCAGGTGTGTCGGGGCATCTCTTCTGACTTCACATGCACTACGGCACAATGTCCGAGTTTATCTTTTATTACAAAACAAAATTTCCATTCGAATCGAAAGCCCCGAAACACGTTATTTACATCCCGATGAGAGGTGCATTGCAGCTTTGATAAAAAAAGCGTTAGAAAAAATACCAGAAATCGTTGGCCAAATTGAAATAGAGAGTACTCCTGGAATCTATATTTCGAAACGGGATCTTAAATCATTGTTAAATTCTGTTGATCCAAGTGGGACTTTCATCCATCTAAACGAGAGTGGCATTTCCTCTCAAACATTCGTGTTTCCCTCTGAACCCGTGTTCATTCTTTCAGATCATCAAAATTTCTCTCCTTCTGAACTTGACATATTGAATGAATACACTCAAACAACCATTAATCTCGGACCCGTTTCTTTACACGCCGACCAATCGATCATCATTACGCACAACTTACTAGATGTTCAAAACATCTAATCCCATCTATTTTTCACACTCGTAACTATAATGCCTACAGACAACTTCTCTTTGCCATGAATAGTTCATCTCCCGATTATCCCGCCCTTTCCCGTGAGATATTGGGTTTTTCTAGATGGTGGCAAATTATAGCAGCAGCATTGATGATGGGTTTAGTCAGTCCATATCAGTACGTATGGTCTTCTATCGAAGGCCCCATGGCAGATAGTCTAGGTGTTCCGTTAAGTGTTTTAGGCGTGGTATTCACCCTCTTTGTCATATTCCAAGCAGGATCTCAGTTCCCCGTTGGTTGGTGGAGAGATAGATACGGTCCTCAGAAATTAACTCTTCTCGCAGGAATTCTAGCTGGTGGGGGTTATATTGGGATTTCCCAGGCAACCGAAGTGTGGCAAATATACGTTCTATATTCCGTAGGGGCAATTGGTGTGGGTATCATCTACACCGTGGCTGTTAACACGGCTCTAAAATGGTTCCCAGACCGTAGAGGGCTTACAACAGGTATAGGAACAATGGCTTTTGCTGGTGGGAGTGCCCTTTTTATACCCTATGTTAGAGTAAATGCAACTGCAGCTGGTTATCCCGATGTCCTCCAAAACATGGGTCTATTGATACTAATTGGAGTTATTGTGGGGGCAGTTATCCTTCGAGACCCCCCTGAAAACTGGCTTAAAACCAAAACCACCAAATCTGTTTCTGAGAAAAAATCCACTCAATCACCATCTCAATCTAACGAATTCACATCAGGTCAAATGATCAAAACTTGGCAGTTTTGGTTAATGTATTTAATGTTTGTCGCAGTAAGTGGTGCCGGTCTAACCTTGACCGCAAAAGTAGTCCTGCTAGCTGAAAATCTAGGCTTGACGTTTGCGGCGGTGACTGCATCTGCAACCATACTCCCCATCGCAGGTGGGGTTGGGCGATTGGTCGTGGGATATATCTCCGATGACCGTATTCCTGGAATCTCACTCGGATTTAGCCGTGAACGCGCGATGGCAATTTCATTTACTCTTTGTGGTTTAGGTCTTCTTGGGACTCTCTTCTTCGGTTATATGGGTCTCAGTATAGGCTTCATTTTCTCTGTATTCATAGCAACGTTTTTCTGGAGCCCTCAATACACCCTATTCCCTAGTGTTGTCGCAGATTATTATGGTTCGAAAAATTCATCTGCAAACTATGCTCTTCTCTACTCCGGAAAAGTATGGGGTGGTATATTCGGTGGGGCTGTTGCTGGCTGGCTTGTTGTATCTGCTGGCTGGACTGCGACTTTCCTAATTGGTGCAGGATTGGCTTTATGTGCTGGTGGATTAGCATTGTTACTTCGACCTCCCACCACTTCTCCTAATTAACACATCTAATGGATTCATTTCTATCACTTTTTGGATCCAAACCTTCCCCTTTAATCTGGCTTTATGAGTTCGCAGGAAAACTTTCTTCTTTTGATGTAGGTGAAATGGAATCCAATGAAAACAGCCTTTATCAATCTTTGCATAATGTTGTAGATCTGTTCGATCTACCTGCACTTTGTGTTTCTTTCGATACAACACTAGAAACTACGGCGATGGGCTATATGCCCTCTCCTGAGGATGGACATATTCACACCATGGAAGATGCCCTCGATATGGATGCAGATTCCATCTTAACTGGTGGAAGAATCCCCCAAGTCTTGTCTGTAACATCTCGCCTCAAAGAATCTCTTGACTGCGCGATTATAGGCGGGATTTCAAGTCCAGAAATTATATCAAATTCTCTCCTCTCCTCTTCCAGTAAAAATGATGATTCGATCCGGGAAGAAGTTCTTTTTTCTGTTGAGACTGCCCTTTCTCAGCTTGCTAACTCTTATCTAGAATCTGGGGCAGATGGAATTGCAATCCTCGATCCCTCTGGATTGTCCATATCCGACCCTCTTTATGTACAAACCCTATCTCCTCTGCCCAACATCATAACCCATTACGAAGCTTTCGGAGCATTAATCACCCGAGAAACTTCCCCTACTCAAATTAAAGGTGCAGCAGATTTGGGGTTCGATTTGATAACTGGATCAACACCTTCCCCCGAAGAATCTATAAAATCTGCACAAGATTCTGGTATTCATTTTGCCCTTGGAATTCCTTCTTCTATTCTTTCTCTTGAAACTGATTCAGTCAACATATTCCTTGATTCTATCCCTCCCAATACACTTCTGTCTAGTGAATGGACTATCCCTATACAAACCCCACCAGAGACTATCCACAATTTAATGGGATCTCTTTAATCTCTACTCCTCACTTTGGATCACGAGCTCACGATATCTGATCGTTTGGATCCTATGATCCCGTTTCCTATGGCATCTACCCGAAAAAAAGTACCCTCTACAATTGGTATTGTAGTGTCTATTGATTCAATGATCGCTGGTCCTTCTACAATTGCCCCCTTCTGTAATTTTTCAAATATGAACACTGGAGTGAATATTTTCTCATCTCCCCATATTACTTCTCGTTCTCCTATTTTGGCAATTCTTGGATCTTCTTCTCCACATTTCCCCCTCGTAAACACAGATACTGGAGCCTCACCTCTAGCATGAAGCCTTAATGTAACAAGCTCACCTTTCTTTCTCTTTTTTTCTATAGGCACAAACCCATCTACCCTCTCACTCGGATCATAGCTTATAGCATCTACATCGAATTTGATCTCATCTGAAGAAAATCCCTCAGATTTCATATCTTTCTCTGCATCTATTTTCATCTGACTAATTAATTCTTCTACATTGGATTTTTGCAACAGCGGTCTCGTGTATGTATGGAGAATACCCATCATCGATTCACCAAATGCAGAAAAAATAGCCGAATGTGGTGTAACTATTATTCTTTTTATGCCCTTTTCTTTAACCAACCCTGTCATGTGCATTGGCCCAGCACCCCCATAGGCCACAACAGTCCCAATCCCTGAACCTACTTTTACTACCGCGTCCTTTACTTTTTCTTCAACCCCCATAATTATCTCATTTGCTGCTTCTTCGACTTTATTTTTCCTCTCCCCAGCCACATGTTCTTCTATAGCTTTCCGGGCCTTGTCCACTGACAATTCCAATCTTCCCCCTAGGAAAAAATCTGAACTTATTCTGCCTAAAACTACATCGGCATCAGTCACTGTTGCCATTTTTCCACCCTTCCCAAAACAAGCCGGACCTGGATTTGCACCCACAGATTCCGGACCTATCTGGAGTTCTCCCGCTTCTACCTTTGCTATCGAACCTCCTCCCGCTCCTATTGTTTGAACTGCGATTGCGGGAATATGTGTTGGCAATCCTTCTATTTCATGACTCAATTCTAATGGAAGCTCCCCATTTCTTACAACACTCAGATCCAAACTAGTGCCTCCCATATCCGCTCCAATAATGTCTGTCTGATATTCATCAGAGAGAGCTTTGACCCCAAAAACTCCCGCAACTGGTCCTGAATTTAAAGTATCTATAGCTCTCGTCTTAGCTACTGCCGCAACCCCGCCACTAGAGTGGCCAATGAATAGCGGTTTATTATATGTGTGAGACCTTATTTTGTCTTCTGCTCTGTATAAAGAAACTTTCATCGGACGATGAATGTATGCGTTTCCCACGACTGTATTCAACCTACGATAATCATCAGGACGAGACGAAACTTCAAACGAAGCTAACGTAGGAACTGATCCCAAATAATGACGAGGATATTCTTCTTGAATTAACCTTTTAACCTCCCTTTCATTTGCATCGTTCCAATAACTATTCTTCAATGAAATCACTATCATTCGAGCCCCGGATTCTTGCAATTTTTTTACGGCCTTCAGCGTTTGTTCCACTTTTGGCCTTATGATCACTTTTCCTTCTATGTCGATTTCTTCTTCTACACCTTCTATCAGTTCTGCATTGACAAAATAATCGCTAGCTTTGAATTCACCTTCCACAGAATAAAGTTCCCCCTCTTGCCCAGAGGTGACTAGTAACCCAATTTGCATTCCCTTTTTTTCTATAATGGCATTAGTTCCCATAGTAGTAGAGAACCTAACCATACTAGCCTTTGATAAAACTTCAGATAGACCCATTTCCATTTTTTCAGCCCCACTTTCAATACATTCCATAAAACCAACCGTCAAATCGTGACCTGTAGTTGGAACTTTCGCAGAAGCTAACCTATCGTTCCACACGAAAAATCCATCTGTAAAAGTTCCTCCAACATCAATATTCACCGTAATCAGGTCCTTCTTCATTTATACGTTTTACCTCGCTTGTTCTTTTTTTGTCTACCACCTTATTATATTTTTGGCTTTAACCCTCTGCCCCCTGTCCACTCCTCATTTGCCACTTTTTTACGAACTACTTTTGCTTCATACACTCTTATGGCACCCTAATGACTCAGGGTCTTTTCGATCTCCGCGATTGTGATGCAAACGGTAGAATTGGACATTTTACAGTTCCTAGGTCTAATGTTGTAGTTGAAACCCCCGCACTTCTCCCTGTGATAAATCCAAAATTACAAACTATCTCCCCTTCAACTCTCGCCTCGAAGTTCGGTGCCCAAATCCTCATAACTAATTCCTACATCATACATCAAGATGACCACCTACACGCCGAATCTCTTGAGAAAGGGCTCCATGAATTCTTAGATTTCCCCGGTGCAATTATGACCGATTCGGGGTCTTTCCAGCTAGCAGAATACGGAAATGTAGATGTCACTGCTTCTGAAATTATTCATTTCCAGGATGCCATAGGTTCTGATATCGCAACTCCTCTTGATATACCAACCCCGCCCGACGCCCCTCTTGAAACCGCCCAACTAGATTTAGAAACCACATTCGAACGATTGGAACTATCCAAATCATTAGTTGACGGTGATATGCTAATATCCGCTCCTATCCAAGGTTCTACTCATCTCGATTTACGAGAACAAGCGGCCAAGCAAGCCTATGCTCTTGGATTCGAAGTTTTTCCCATTGGGGCCGCCGTTCCTTTACTCACGCAATATCGGTTTAAGGATGTCGTCGATATCATCATGGCCACTAAACGTGGTCTCGGATTCGACGCCATTGTTCATCTTTTTGGTGCTGGCCACCCAATGATGTTTGCTCTAGCAGTCGCCGCTGGTTGCGACTTATTCGACTCTGCCGCTTATGCCCTGTACGCTAGACGTGGGTCCTATCTCACCACTCAAGGAACAAAACAACTTGCAGATCTAGACCATTTCCCTTGCCATTGCCCCGTATGTTCTACCTATGCGCCATCCGAACTCCGAACTTTATCTAAATTAGAATGTGAATCTCTATTAGCAGAGCATAATCTTTACGTCAGTTTTGGAGAATTAAATAGAATAAAAGTTGCAATAAAAGAAGGAAATCTCCTCGAGCTAGTCGAACTCAGATCCGCTTCCCACCCTGCCATGCTCGATGGATGCCGTGCACTATTTCGATATTCTGCACAACTCGAAAGACAGGATCCATCTGTCAAAGGAACATTTTTCCACATTTCTGATCTGAGTCCCCTTCGACCCGAAATAGTAAGGCACCATAATCATTTATCTCGAATCAATATTGGAACAAATGTGCTACTAACAACAGATACTGTTCCTCCTCCATCGGCTTCCAATTATAGTGAAATTTTACACGTAAAACCACCTTTTGGTCCTTTCCCCTATAGTCTGTCTCACACATATCCTCTCACTGCAGAAATTCCATTCAATACCGATCTAATTTCACTCAAACAAGCCGTAGTTGGAATCTCAACTCTAGTTTCTCTCCACCCCAAAACAGCCTTCACATTCGCACATAATAATTGGCCCCAACCAATTCTAGAAACTCTACCCGATGATGTAAAATTTATCAACCTATCCTCCTAATATGGCACAACTAGAATTATTACAATGACCAAATATTTTGAAGTTACACATAGGGATGGATCTGCCCGCCTGGGCAAATTACGATTTCCCACACCCCTTCCCACACCTGCTATTTGCGATGACTTTCTCTACAATTCTGGAAGTTTATGGGCAACTGAAAAAGAAATACCACCTTCTCCTTCTATTGATAAACTTCTTATTTTGCCTCATCGAGGATTCCCCCCTGGAACCGAACCCATCCTCGAAGATGCTTTTTTTGTCGAACCCCCCGATATGGATTCTCCCACTGCAGCCGTCATCTCACCAAAAACAGCCTCTGATTTACACACAGATGCTTATATCTTATCCACAGCATCTCATTCCCTTGGACCTCCTCAGAAATTTTGCAACGATATCATCCAAACAAAGATATCAATACCCCCCGATTCCGCACTTTACTTACCTGGTATTGCCACTCCACAGAATCTATCATTTTTTGTTTATTTAGGTATAGACCTTTTCGACACAACACGCGCAGTATTATCTGGATTACAAGGAATGTATCTATTGCCTACTGGGGAGTCTCCCTTAGAAACTTTAGACGAACTACCTTGCCGCTGTTCCTCCTGCTCTATCCCCCTAGATAAATTTACAAATGAGGATTGTGCCACTCATAACATCAACGCTCTGAAAAATGAACTTTCTCTCGTTACACAATACGTTCGATCAAACCACATACGAGATTACCTTGAAGGCCAAGTTCGCCATAACACGTGGCTAACTGCAGCTTTTCGTTATTTGGATTCGAACTCACATTACTTAGAACAAAGAACCCCTGTCGCACGTAAGGAAGGATTCATCGCCACCACTGAAGATTCACTCAACCGTATTGAAATAACCCGCTTCCAAGAGCGCATTCTCAAACGGTACAAAAATCGCTTTTCACATCCTTTAGTACTCGTACCGTGTTCTGCAAAAAAGCCCTACTCAAAGTCAAAGAGCCATCGATTTTTCCACCAATCAATCCGCTTCCGTGGTCATAAAGTGTCTATCTCCTCACCCCTTGGAATCATACCCCAAGAATTAGAGTTAACATACCCTGCACAACATTATGACACGGTTGTAACAGGAAATTGGAGTTCCGATGAGGTTACAAAAATCTCGAAATTATTATCGCAATATATAGAGTCGAATTCTTATTCAAACATTATCGCACACGTCCCCTCTGGAGGATACCGGGACATCGTCGAACTGGCCACTAAAAATTCTAGCATTCCGATTGAGTACACCGTAGTAGATCATCCACTTTCTCCAGCATCTCTGCAAAATTTAGATAAGTCATTGTCTCTCGTACCTCATTATTCCCGCCGCGAGCGCATGCTCTATCAGGCCCAAGCCATCGCAGACTATCAATTTGGAAATGGTGCGGGTGATTTATTATTCACAGACTGCACACTCAAAGGAAAATATTTTGCCCGAAGGATATTTGACACCGATCAAATTGCTACTTTGTTACCTGAATATGGGCTTTTTTCTCTAACCTTACATGGTGCCAATAAATTAAAAAATTCAAAGTTTAATATTCCAACTGTTACCATCGATAATTTTGTCCCCCAAGGAAGTGTACTCGCCCCCGGCGTGGTCAGAGCCCCCGAAACCATTAGGCCCGGCGATGAGGTTCTTGTCCAAGGCCCTTTGGCTTTCGCAGTTGGACGGGCAATTATGAGTGGTCCTGAGATGCAACAAAGTTCTCGAGGAGTTGCTATCGACATTCGTCACGTACAAAAACTCTAAACAACAACTGCAACTTCGCCATCCTCCCGAACAACCACATTATAGACTGGTATTTTTCTCTTTAATACCGGACTCTCTCCAGTTTCGAGATCAAATCTTAACCCATGCCAGGGACATTTAATCATCTTTAATTCCAAATCTATTTCACCAAGAAATGTTCCTCCACATTTTTCACTATTGTATCTATTTGATCCCGACTCGTGCAATGGGGCATGTTTGTGCGGACAACTATCATGAATTGCATACAACTTACCATCTATGTTAAAAATCGCTATCTTCAAACCACCCAATTTAACCCCCGTTCCTCTACCCTCTGGAAAATCTTCAATCCTGCCAATAATTTTCTCTCGCATATTATATTCCGAATACTTCCTTTGAATTACCATGGCAAATTCTCGCCCGAGTCTCTTTGTCTATACCTCTGTTATTGAACAACCAATTTGGAGGATCGAATGTATTGTGGGGCCAATCACTTGAATATAAGAATGTTTCCGAAGCCCTGCACATCTCGAACATGGATTTAACATGATCAGGGTTTTTTGGAAGGGCTATCGGTTGTGTTGTATAATACATATTCTTGAAGAAATATTCACTTGGCATATGCTTCAAATAATCATTTCCATCTTCAAACATTCTGTGTGAAAGCATCACATCTTCTGGCAATGCATAATAGCATTCATCAGCTCTTAGAGATGCAAAAGGAACCCAGTTGGTACCTGCTTCTTGTATCACCACTTTTAGATCCTCGTGCCGATCAAACGTCCCTGTAAATATAAGATTCAGTACATTTGCCATGGCATTGTACGTCCAAGACAAAGTCAAAGCTTCGACGACCGATTTCATCGAGTTCCCTAGTAAATCAAACCTAGATGTAAACCCACTACCATGTAAAACCAATGGTAATTTTTCCTTTACCAATTCTCTGTGCATTTCCTCATATTCTATCGCACCAAATAAAGTCTGAGGGCTATACCATCCCTGAACTCCCACGATTCCCTTCTCATCTTTCATTCTTTCTATTTCTTCTACACATGCTGCTGGGTCCCACTGGGGGACGATAGCCAATCCATAAATGCCATTTTTTACATCGATAACTTTGTCTACTATGTAGTCGTTGTATGCCTTTACTATTGCATTTTTTACAATTGGATACCGTGCTGTTGGTAGATTAATCATTCCCGGTCCAACTATCACTGCGTCAATTGCATATTGTTTCTTCAATCCATCTATCTCTTCTGCAACTAACGCTGTCCCTTGCGTATTGAGCGAATCAGCGATATGATGGGCATATGGGAAAACCCATCCACCCGTCACCCCTTTAGGAATCCCTCCGACTTCTATTTTTTTCTTTAGTCGGGGGTCTTCAATGTACTCTAAATATTCTTTTGGGTCAAATAAGTTGAGATGGAAATCAGCATCAATTATATATTCCTCCCAAGCTTCATCTGGGACGTTTATCCTTCTATTTTTTTCTGGTTTTCCTTTACTCATGATACTCCATAGACTTACTATGAATAGTATTTTCCGGTAAACCCAACTCCTCACGTTCGATATTTCCATTTCCGCACTTGTTTTACATCCCCACGTCTCATTCTTACCATGAGTGAACCCTCTTCCAGTGTCTATGAACTTGGAAAAGGAATGGACGCACACAATCTCACGATGCGTGAAATACGGTCCCGTAATCAGAAAACCCACGACCCAAAATCTCCAACTCGAGTTTGGATTGATGAGGATAATACTCCTTCTGGTATCTATAATTCTCTCACTATCATCCTTAATACCGGGGGATGTAGGTGGGCTCGAGCCGGCGGATGCACTATGTGTGGATATGTTGCAGAATCTGTCAAGGGCGGATCTGTTTCCCACGACGACCTACTCACTCAAGTAACAGTCGCATTAGATTATGAGAAACAAAAAAATATATCTTGTGGACAAGTAAAAATTTATACTTCTGGATCTTTTTTCGACGAACGTGAAGTTCCTTCTGTGACTAGAAAATCAATAGCAGAAATATTCTCCAATCGCGATAGAATTGTTATCGAGAGTCTCCCCGATTTCGTTACCGAATCAAAAATTTCAGATTTTACAAATATGAATCTATCCGTAGACATCGCAATCGGCCTCGAGACAACCTCTGACCGTATCCGGAAAGATTGCATTAACAAATATTTCACTTTCGAAGATTTCATCATTGCAAGTGATGTAGCGAACCAAGCAGGAGCTGGAATAAAAGCATATTTGCTATTGAAACCTCCCTTTTTATCCGAATCCGAATCCATAACCGACATGATCGATTCTATCAATCAAGTAAGCCCTTATGCACACACTGTTTCAATGAATCCCTCGAATGTCCAACGACACACTCTTGTCGAGCAGCTTTATTTTTCACACGGGTATCGACCCCCCTGGCTATGGTCCATTTCTCAAGTCCTACGCGAAACGGTGAAAACCAATGTACTTGTTGTTTCCGACCCAGTCGGAGCCGGATCCAACCGTGGTCCTCATAATTGCGGATCTTGCGACGAAAAAGTATTTAATTCCATCAAAGATTTTAATCTTCGACAAGACCCTTCTGTATTGTCTGAACCTTCTTGCAATTGCCAAGATACATGGAATTTCATACTAGAAAATGAAACTGGTTACAACCTACCTCTTCTTCATTAATCTTTTATTCTTCGCAGTGCATAAAATCACACAGAATGGCCGCTACTTCTCGTGTATCTTTCACTTTTGATCACTTGCCAATTACCGATCAATCCTTTGAAAATGCACTGGATAAAGCTAGAAGCGGCTCTCGATTAAATGTAGATGATGCAGTAGAACTACTCACTACTGGGACTGATACTCTTGGAATAGATCCTCTTCGGAAAGAACAAGTTCTACAAGCAGCGGACCAAAGAAGAGCAGAAGTAGTAGGAGAAGTTGTAACTTTTGTTGCAAATCTCAATAATAATATAACCACCGCTTGCAATACTGGCTGTTTATTCTGCAATTTTAAAGAGTCTGCATATTTATTCGAAAAACGTT
>JAKURE010000011.1:0-12695 GCA_022450005.1 Halobacteriales archaeon
CTATCGACATATCAAGAACATCTGCAATATTTTTCCCCTTATATCTGACCTCCAAAGTCTCATCATTATATCTTGACCCTTTGCATTCTTCGCACACGACATAGACATCTGATAAAAAGTTCATCTCTATCCTCACATCACCTTGACCATTACAAATCTCACATCTCCCTCCTTTGACATTAAATGAAAATCTACCCGGTTTATATCCACGTTGAAGGGCAACTTTAGTTTTCGAAAATAATTCTCGGATATGTGTGAATACTCCTGTATATGTTGCAGGATTCGATCTAGGAGTTCTACCTATCGGATTTTGATCAATTAATCTTACACTTTGAATTTGATCATACCCTTCTATACTCCCATGATCTCCTGGAATAATCGATCTATTTTTATGAATTTTCTGAGCTAAACTTTTGTATAACACTTCATGAATTAAAGTGGATTTCCCAGACCCAGAAACACCTGTAATAACCGTGAAAATGCCCATTGGTATGGAAACATCAATATTTTTTAGATTATGTTGAAATGCATTTTTGATCTCTATATTTCCCTCTGGAGATCTCCTTTTTTCTGGTATTGGTATTTCCTTCTCCCCCGAAAGATATTTCCCAGTCAGTGAATCTTTGCATTTCATAATTTGCTCTACTGTCCCCTGTGCCACTACTTCTCCCCCATTCCTTCCAGCACCTGGGCCTATATCTGCAATATAATCTGCCCGAAACATAGTTTCCTCGTCATGCTCCACAACGATGAGTGTATTTCCCATATCTCGCAATCCCTCAAGGGTATTTAATAACCGACCATTGTCCTTTTGATGGAGTCCAATAGATGGTTCATCCAACACATACAGCACCCCTACCAATCCAGATCCAATTTGTGTTGCAAGCCGTATCCTTTGACTTTCCCCGCCCGAGAGAGTTCGTGCTTCCCGGTCCAAAGTCAGATATTCCAATCCCACCTCACACATAAATCTCAGCCTAGAATGAATTTCCTTTATAACCTGTTCCGCGATTTGTTTTTCTCTATCATTTAACTCTTGATCCAAATTTGTAAAATAAATCAGGGCATCCCCTATGCTCATTTGATTAATTTCTGTTATGCTATTCTCTGCAATTTTGACGGCTCTACTTTCTGGTTTTAATCTGGTACCCTCACACGAAGCACAAGTAGTTATGGCCATGTATTTCTCAATATGCTCTCTAGTCGATTGAGAATCCGTTTGAACATATCTCCTTTCCAAACTCGGAATTATTCCTTCGAACGGACCTTCTCTCCATCTCATTCCCCTTCTGGTCCATCTTCTTAATTGCACTTTTTCTTTCGTACCCCACATAAACGCATTTTGAATCTCCTGGTTCAGTTCCCCAAATGGGGTATCCACTGAAACTCCAAAATGATCAGACAATGAGTCTATCCAACCCTTGTAAACCGGTGCTTTATAATTCCATGGACCAATCGCCTCTTTCAGAGGGGCATTCTTATTTCTTATTACTAAATCCTGGACCACTTCTTTCATGTGCCCAAGACCTTCGCATTTCGGACACGCACCATGTGGACTGTTAAACGAAAAAGATCTGGTTTCTATTTCTGGTAAATCTATTTTACAATTACTGCAGGCAAATTCTTCGGAAAATTCCACGATTAGTCTCGAATCCGTTTTACCCGAAAGATCTCCAGTTCTTCGAAATTGGGCACCTAGTTTTATATCCGAAGAAGGATCTGGAACAATAATTTTTATTACGCCTTTTGCTTCTGTTAATGCCGTCTCAACCGAATCTGTAATCCTCGAACGCGCATTTTCAGATACTTCTATTCTATCTACTATTATATCAACCGAATGATCATATGTTTCTTCCAATTCTGGAATCTCCACAGCCAAATCATATTCCTCCCCGTCCACTTCCGTCCGTGTATACCCCCTCGCAATCAAATCTTTGAATAGTTCTTTGAACGCCCCCTTTTGATCCCGAATTATCGGGGCTGCGATTTTTATTTTTGACATTTCGGGCAGTTCTAAAATACGATTTACCATCTGCTGAGCCGACTGTTTTCCTACTTCTTCCCCACAAATTGGACAATGTGGAATTCCTATTCTCGCGTACAATAACCTCAAATAGTCATGCATTTCCGTTACAGTTCCCACAGTCGATCTAGGGTTATTCGCTGCGTTTTTTTGATCTATCGATATCGCAGGAGATAAACCTTCTACCGATTCAACTTCTGGTTTATCCATTTGACCAAGGAAATTTCTCGCATATGCGCTCAAAGATTCTATATATCTCCTCTGCCCCTCTGCGGAGATCGTATTGAACGCCAACGATGACTTTCCAGACCCCGAAACACCTGTAATTACTATTAATTTATCTCTTGGGATTTTTATGTTCAGATCTCTAAGATTGTTTTCCGCCGCCCCCCTCACTTCAATATATTCTTTTACCATTATTATTATCTACTATAATTCCAATACAAATTTCGCAACAACCACTGCTTATTCTCCCTATTCATTACACCCTTTCTGGCAACCATCCTCCGTGGATTTCTAAATTTGCACCACTGATATAATCCGATTCTTGGCCAAGGAAAAACAACATGGACTTTGCCATTTCTTCCAACTTAGCCGGTCTTCCCATCGGAATTTTTGCGGGAAAAGTATCTGAATTTTCTACAACATACGGGGACAATAAATTAACTGTAATCCCACTTCCTGATGTATCCGAAGCAAGCATGCGCGTAAACATCTGAACTCCTGTTTTGGAAACGAAATATGGGAAATTCTTTGTGCTAACTAACCCCTTTCCACTCGAAGCATAACCTATGTTTATTATTCTTCCCCAGGCCCTTTCACGCATATTTGGAAGTGCCCTTTTTGAACATAAATATGTGCCAGTGAAGTTAGTCGCCATCACTCGCTCCCACGTTTCAAAATCAATATCTTCCCAATGTGTTGGGGAATGATCTCCCACATTGTTAATTAATATGTCAACCGACCCCAACTTACTTTCTATCTCTTCGAATAGACATTCTACCCCCTCTGGATCTCTTATATCAGATTTCACTTTTACCGCATCAACCCCGTTTAATCTAATTTCTTCCACTGCCTTTTCTGCTAGTTTTTCATTTTTTAGATAATGTATCGCTACCCCTGCTCCGCCCCTTGCCAATTCCAATGCAAGCTCTTTCCCTATTCCTCTAGAACTACCTGTCACCAATGCAATTTTTCCCGAAAGATCTAGTAGACTACTCATTAGTTTCCCCTACGCTTCTCTACATACTATAGACTATCCATCTCCGTGTTCATCAACAATTACTACTTTTCCTTCAATTACATCTATATTTATCAATGTTTTAACTTGATACCCCTTATCTCCTGCTCTATTCTCGCCCCCCACTTTGTTTATAACTGCAATAACATCAACAACTTCTGCACCTATTTTTTCTAATGCTTCCATTATTGCAATTATGGTCCCCCCTGTGGAAATAACATCATCCAACAAAAGAACTCTGTCACCCTCTCTAATATCATTTATATACATCTCATTTTTAGAATACCCCGTTTCTTGCATCAATGACACTTCCCCCTCTAGTCCATATTCTCTTTTCCGGACAACCACTAGAGGTATGTCTGTAACCAGTGACAAGGCAGTGGAAATGTGTATTCCCATAGCTGCAGGTGTAACTATTTTATCAATGTTTTCTAAGTTCTCCCTCTTGACTTTATTAATTATTTTAATCACAATTTCTCTCAAAAGCCCAGGTTCTAGCATTGGGACGCCATCTGATATCGGGTGTACAAAATAATGATATCCATCCTTTTCTATTATTGGAGCATCTAAAAGTGACCTCTTCAACCAATCCATATTCTACCTGTCCCTTGGGCCTAAAAAAAATCTTCGGAAATATATTTCCCCCACTCTGAAAATTCTAATTTACCCCTTTTCGCCGCCGAACGAAGCCCTTAATTCAGTTTAGAGTCAGAAACGTTTGATTGTGGAACTTAATTTCCTTTCCATGGCTGTAATTATTTTCCTACCCTTTCTTGCAGCTGCATTCACATTCTTCATTTATCCGGTCTTAAAAGAAAAAACAGCCCACTTCGCAGCATTCATAGCTCTAATTTGTGCGTTTTTAATCCTAAATCTCATTGGAACCACTGGGTCAATTTCCATCCCTCTAATTTCTTCCCTGGATATCCATCTCCGTTTTTACGTTGATGGATTGTCAATCCTTGTTGGTTTGCTGGCCTCTGGTATGGGGCTATTGACTTTCATTTATTCTTTTGGATATATGAAAACAAAGACCCAAAGCCCGACCTATTATGCATCTTTATTAGTATTCATGGGGTCCATGCTCGGAATAGTTTTCTCCGCAGATTTGATCGTTCTCTTCGTTTTCTGGGAATTGACATCCCTCTCCTCCTATCTACTAATTGGGTATTTTAACCATGAATCCTCTTCTAGATCTGCTGCAAAGAAAGCACTAGTCATCACTTCCCTCGGGGGCTTTTTCATGCTTCTTGGATTTTTACTCATCCATTCCCTCACTGGCAGTTTCGATCTAACTTTCCTCCTCTCTCAACCCGAATCCATCCAATTTATTCTTCGGGAAAATGGAATTTTCTTGCCCATTCTTTTTGCTATAATCATTGCAGGGGCATCCAAATCTGCACAAATACCATTTCACATTTGGTTACCAAGCGCGATGGTTGCCCCGACCCCCGTTTCTGCATTTTTGCATTCTGCCGCTATGGTCAAAGCAGGAGTCTATATCTTTGGGAGATTTCACCCAATTTTAGCTGGAGATGAGTGGTCCCTCATTCTCATCACACTTGGAATTTCCACAATGGTAATCACCGCATTTTTTGCTATAATCTCTACCACTCTCAAAGAACTTCTTGCATATTCTACCGCGTCCCATATCGGGTTAATGCTGATCGGTTTTGGTATACCTCTGACATTAAATGGTGTACCCCAATCTCTTGGTTTTGTATCTGGATCTTTTCACTTATTCAATCACGCCCTGTTCAAAGCAACTCTGTTTTTAATTGCAGGAATTATAACTTACCAAGTAGGGCTAAATACAATTTCTGAAATCAAAGGTTTGCGGAAGAAACTACCCCTGACTGCAGGTTTTGCAGTTTTTGCTTCTCTATGTATGGCTGGATTCCCTCCCACTAGTGGATTCTATTCTAAAGAGCTACTCTTTCAAGGCATATATGCCGTCGCTAATACTTATGGTGGGATTTGGTGGCTTCTACCCCTCCTCACAATCATGGCTAGTGCATTCGCAGTCGTCTACTCTCTCAGATTCGTAATGATATTTTTTGGCACCCCTTCCTCCGATCAACAAGATGTTTCCCCCCTTCCTCTTTCCATGATGCTCCCTACTTCTATTTTAACCCTATTGTCTCTTCTCACTATTTTCTACCTCCTCCTTCCAATAGACCTTATTTCCCAATCAGGATCTCCGTATTTACAAGATATTTCCACTTTGCACGTTGGATTCCCTGCCCATATCGACCCACCCTTATTAATGAGTCTCTTGTCCATACTATTCGGAATTGTACTGTTCTCAAAACATGAACAAATTCTAAAAAGAATGTCTTCAATTTTACCATTCGCCCATTTCAGTGCAGATTCAATATACTTCTCTATAATCTCCACACTAGAGACTTGGAGTTCTTCCCTAACTTATAGGACCGAACGAATCCTTTTGAGAACTCACATAATTTGGTTACTCGGGCTTATCGCAACACTGGGTTTGGCGAGGTTTATCTATTTGAAACCATATTTCCTTATGATATCTGGACCCCCCCTCCGACTTGATTTCTTGGTATTTCTCCTTATTATCGCTCTAGGTGCTTTGGCGGTAGTCCGGGCAAACTCCCACATCATGGGTGTTTTATTCCTTTCCATTCTCGGGTTTATGATTGCGGTATTTTACCTACTTTCAAATGCACCAGACGTCGCATTAACCCAACTCGCAGTTGAGACTCTCATTCTTGTAGTATTCTTAGTTATAATAGGAAAACTCCCTGCTTACTATGGGGATGCATCTTCCCCCCGCGTGATGCGAGATATGCTGCTATCTCTTTTCATAGGGGTGACTATTTTCTTCACAGTTCTCATCGCAACCACTTCTTCAGTTTCGAAAAACATAGCAATGTTTTTCATTGACAGAGCTAGCTACCCCCCAACCTATACAGAAAACATCATAGTTGATTACGGGGGAGGAACTAATATTGTCAATGTGATCCTAGTCGATTTCCGTGCATTGGACACCTTGGGAGAGATATCAGTTGTGGCACTCGCTGCACTTTCCATCTTGACTATCTTATCCTCGCGAAAACCGGGGGATCAATCATGACCACGTTGATTACCCAAACTGCAGCAAGAATCGTTGCACCTTTGATTTTTGTCACCGCTGCGATACTTTTCATCCAAGGGCATAATTCAATTGGAGGTGGATTCATATCTGCCGTTTTAATAGTATCTGCCATAGCTCTACTTTACATAGCTTATGGGACTTCGGACCTCACCCGGCTACTAAACATTTCTCCATCTACACTCAATAGGAGACTACTCGTATCTGGCTTACTGCTGATCATTATCACTGGCTCTGTACCCATTTTGCTCAACATGCCTTTCTTAACCCAGGCATTTTTAATTCTCCCACCCCTTCCATTTTTAGGAGAACTAAAAATATCAGGGGCCATCTTATTCGACTTGGGTGTCCTTTTCACAGTTACTGGATCTTTACTTTCTATATTGTCGGGGGTGAGTCGCTAAAATGACTCCCTTAATCTTGGCACTAATACTTGGTTCCCTCTTCTCGCTTGGAACCTTTCTACTCTTGCGAAGAGACCTCCTGAAAGCAATTTTGGGCGTTATCATCCTCGGCCAAGCAGCAAACGTTTATTTGATCACCATGGGGGGAATTTCTGGTACGGTCCCTGTTCTATCTGACAGTAGTTCTTTAATTTCTATAACTGACCCACTCGTTCAAGCATTAGTCTTAACTGCAATAGTTATCAGCCTGGGAACGACCTCATTCGTACTTGTACTTTTACTCCGAGTTTACGATGAACATGGAACATTGGACATAGACCGACTCTGGGGGCAACTATGAGTACATCCGCATCGATAGTGAGTCACTCTCCTGTACTACCTCTGCTGATTGCATTGCTAACTGCATCTTTGACCCTACTATCTAGGCGATCTCTTAAATTGACAATTTCACTGAGCTTACTTGGTACCTGTGCTTATGTCGCGTCCATCATATCTCTGCTATTTTCAGTTCAAAGTGGCCCTCTTGTATATCAATTTTCTGCATGGCCTGCCCCTTATGGAATCTCATTTGTTGCGGACTCTTTCGCGCTTCTTTTACTATGTATCGCCGCCATAGTCACTGCAGGGGTCCTAGTCTATTCGATCACCACCGTAGATGAATCAAAACAAAAATTTTCTTACCACTCTCTTTTACATTTCATGCTCTTCGGCGCCACCGGTGCACTCTTAACTGGAGATTTATTCAACCTCTTTGTCTGGTTTGAAGTAACTCTCATGACGAGCTACGTTCTTGTCACATTCTATTCAACTTCCAAACAAACCAAGGCAGGGATGACGTATGTGATTCTCAATCTTATTGGCGGTGCGTTTATGCTAATTTCCATCGGTGGGATCTATGCCACCACTGGGACTCTCAATTTGGCAGATTTATCCCATCGATTGTCCCAACCCGATCTATACAATATTTCTATGCCTTCTGTTATGTTATTTTCCATGATTCTTTTTGTTGTTTTTGCTCTCAAATCCGGACTGGTTCCCCTTCATTTTTGGGTCCCTATAGTCTACCAAGCAGCACCTTCCCCCATATCTGCTCTTCTTTCTGGGGTAGTAAAAAAAGTAGGTCTATACGCCATGATTCGAATATTTTTTACAGTATTCCCATCAGGCGATTCTACTCCTCTTGGAGAACTCTCTATTTTGACAATTTTCGGAATATCACTTTTCATATTATCTGCCGCAAGTATAATTTTCGGTGGAATATCTGCACTCAGTCAAGACAATATTGATAATCTGCTGGCTTATTCTAGTATAAGCCAAATGGGCTTCATAATGCTGCCCCTCTCTCTCGCAGCCCTGTTTCCCTCTATACGGCAAATGGCACTCATAGCAACCATCATTTTAACCTTGAACCATTCTCTCGCCAAAGCCTCCCTTTTCCTCGCTAGTGGTTGTATCAAAAATGCCATTGGATCTGCAAACCTTTCTGATTTGGGCGGCCTTTCTCGCCACTCCCCAATTCTTTCCATTTCTGTATTTGTCTCCATATTTTCTTTAGTGGGGATTCCCCCAATTTTTGGATTTTTCGGAAAATTACATCTTCTAATTCTGCCCCTAAATACAGAACCCATTCAGACAATGTATTCCAGCCTTTTCATTTTAATCCTATTAGTGGGGACTGTTCTCTCCTTCCTCTATGCCATACACCTGTGGAATACGGGATTCTGGGGGGAAATTTCATCCACGGTATCTGATTCAACCATTCCTGTGCAAAACCAGTACATCCTTCTATTCTTCACCCTCATGTTAATTTCCCTTGGGGTCGGTTTCGAGTCCATTTCTCCTCTAATTGAATCAGCTTCTCGTTCCGCAATAGATAGTTCTGGCTATATAGAAGCCGTTCTGTATCATAGGTAGACTCTCAATCATGTATATTTTAGAAAAGACCAAAACTTGGATTCCTTTCGGTGTATTCTTATCCTTAACTTGGATTTTTGTCCGTGGTGTCCATCCACCCATTTCCAATTTTCTCATCGAATTTGTTTTTGGTCTTGTAATCTGCTTACCCATTGCATATGGGTTCCGAAAATTTTTCCCCGAATATGTTTCAGTAGGGACTATACTCTCATCATTTCCTTACATAGCGCTGTTTGTAATAGTTTTCCTGAGGGATTTGGTATCTGCAAACATCGATGTAGCACTTCGTATTTTAAACCCAAAATTACCCATTAAACCCGCGGTTATTGTAGTCCCACTTCGCGTAAAAAAACCCTTCTCTATCACAACCATAGCCAATAGCATTACTCTGACACCTGGGACCCTTACTCTAGATTATATCGAAGAAACTAATAGTCTATTGGTGCATACAATTGACGAAAGCGACACCGAATCCATTCTTAAAACTATTCATATTTGGGAGGAGTATGCACTCAATATCTTTCACGAATTGCCTACCAAAACCCCTCTAAAAAAAGTTTTCTCCGACACCATGGGGGGAAATCGTGGCTGAATTATTCTCATTCAATCTACTTCTAACATCTGCCCTAATTCTAATCTCCATTCGCACTTTATTTTGTGGCTATCGCGCATTTATAGGGCCCACCATCCCCGATCGTGTGATTGGGATCGATGCTATTGGAACCAACATCACTGCTATAGCTATATTGTTGGCCATTTTAACCCCATTTGATTACTTCGTTTTAGTAGGACTAGTACTGGCCATTATAGGATTTATAAGCACCATTGCCGCGGCAAATTACATTTCAGAAAGTGAGGTTATCCAATGATCGATATACACGCCCTTTCTGTAGCCCTCGATTCAACACATTCACCACGGAGTATGATTGTTATGTTCTTTATTATCTTGGGGTGTTTCTTCCTCACCGTAGGTACACTTGGTCTCTTGAGATTGCCTGATGTTTATAATCGACTTCACGCTACTAGTAAATCCACAACTCTTGGCGCAGCTTCTATTTTCTTTTCTGGATTTTTACATTATGGATTCCAAGGAATGGGGTTGACATCTTTAGTTGGAGTCCTTTTTCTCTTTTTAACTGCACCGACAGGGAGTCATATGATCTCTCGAGCAGCTCAAAAAATGGGAGTTGAATTTTTCGGCGACGTCACGTGGCCCACCCACTCCGATTCTCAAACTCATTCAAACGAAGATGCAATTTCAGACGAAACAGATGTTTAACCCGTCCTTTGATTTCTTTCTAATCCGTTTCCATTTCTCTGGATAATTCTTCCGCTATTTTTAAACCAATTACTCTTTTTGAGCCTCCCATTTCTACGACCTCTCCCATGCGAATAATCTTCACTTCCGTGTCTTCCAATCCCATTACTCTTGCATTATTCGCAACAACAAATGCGAGCCCAACACGTTCTAAAAGCTCCTTCGACCGTTCAATAACTATTTTTTGATCCTCTTCTGTCTCCGCTTTGAAACCCACTATCATTATGTCTGGAAACTCTTTTCGAACTACATCCACCAACTTTGGCTTTCGATGCAATTCTAATTGTATACTCTCCCTACCCGATCTTAATTTTTGGTCCAATGGATCTGTACCATAGTCTGAGATGGCAGCAGCAGAAACCAATACATCCGCTTCACGTGAAAGATTTATTACTCTCTCAATCATTTCTTCTGCACTTTGCACTTGGTATGTATCGACATATGGAATATTCTTTCCACTATGCACAAGACTCACTTTTGCCCCCTTTATGTAACAGCCTCTGGCAACACTTTCTCCCATTTTCCCTGAGGAAAGGTTCGTAATGATTCTTATAGGGTCAATTTGCTCACGAGTGCTCCCCGAAGTAACTATTATGTGTTTCCCTTCGAGCGGTTTTAAATCAACGGCCTTCTCCACCTCGACAATTATAGTCTCTGCATCTGCTATTTTTGCTTTTCCCTCTTCCACAACCGGATCTGCAAAATTCACCCCCCACGACTCGAGCCGTTCTTGTGCTTCAATAATTCCGGGATGATTTGCCATAGGTTCATGCATAGCAGGAGCAACAACTATCGGTATTCCCGATCCGATTGCCGTAGTTACACATGTAGTTACGCAGGTATCATCAATCGCTGCTGCCATTTTACCAATCGTATTTGCTGTTGCCGGGGCGATTAATAGCACATCTGCCCATCCATTCTCCCCGCATAGCTCTATATGTTCCACTTTACCTGTTATCCCTGTGACAACTTCATTCCCTGTTGCATATTCTACTGCCCATGGGTGGATAATTTTTGTTGCATTTGATGTGATAATTCCTCTCACATTGGCCCCTCTTCGTTTGAATTCGTGGGCGAGTTCCACAACCCTAACTGCAGCAATGCTACCTGTAATCCCTATTGCTACATTTACTCCTTTGAGCATCTATTAGATATCTCTGAATTCCCCATTTAATAACATGGCGATGTGTATGGGGACTTTTTATAGATTTTCTCCCTTTTTGATTTATTTCTACACTATTTTTTCTAATAAAAACCAATAGACTGGACCTCATTTTTTCTTAATACGTTTAATCTCATCTATTCCTTCCATAAGCGCAATACACTTATACTTACCTTGGCAATCGGGCGGATAGGTACACGCAAGTGCGCATTCTCATAATCGGCGCTGGACAGGTTGGATACAGTATCGCAGAAAGCCTATCTGACGCCCATCAAATCGTCGTTATGGATATCGATCCCGTTCGCGTCTCCGAGTTGACGTATTCGCTTGATGTTCTGGCAATATGCGGGGATGGGAACGATCTTCAAAATATAGAAGAAGTGGGTGAAGTAGACTTGATTATAGCTTGCACCAACGACGACGAAAAAAACCTCATCGCATGCGAGTCCGCCAAGTTACTTGGAGATACATTCACCGTTGCCAGAATAAAAAATTCCACTTTATTTAATTCATGGTCCCGCTCCGAAGGTGCATTTGGGGTCGATTTCATGGCTTGCTCTGACCGATTAACTGCAGAAGCCATTGTCAATATAGCAGGCATCCCTGCTGCCCTCGATGCTGACTCCTTTGCAGAGGGAAAAGTGCAAATGGCTGAGTTTGAAATCCGTCCCACCAGTACACTTCTCAATCAAACTATAAGTGAAGCAGATCAATTTGAGTCCTTAACCTTCGCCGCCATCATCACCGATGATGAGATCATTATACCTAGTGGATCTACCAAAATCCCTCTTGGATCTAGATTGGTGGTCATTGGGACTCCGGAAAGTGTTCAAGACTTTTCTTCCACGATCGAACCAACTACTACTGACATTAAAAGTACAGTCATCCTTGGGGGGAGTCCCATCTCCGCAGAAATCGCGTCCATCTTTACGACCCGTGGCATGTCTTCCACCTTGATGACTTCTGAAAAAGAATCATCACTTAAGCTAGCAGAAAAATTACCTAACACCATCGTCATGTGCCATGATGTAACTGATATTGATTTCCTTGAATCCGAAAACGTAACTCAATCAAATCTAGTAGTCGTACATTTAGATTCCGACGAAGAAACCCTCTTGGTCTCTTTGTTAGTCAAACAATTAGGTGCCCCTCGAATAGCAGCAGTTGTTAATTCCGGAAACTATATTTCTTTATTCGAAAATGTTGGTATAGATGTGGCTGTTAACCCCCGAGAAGTCACTGCAGAAGCCCTTATTCATTTCACCCATAATATAAATACAAAACATGTGGCAATTCTAGATTCCAACAGAGTAGAAATTCTTGAAATAGAAATTGATCCCAGTAGTAAACTATCTGGTAGGAGTGTCCAAGAAATAACTTCTAAAATGCCTTCCTCTATAGTAATAGGGGCTATAGTTAGAGACGGTGAAGTGCTTGCTCCTAGGGGCGATACAATGATACAATATGAAGATAACATTGTAATTCTTATCGATGTATCTGTATCTGATAAAATCCT
>JAKURE010000011.1:12705-23699 GCA_022450005.1 Halobacteriales archaeon
ATTATGACCCTTCGGATAAATTGGAAAGCTGCACTGAGTCTCACCGGTACCATTACTAAATGGTTAGCGATCGCACTCATGCTACCCCTTTTAGTTGCAATATATTACGGGGATCCCATTCTCCCATTCGTAATAACAATGGGGATCGCCCTGTTTATTGGGTCTTTTTTCGAAAGACTAGATCCCGACCCGCACATGAGCCTGAGGGATAGTTTTCTGATGCTAGTACTCGCTTGGGTCACTGTCGCGTGTATTGGTGCAATTCCATACCTAATCGCAACCGCGGGAACTACCTCCACTCTAGCTAGTCCAATCAATGCCCTATTCGAAAGCGTTAGTGGTTTTACGACCACCGGCGCCACAGTCATCGGTGATTTGTCTGCCGATCATTATACGCCTTCCATTTTATTATGGCGCCAATTTACTCAATGGCTAGGTGGGATGGGAATTGTCGTTCTTGCCCTAGCCATACTACCTGAACTATCCTCCGGAGGGGCACGCTTACTCGACGCAGAAGCACCCGGTCCTCGAATCAAAAAACTCACTCCTCGGATAGCTGAAACAGCACGTTTCTTTTGGATAGTTTATCTTGGGATTACATTTCTTGAAGTCTTCCTGTTGTATGGACTCCATATTGCTGGACTGGCCCCAAATATGGATTTTTACAATGCACTTTGCCATGGATTCACGACATTAGCCTCTGGAGGCTTCTCTCCCGCAGCACGCAGCATTGAGACATTTTCAGCAGCAGTCCAATGGGTAATTATCCCCTTCATGGTAGCTTCAGGAACCAATTTCGCTTTATTCTTCCATTTCTTAAAAGGAGATCGAAAAATTTTCTTGAAAGATAAAGAATTCAAATACTATTTTATCTTAATAGGTATCGTTGCGACAATATTTGCTATCTTATTTTTAAACAACAATTTCTCAGGCCCAACCTTCCAGCAAACAACCATTCTTACTACTATTAGGCATGCCATTTTCCAAACAGTTTCTGTAGTCACTACTACGGGTTATGTGAGTTTTGATTTCACAACATTAAGTCTGCCCGTTCAATACCTATTGCTCTTTTGCATGTTCATTGGAGGTAGCATCGGATCGACCAGTTGTTCTATTAAAATTCTTCGTTGGATAGTCATTTTAAAATCTCTTAGAAAAAATCTTTTTTCACTTATCCACCCAGATGCGGTCTTACCCCTCCGGTTCAATGATAGTATCTATGATGATTCTGAGATCAAAAAAATCCATGCATTCACCCTTCTATTCCTCCTAATTTTCGCCGTTTCCACTATTTTTGTAGTCCTCGATGCTTCCCGTGTTGGAATCAATCTATCCTTACTCGAATCGATGGGAGCTGTCGCGGCGACTCTTGGAAATTTCGGTCCTTCTTTCGGACCCTCTGGTCCTATGGGTAATTATGCCCTGTTCCCCTGGACATCGAAACTTTATATGTCAATTCTGATGATTGCAGGGCGATTGGAAATTTTCCCCCTCCTCGTTTTACTAACAAGAGCGTTCTGGAAATCCTAAGTCCTTTTAATACAATTGCCCATTCTACCATTTCTATTCTATGCCGGAATTGATTCCAATGCCCTTTCTATTAACCTAAGTGAATTGGGCCCATCTTTCCATTCCACTACAATCTCTATCTCTCCCATCAAAATGCTCGCCTCAATTATGCATATCCCATTCATATGACAAACTAAGATTAAATGGCTTAATATTTTTGCATCTACTGGACCTTCAACCGCGACCTTTGCCTGTTGCTTAGTTTCGTCAGAACTAATTGTTATATTCGCATCAATTCTTACCATTTCTAACGGCCGAAGCTCTTTGCTTAAACGTTGCAATGATGCCGAAACTGCCGCGTCTTGTCCTTCTAAATCTAACATACGCGCAGCTGCAGAATAATTAACTATTCCTGCTCTAATTGCATCATATAATTATGGGGTTTTTCTTACTTCTCTCCGCGTAATGGCTGCAAGTGACATACTACCCGTCTGTAGAGTCTTATAAAACAAAAACTATGCTGTGTTCATGCTTTGATCAATTGATATGCAATGTACGTCCCTGCTATTATCACTACTACGCCTATTATGATTATCCAATTTTGTATAATTGCGAGCGAAGTGGCTGCCATTGTGATGGCAATCATCATCAATGCCACCAACGGGAGTTTCCCCGTAGGCATTACGGGATCTTTGTGCACCACTTTTGGTTTTGGAATTGATAGTTTCTCATCCACTATGATCTGCGTTCTAATCTCCTTTGAATCTTTGATTATAATTGTAGCATATGCAGTCTCAGACCCGTGACCGGTTACTATTTTGACCCACCCTTCTGTCTCTGGAGCATTTTCCCTCATTCGGACCTCAAGTCTCACATTTTCTTGCTCTTTTAAGAACCGATTCGACACGCCCATATACGCAAACTCTGCAATCTCGTCACTAAGCTGTAAGTAAACGTGACATGGAGCTCCGTTATTATATAATATCACTCCAAATGATCCGCTCACTTCTATCGGAGATTCTTCCACTTCAATCGAATTTGGAAATGCTCTATTAATTTGGATCTCTAGATCTGCAGACACAGTCTGTATATGGCAGAACAAGGTAAAAAGATATCTGGCAATCCCGTTTGAATTTTCTAACGTAAATTGGGGGGGAGCATATTTGGTATCTCCTCTTCAATGGGGTATTCTTCCCCACACCCTGTACATGTAAGAGTTCCAGTTATAATCCTGTCTTCTTCCTCTTCAATCACGTTTAGTTCTAGTTCTTTCTTGCAAACTGGACAACAAAGAATATCAAGAAGATCTTTTCTCATGACCCTTAAGAAAACACATGGTATTAAAAATGTGACGGGATCTCTACCAATTAAATGGTCTTCTTTTCAAAATAGTCTCAGACCGACTGGGACCCACTCCAATTGCTATCACGTCAGCATCAACTTCAGACGCTATGTAATTTATATATGTTTGAGCCTGTTCTGGCAAAGAATCATACCCATTTTCTGCTATCTCTAACCAATCGCATTCTGGCCAACCTGAAAAATTTCTATACTCGGCCTGGCATTCTCCCCACAATTCTGTCGTGGGGGGTAAAACACGTATACTTTCTCCCCTAAATTCATATGTGTCTGCCACTTTTAGGTCTCCCATTCCTGCAAGTACATCTATATGATTAATGACAATCCCTGTAAACCCATTCACCCGCGCAGCATGGCGCAACATTGGCATATCCAACCACCCAACTCTTCTAGGTCGACCCGTTACTGTTCCATATTCCCCTCCTCTTTCTCTAAGGTCATCTGCAAAATCACCTTCCAATTCTGTAGGTAAGGGCCCTGTACCTACTCGCGACAGATATGCTTTCACTATTCCTATGATTTCCCCCTTCCCTATTATTATAGGGGACACTCCACTTCCTGTCGCAGCATACCCTGAAGACGAATTAGACGACGTAACATGTGGGTAGATTCCGTGATCTATATCTAGTGATGTCCCCTGCGCACCTTCGAATATGACTTTGGCTCCCAATTTTATTTGTTCTGTTATAAATTCTCCAGACACAATGGCCATATTTTCCTTTTCAATTCTCTCAGCATAAGCACAGTATTCCCTATATATGGCTTCTAGATCAAATGCATCATCAATAACCGAACCAATCACATCTGAAGCCATTTTCGACCTTTTCTGAGTTAAGTATTCAAGCTTCTCCCAAAAAAGATTTTTATCAAGAAGATCTCCTATTCTGATCCCCCTTCGGGCAGATTTATCCTCATATGTGGGACCAATGCCTCTCCCTGTAGTCCCTGCATCCATTTTCTTTTTCTTTTTCGCAACCTCTTCTAGGTTATCTGCAACCTTATGAAATGGAAATATCACATGAGCCCTCTGAGAAATGTATATCTCCGGATCAATTCCTCTCTCCCGTAACCCATCAATCTCGTCAAATAATGTCTTCGGATTTATCACACACCCATTTCCTAAAACCCCAACCTTTCCACTAATCGCACCACTAGGCACGAGTGATAATTGATATTTCTCCCCCTCTATGACCACCGTGTGGCCCGCATTATCGCCCCCTTGATATCTAACAACTATATCTGCTTCATCACAAAATATATCGACAATGCGCCCCTTTCCTTCATCCCCTAATTGAGAACCAACAATTGTTACGCTCATTCCTTCCACTTCACCTTCTGTACACTCTGCGTATACATATTCCGATCTCTCACTGTATATCAATCCTCAATCAAGCCCTCCCCAAATAGAAAAATATATCTCAATTTTTTATTTTAATTATTGAAAAATAGTTCTATATTCTACTCAAAATCGTAAAAAGACTTTTATCATCCTTTCACCTACACTGGCTATGATCGACCGCCTTGAAAAAGAAGTCGAGATGCTGCATAGGCATCTCGAGATTCTACAGTTAGTCATTTCTAGCGAGCCTATTGGAATTGTGAAAATGTCTAATGAAACTGGACTCCAGCATCATAAAATAAGATATTCCCTCCGTGTTTTGGAAGAAGGTGGTTTGATAGCTCCTTCTAGCCAAGGTGCCATCTGCACTGAAAACACCGAAGCATTCGTTGAAAGTCTAGGTTCCAAGCTAGATGATATTCGATCTAGCTTGAACTCACTCGGCATTTCTTCTTCTGACGATTCCTAAAATTCTATAATTCTGGAAATACCAGGTGTACCTCTTCCCCCTCTCTACAATCGACCAATCCGAGATAATATTTACTCTTTCTTGAAACCTTGACTCTTGGATCTTTGATTTTTGAATCTCCCTTTCTCAAACGGCCTTTTCCTTTTATTTTTTTCGTAGCAACCTCTCGAGTTTCTTTTGAGTGATAACTTGAACTAACTAAGAATGCTGCTACAAATGCGTCTTCATATTCTGCAACTTTAGAGGCAGACTCTACCAATTCCGTTATCATCTCCCCTCCTGTTGGGTCAACATCATCATTTACATTGGCCACAATAAGCGGCCTTCCTTCTGCATCGTCCATAATGATATCAAATCTATATCTTCGAGAGTCGCCTTCCTTTTCAAAAGTTTCCACCACACTCCGTAGTCGAACTCTTTCAATCCGTGGAATCGCTCTATATAAAGATTTCAAAAGTTTGACATTTTCCGTTCCTTTAATCTCATAAGGAAGTGTAAGATATGCCCATTCTGCAAACCTATATTCTGGTGTTTTACGTATGTATTCCTTAACCTCTTCTGTACCCTTTTTCCCTTTCACCAATGTCGTATCCACATCAAATCTACTGTGGATCTCATATTTTAAATTCGCTTTAACCGCATCGATTCCATATTTTTGCTTCCTATTTAATGATTTTAACAGAGTCGGCCCATCATCTTTCTTATACCTAATAAATATATTCGATTTCTCTTTGGCAAATTCTTCATCTACTAGATTTTCGACAGCCCCCTTTCCTCCTTGATTTCCTTGACTCACTTTAAAAGTGACTCTCTCTGGTATGTCTGTATCATTCTGATTTTCTTCTATTTCTTCTATGATCTCTTTCAATCCATCTTCCTCTCCTGTTTCCTCTTTAACTTCTCTCTCTTGTTCTTCTTTAAGTGCAGTCACCATGGTCCCATCTTTAGTAGGATCGATTGAAGGTACCACTCTAGATTTTCTCCATTCCTCTTCTCCCTGAAATTTCTTTTCTTTCACGCCCTCTGTTATCACTTCCCTTGGAGAATCTTCACTTGAGACCTCCGGGATTGATTCCACTTCTGGAACCACCTCTCTTTCTTCTATTATTTCCTCTACATTTCCGTCTTCACTTTGGATTGCTGTTTCTATAATTTCTTGGTGCAGATTCTCGGTACTTTCTGCCTCTGGAATTGAAATAGGTTTTATCCCTACTGAATTAACTTCATAAATTCCAACCTCCTCTTTCGTTCCCTCCCGTGCTTCTTCATCTGTAATCAATCGATTGATGTTTCCAATAAACGCCACATCCATTGATCTGCCCCTGTGATACACAATATAATAATCTCCGCTAAGAACATTCTTTGAAAGTTCTAAATATCCTGTAAACTCCGCTTCCTTTAGCATGATATCAACCTCTTCAATTGGCTTATCCTCTGTGTAGTATTGCATTCCTTTTTCTTTAACCGAAGTCTGCATCGAAAAAAGCAAAGGAAGTGAGGGGTGTGGTGAAACATAGATGCCCCCCTCATTCCGATCAAAGTCTTCTATCCCTCCATTATCTATTCCTACAATTTTCCCATTAAGCATAAACATCCACGAATCACCTGCTCCAATAACACCGGAAAAACTCTCTCTCTCCATTTCCCGAAGTTCTGCATATCCTCGTAAAAAAGAACGTTTTTCCCACGACTCCATCCTCGAGAGTATGCTCTGCTCCATACACTGTATTTCGGCCCGAATGTTGTAATTAGTTTCGGTTCCCACCGAACACTTGTTTCAAAATAACAAATGATGAAACTGCAAATGGAAATCGAACAATTTCTAGACACTCATTTATCGCTATCGCCACTGCTATATTTCCCACCGTTGGATCAATCGAAACGAGAGAAATAATAGAATCTAACCGAATCCATTTAAGAAATGAAATTGCATCTGCCCCTCCTATCAGCCCATATTCAAGTAGTAAAAATATTATGACCCCCGAACACGCCCATATCGCGGTCCAATATATGAAAAAAAATATTCCATATTCCTTGATAGTCTTTTTCCAACCCATTATTCACCTCCTAAAAACATCCTCTAAAAATGACTATAGTCTTCTCTCAGCATCCTCTGCTAGTTCTCCCATTCGCTTGGATAGTCTACCTGCATTTGAAAACTCATAATCACTCATGGCGTTCGCAAGAGATTGTCCCAAAACAAACACCGCATGTTTGTGTTCACTTTTAGATTTGTGTACATGAGATGGATTCACATCAAGAACTTCATAAGGTGAAAACATTTCTGCATCAATTTCTTCTTGTTGTACAAAATAATCCATTATTGTCGCTAAGTGACCATGCAATTGAATTAACTCCTCTTTGTGCATGCCCTTACTCTGAACCCGTACTCTGTTAAATATTGCCTGTGACGAGTTAAACTATGACTCACCCCCTTGATTTTCATCCCTGTATATCGATTTTAACACTTTTAAGCACCCGAATTTTAGTGATGCGTTATCGTTCTGTTTGACAAGGTCCAAATACGTGCTTGAGGTATCATTACTATAGATGCCCGCATCCGCTCAGTATGACCGTGTAGACCCCGTACATTCTCCCATTGAGAAAGGGGTCTTAGTAAGTCGAAGCGTCAATCTTCCCCACATCGATGTTGATTCCGTTTTCCACATGATGGAGTCTCCTCGAACCATTTGGTCTTCCCCTCAACAACCCTTCTCCCTCTCCTTTGGAGCTGCAATTACTCTATGTGCTTCCGGAGAAAACAGATTTGAACAAATAAAACAAGCGGCAACTCTCTCGTTATCTGATACTGACATCGGCGCCACCAGTGACAATATGCCCGTACCAAAATTTTTTGGTGGATTTTCCTTTGATGCACATCATAAAGAATCTCCACTTTGGTCTGGATTCCCTTCTGCCCTTTTCATCTTGCCAAGAGTCCAACTTGTTCAATCCAAAACTGGATTCGAATTAACTTTGAATGAGTATGGCACTGATATCGACCCTTCTCAAGTTGAACTTAGTCTTTTGTCTTTAAAATCCAGTTTAGAATCAATACCAAACCCTCCTCGATCCTCTCCATCTGCCCAAATACTCAAATTAACCCCTTCGGTTTCTAATAAACTCTGGACCTCCCAATTAACCGAAGTTTTAGACACAATCAAAAATGGACCCCTAGACAAAGTTGTTCTTGCCCAGTCACTTCACGCAACCTTGGAGCAGACTCTCATTCCTCTCAATACATTCCACAAACTCCGTGGCCAAAATCCGGGATGTTATCATTTTCTTTTCGAACCCGTTAACGGGAATACAATGTTTGGGGCCACACCAGAGCTCTTAGTTTCACGAGATGGGGACGTTATCCAAACGGAAGCATTGGCTGGATCTATAGCAAGAGGGAATTCTGAATCCACCGATTCGGCGTTATCACAAGAACTACTGAGAAGTTCTAAAAACCAACATGAACATTCAATAGTCCTCGAAACCCTGAAATCAAAAATCAGCTCCTTCGCCACCGATATTGAAATCACGCCCCAAAAAATCAAAAAACTAGAAACGGTTCAACATATCTGGACGACCATGAAAGCCACACTAGATAAAAGTGATCACATTCTATCTATAGCAAGTGCATTCCATCCCACACCTGCTATCAGTGGAATTCCTTCAAATATAGCTCAAGATGTAATTAACTCTATAGAACCATTCGAACGTGGTTGGTATGGTGGCCTATTTGGTTGGTTTGATCCTGGTGGATATGGTGAATTTACCGTTTCCATTCGATCCGCAATCGCACATAAAAATGAGGTTATGTTGTACGCTGGTGCCGGAATCGTTCCCGATTCTAATCCTCAAGAGGAATGGAATGAAATCCAATTAAAATTCCAACCTGTCCTAAATTCCCTTACTCAATCATGATTTCACACAACGTAAACACCTTGTGGGGTCAGGCAATCGTAGAAGAATTACTCCGGGCAGGAATTAAACACGCCTGCATAACTCCAGGTGGCCGATCTGCCCCTTTGGCTTTCGCCATGCTAACTAATCCTGAATTCACAACATATGTCCACTTAGACGAACGATCAGCTGGGTTTTTTGCACTCGGGCGAGCAAAAAGGACTGGGGTTCCCACTCCTATTGTTTGTACCTCGGGAACTGCAGTCGCAAATCTACACCCCTCTGTGATTGAAGCGGACCTTTCTCGTACACCTATGTTATTATTCACCGCAGATCGGCCCTCTGACCTTCTTCATAGTGGGTCAAACCAAACCATTTCTCAGGACAATATTTTTTCAAAATCAGCACGTTGGAACCGAACCCTTCCCGAACCCGAGCTCAACGAACGAAAATTTCGCTCTCTTCGTTCTGCCATCGCCAGATCTCTATCCGAGTGCAATGGTATGTCTCCCGGCCCTGTACACCTCAACGTCCCATTTAGGAAACCCCTCGAACCCAATAACTCTCCCGATGAATCTGTTATTGACTTTATAGAAAACAACCCCCTTGCAGCCGAAGGTAGAACTGGTCCTTATACCAAACTCACCTCTGGAAAACCTATCATTTCCGAAGAAGATCTACTAAGAATTTCCAACCTACTTTCCAAATCTGAAAATGGTTTAATCATAGCTGGGCCCTCTACTCCCAATTCAATTTCCCCAGATTCCCTCTCTCTATTGTCAAACACCCTTGGATTTCCTATTTTAGCAGACCCTTTATCTGGACTCCGATTTGGCAAACATGTTGATTCATCCCCCATTTGTGGGGGATACGATTCCTATCTAAATCCCATTACCACCAAAAATTGGCCAAACCCCGATGTTGTCATTCGATTTGGTGCCGCTCCCATATCCCTCCCTCTTCAAAATTATCTACTTAGAAGTGGGGCCTATGAATTATTGATAGACCCAACAGGAAAAGCACGCGACCCAGTATTCTCGTCTTCCGAACTCGTCTCATGCGACCCAACTTGGTTCTCAAATTCCATATCCTGTAGGTTGTCCCTCGACCCTCATGACCTATTCAATCATTTCCTTTCTGCAGAATCTGACTATTGGGCATTGATCGATTCCCAGAATTCTTTCTTTGAAGGCTCAATAGCCTCCTCTCTCTTAGACATCGCCTCGGCCAACTCAACAATCATTGTATCAAATAGCATGCCTATTCGGGATATTGACCGTTTTGGAAAGCCCTCTTCTAAACAACTTACTTTAATTGGAAATCGTGGTGCAAGCGGGATTGATGGAGTAATAAGCACCGCCCTTGGAGCGGCCAGTTCCACAACTGACCAAGTAACTTTGCTAATTGGAGATGTCGCCTATTATCACGACCTGTCTGGATTACTAGCTCTTAATAAATTTAATCTTAAACTGATCATCATTGAAATTAACAACAATGGGGGTGGTATATTCTACAGATTACCCATCTCAAAACACGATCCTCCTTTCACTTCTGGCTTCCGAACACCCCACGATCTAGATTTATCCCATTCCTCGAATTTATATGGGTTTGATTTCACTCGTGTATCTACTATCAAAGACTTCAACTTGGAATATGAATCTGCCCTTGACCAAAACAATTCTTGTGTCATTGAAGTCATCAGTGACCCCTTGGAAAATCAATCAACACGCGAGAATTTACAGAATCTTGTCGTCCAAAATATCTAATCAATACCTAAAAAAAAGAAACCCCCATCTTTTTCGATTCTCCCCCCCAATTATTCTTATATGACTTCTTCCATTATGGACGAAACCAGGTGGGTTTCTGTAGATATAGAAAAATTTGAGGATATAACTTACCATAAAGAAAAAGATGGAAATTCCGTGCGAATAGCATTCAATAGACCTGAAGTCCGAAACGCCTTTCGGCCAAAAACAATAGATGAGTTGTATGTCGCGCTAGACCATGCTAGAATGCAAATCGATGTCTCGTGTGTCATTTTAACAGGAAATGGACCTTCTTCTAAAGATGGAGAATGGTCTTTTTGTTCAGGAGGGGACCAAAACTATAGAGGCAACGATGGTTATGAATATCGAGATACTTCTTCTACTGGCCGTCTGCACATACTCGAAGTCCAAAGACTCATTCGGTTTATGCCAAAACCTGTTATAGCAGTCGTACCTGGTTGGGCCGTTGGAGGCGGGCATAGTTTGCACGTCGTTTGTGATTTGACTATTGCAAGTAAAGAACACGCAAAATTCCTTCAAACGGATGCCAATGTAGCGAGCTTTGACGGTGGATTTGGGTCTGCGTATTTATCAAAACAAATTGGCCAAAAAAAGGCTAGAGAGGTATTTTTTGTAGGTAAAACTTACACCGCAGAAG
>JAKURE010000012.1 GCA_022450005.1 Halobacteriales archaeon
GTCTATATGCCTTCTTCAACTCAAGACTAATACTGCACCCATCTCCCCTCTCTGCATAAACCCGATCTGTTTTACATATGGGCGTATTTATTCTCTATATGTTCGAAGCGGTACGCGTCGCACCTATGGGCACTTCCACTCTATCTCGCATGGCAGCTACCGCTTCTGATTATGGCTTCAGTGGTATTATAGTCCGGAACCTTCCCAGCGATCTGCCCAATTCAAATTTACAAACAATTTCAGATACATTTGACATAGAAATTTTCTCTGGAATTGAACTCTCTGAAAAAAACCAGTCCACTCTGAGTGGCCATATAGGTGGAAATCGAAATAAAACTCCATTGTTGTGCATCCGTGGTGGGGAAACTTCTCTCAACCTTTTTGCTAGTAAACAAAAGAATCTCGACGTTCTTTGCCACCCACTTGGGACTCAAAAAAATATTAGCCATGTCATGGTGAAGGAAGCGAAAAAAAACAACGTCAGGATAGAAATAAATTTCAGTGGGATCCTCCGTGAAAGCGGGAAAAATAGGATCAAATATCTCAACCGTCTCAGAAAACAATGGAATATTGTCTCTGCATTCAACGCACCCTTTGTGGTCAGTTCCGACCCGTCATCTCACCTTGAATTACGTTCCCCCCGCGAACTCATAGCTGTGGGCGGCCTGATCGGGATGGGACCTGAAGATGTTGAAAAAGGTCTTTTGGAATGGGGTACCACCATCTCCCGAAATCTCGATAACCTTTCCGGAAAATATGCCGATATAGGAGTAACACGTGGAAAGTACGGTGATTCTAATTGAAACCTCTTCCAAAACACCTCCGACCTCGTTATCGGTATATTGTAGTTTCAATAGAATCTTGGCCAACTGCCAAATTTGACAAACGCACATTTCAACATGCACTATGGGCTTCTACGAGTAGATTGTTCGGTGATACTGGCGCGAATGCTGCGGATTTATTTCTCATTCAATTTGAATTTTCAAATGGTTCGGGATGGGGAATAATCAGAACCCGTAGAGATGCTTTATCTATAGCAAGACCAAGTATAGCTTGCATTTCAAAAATAAACGAATTCCCCGTTGGAATTCTCATTCGAGGAGTCAGTGGAACTATTAAAAGCTGTAAGGAAAAATATCTCTCAGAACCCTCTGAACCTCTCATTTCCGGAGAACTACTTTTCGATACAAAAATATCTCCTTCCTTTACCAGGGGCCACTGTATCGATATCCAAACCGATACTGACTTTATTGGGGCAACCCATCTGGATGTTACTTAAGTGATATAGCATGCATGGCCAAGCACAACAACAAGCATATGATAGGGGAATCACAATATTCTCTCCCGATGGCAGGCTCTACCAGGTAGAGTATGCCCGAGAGGCTGTTAAAAGAGGGTCTCCTAGTATTGGCATTAGAACCTCTGATGGGGTCGTATTGGCAGCGGATACTTCTACACGCCAACCCCTTCAAGAACGCTCCTCCGTGGAAAAAATCCACAAAGCCGACGATCATATTGGAATTGCATCCGCCGGACATGTCGCGGACGCAAGACAGCTAATTGATTTTGCACGCCAAATGGCCCAGATAAATCGTTTGCGATATCAAGAACCAATTGGGGCCGAGGCATTAGCCAAATTTGTCACTGACCATATTCAACAATATACCCAAATAGGAGGTGCAAGACCATTCGGATCTTCTCTAATTATTGGAGGAATTGAAGATGGTTCTCCCCGTTTATTCGAGACAGATCCTTCTGGAACTCCTTATGAATGGAAGGCAGTATCTATTGGATCTGATAGGCCAACAATAAAGACATTTTTGGAAGAAAATTACTCTTCAGATCTATCCTTAGAAAATGGCATTGAACTCGCTCTGAAAGCACTGGCAGAAGTCAATGAAGATGGATTGGAAGCCGAAGGAGTTGGAATGGCCACTATCCCCACTGAAACCGCTCTTTTTGCTCCTGTAGATGTCAAAGAAGTAGCGAAATATATCAAAAAACTAAAACTCGTTCCAAAACCGAATAAAGACGATAAAAAATAGATCTTTTTTGTTTTACGACTTCTAACGTACTTTTTACCTGAGCGTCCCCATATCTCTTTATGATCTCACTAGACCAAGCAGTTATCGCACGTCTAGAAAAATCTGGGTCACGTTTTGAAGTCCTCGTTGACCCTGACGCAGCCCTATTGATATCTTCTGGAGATTTTGATGGAAATATCGAAGACGTGATCGCAGCACAGGATGTATTTGAAGATGTCTCTCGCGGCGATCGACCAGCAGAAGAAAACCTAATAAAGGTATTCAACACAACCGATCCCCTCGCCATCATCCCCGAAGTCATACGACTAGGTGATATCCAAATCACGGCTGAACAACGCCGGGAAATGCAAGCACAAAAACACCGAAAACTTATTACTATAATCACTCGGAATGCCATCAATCCCCAGATGAATAATGCCCCCCATCCTCCTGCTAGAATCGAAGCCGCACTCGATCAAGCCGGTTTTCGCGTTGACCCATTAAAACCTGTTGAAAATCAGGTTGGAGACGCACTCGACGCGCTCCGACCCCTGATACCCATTCGATTTGAAGAAATATCCATTGCCGTTCGATTTCCATCCGTCCACGCTGGGAAAGCACAAGCACAAATTCGAGCATTTGGCACTCTCGAAAAAGAAGAGTGGCAAAATGATGGATCTTGGATCGGTGTTGTTAGATTCCCTGCCGGAATGCAAGATGAATTCTACAATTTAGCGAACGGCTTGTCCCAAGGTGAAGCAGAAACTAGAATCATAAAAAATAAAAATTAATTTATTTTATATTTTTTTATCGCCTATCCATATTTAAATCCCAAAAGAAAACCACCCATAAAACCTGCTCCTATGGATAGTGTAGATATTATTGAAACCAGCCAAGAGGGGGGTGTACTAGCAACTGCAACATCTCCAATTTCTAAAAATGAATTTCCAATTTTTTCCCAATTAACTTGAATCACGCCTCTAGACTCTAAAAGTCTAAACAGTACTATTTCTATCCCTATTATTACTGCAATTAATTTTGCCATCTTTTTGGCTGTAAAACCCACGATCCCCCCGATAACCGCACCGATTCCCAAATCTCGTCCTAATTGTTGGATCTCAATTTCCACAGAATCACGTTTATCCCCCTTGGATAAATACTATCTCAGTCCCCTTTCAATTTCTCTATAATTTCTATTTGCCCAATTGAGGTAGTAGGATATTTTCCATTCTCATCTTTCTCAATGGACTTGACCATGTCCCATATTGTGTTCAACCCTGTACTCACCCCCACGAGTGCTTCCATCTCACATCCGGTCTTCCCAAATGTTTCGACCTCCACTTCCATAATAACTTTTTCTTTCTCAACTGAAAATTTGACTTCAATTCCATTTATGTCTATTTGATGACAAAGTGGGATTATTTCCCATGTATGTTTAACCGCATCAATTGCTCCAACTCTTGCAACAGACAATACATTTCCTTTGGCCACTGAATCTTTCTCAATAGCATCTATAGTCGAAGCTTTCAATCTAATTTCGCCTCTCGCTTTTGCTTTTCTCATAACGTCTTTCTTATTCCCAATATTTACCATATTGGCATCTCCTTTGTGATCAATGTGAGTCAGTTTTTCATTCATATCTTTCCTCCTAATGCTGTTGGAATATGTGGAAGCAAATCTGTGGGCAATATCCCATATCCTCCTTTCTCCTCTACAGCAAGATCCCCCGATTTGCCCACCACATATGCCGCTATTGCTGCTGCTGTTAAGCTTTCTTGAGTACAAAATAATGCTCCCACCACTCCTGCAAGTATGTCTCCCGTTCCACCCACTGTCATACCTGGATTTCCCGTTCGGTTGACGCGAGTATCCTTTCCATTTGAGATTATATCTCTATCCCCCTTTACAACGACCACGTGACCCAACTCCCTAGTAAACTTTTCCACAATTTCCATTCTTTCACCCAATTCATCCACAAGATCTGGTCCTCCCATCTCTATAAACTCACCTGCATGCGGTGTACAAATGATCTCTGCTGAAGCTTCGAGACCCTGAACCACTTTAAGAGCATCAGCATCAACAACTACCTTCCCATCATACTTTTCCAAAAATAATTTTATTGCCGTTTTGGTTTTTTCATCGTCCCCCAATCCTGGACCAATAACTACGACGTCCATTTCTATTGATTTTTTTATCAACTTATCTACATGGTCTGGTAATAATAATTCACCATCAAACGGTTCAACTATTATGTCTGGTGTATACCCTTGAACCTCATTCGCTATTGAAGATGGAACTGCCACATACGCAAGATCCGCTCCCGCTCTCAATGCCCCCAATGAACACAACAGAGGTGCTCCTGTGTATGGTCCTCCTCCTATCACCATCACACGTCCAAAGTCTCCTTTGTGCTTTCCATTCGGCCGTTTCAATGGCAGCAGATCTCCCGGACCCACAAAAATACTAGCCGCCTTTGGAATTCCAATATCTGCAATAATTACATTCTCATGCTCTTTTATCCCCGGTTTTAAATCATGAAATGTTACTATTAAATCGGCGTCAACTGAAATATCGGTATTCCCCTTATCTGCATCAATACCCGAAGGAACATCCACCGAGATCACAGTAGAATCTGCCTCATTTAGCATCTCAATTATAGATCGGTCTGGTTCTCTAACAGGGCCATTTACTCCTGTTCCTAGCAATCCATCTACTATAATATCTGGATCTTCCAATTTGAATTCTGAGATATCCCTTATAACTTGAGTATCGTATCCATACGTTTGCAGTGCTTCCCAATTCCCTCGGGCAGCAGACCCCGTTATCAACTCTGGCCTACCTACCAAATAAATTTTCACCTTGAACTCTTCAAGAAAACGAGCAGAAACAAATGCATCACCCCCATTGTTCCCCCTACCTCCTATGATCGCTATTTTTGCCCCTTCTTCCGCAATTTTTTTAACCGCTTGTGCAACTGCATGACCACTGGACTCCATCAGTTGCTTCTGAGAAACGCCTAGCCCAGCAGCATTTAGATCCACCATTGCCATCCTCTTCGCAGTTATCATCAAGTATTCTTTAGGCTGGCAGCGCGTTAAATCCTCCTTTATATCCTCTCTTGATGATTTTCTACTCTCATAGCGATACTATGTTACTAGTCCTGCCGGCTTCATGACGTAGGTAATGAAAAATGTATGTCTGTACATACCCTGCGTATGGTCCAAATTTATTTCTCACCGCTTGGGACATATCCTGATATGATTTATGGTCGCAATTTGGATAGTGAGTTTTAATCGTAGATCTAATCCACGTATCGAGAGGAACTGCTTCCAGATGTCCCAGAGAAAATAAGCAAATGCAGTCCGCAACCTTTTGACCAACGCCCCTCAACTCAGTCAATTTCTCTCTATTTTGCTCATAATCTTCCACGAAATAACCAACTCCATCTGGGTCATTTTTCAACATTTTTGCAGTCTCTATCACGTATGGAGCTCTGTATCCAAACCCCATCTCACGCAAATCTGATTCATCCAAATCCGCGAGTACCTCTACTTTTGGATATTCATAGTAATCCTTTCCTTCAAACCTAATTTTATCCCCGTATTTTCTCCGGAGTCTTTGTTGCATTCCAAATATCCTCTCAACTTTCATTTGTGAAGAACAAATAAATGAAACAACACATGGGAAAAATGGATCTCGAACAATTCTCATACCTTTGTATGTTGAATAAGCAGATTCTATGAGCGAATCTTCAATGCTCATTTTCATTATCTGATCCAAGTCATCATCTAACCCCAAAACCCTCCTGATAACTTTATCCACATTTGACGTGGACCTCCATTCCAATTGGCCTTCCACTTGCCTCAAACGTATCACACTTCCCTCAATCACAGAACTATACCATGCACTCCCCCCACTGAGGCCAGAACTCAGGTAATCTTCCCCATCATCACGATCCCACAGATACGTCTGACCACTTTCTAGAGTAGCTTGTAGGTCTAGCCCACCTGATAAGGAACTATTCAAAATAACGCCCGAATCCATCTTATGTTATTACTCTTATTTTTGCATAAGGATTATTCTTTCCGACTAAGTATTCCCAAACTCTCTTCAAATCATATAGCTAACATTCTTCTACTTTGGTCACATGCCACACTAGATATGGATTATGCTGTTACTCTTGAAGCCGCAGTGCCGGTATACAATGTTGAAACTCCTAATGAAGCCGTTCGAATTGCAATATCTAAAACTGGAGATATGCTCAACCCCGATCTCAAATATGTTGAAATAACTGCAGTAAATAGAACCTGTCCAGACTGTGGTGACTCTCATGAACCTGCATTCATAGCAGCAAACGACGGTTTAGTAGCCCTAGAATTAGAAATGATTGTTTTCAATGCAGAAGGTGAGGAACACGCTTTGAGAATCGCGCGAAAAGAAATAGGACAAAAACTACGAAATATCCCTCTAAAAATACTCAATATCGTTGTGCACGAAAAATCTGAAGAAGGATATGGTAAAGAATAGCTCTAAATTAGGGTCCACTTCTGTTAAAACGATCTAATAATTAGATTATATAGTAATATGTTCTACTTCTTCTCCCGGTGCAAGAGAGGCACAAATTCCTCTCGCCAATGAGAATACCGCATTTTTGTGGTCTGTTTTCGATTGATGTATTGATGTAGGTCGAATTTTTTGCTCTTCATATTCGTGAACATCAAACGAAACATCGTGGTTTTCCTTGCAATATATGGGTACTTCTGCGAGAAGGCCATGTAAATGTATAAGCTCTTGTTTTTTCATATCTTTTCAAAGCCATTTACGTTTTGAGAGCATATAAGCTAATTCTGACCCCCGTTAGCATGGGACTCATCATATGAAAGGTTTCATATCAATAGACTGATTCTAACTATGCATGTCTAATTATGAGGATCTATTGGCTCAAGCATTCGAAACAATGCCCGAAGTCGTTTCCACCCATTCCCGATGGAATTTACCCGACCCCGTGGTCCGACCAGAAGGAAATGTCACTGTATATGAAAATTTCAAGAATACAGTTGATGTTTTGAATCGAGAAGCGGATTTTGTCCTCAAATTCCTTCAAAATGAATTTGGAACCAGTGCGAACATAGATGAAACAGGCCGCGCAAGATTAACTGGATCCTTTTCAACCGATCGAGTCGCGTTGGTCATCAATTCCTTCTCTAATACCTACGTCATTTGTCCCGATTGTGGTCTCCCTGATACAAAACTTCAAGAAAAAAATAACTCCTTAATGATCCACTGCGAAGGCTGTGGGATTCTATCGAAAATAGAATAAATTTTTTAATTTTAAATAAATTTAAGCCGCCGTTCCTGCCTCAGCAGATTCTAGTAGCTCCTTGTATCTGTTCCTAATTGTAACTTCACTAACATCTGTCACTTCACTCACTTCCGATTGAGTTACTTTCTCATTTGTTAACAATGCCGCTGCGTAAATGGCAGCAGCAGCAAGTCCAACCGGACTCTTCCCACTATGCAACCCATCTTTCTTCGCAGCTTGGAGCAATTCTCTAGCTCTTCTTTCTGCTTCTTCAGAAAGATTTAGTTCAGATGTAAACCTTGGGAGGTAGCTAACTGGATCTGCTGGCTGAACCTCCAACCCCAATTGACGTACAATATATCGGTACGTTCGTGTAAGTTCCATCTTATCAACCCGACTGACATCCGAAATTTCATCTAAACTTCTAGGCGTTCCAGTTTGCCTTGCAGATGCATATAACGCTGCAGTGGCTACTCCTTCTATGGATCTACCTGGAAGCAAATCATCGTTTAGTGCTCTGCGATATATCACCGATGCCATTTCTCTTACATTTTCTGGAAGGCCAAGAGCCGACGCCATTCTATCGATTTCTCCCAATGCTTGTTTCAGATTTCTTTCCTTTGAATTCCGCGTTCTAAATCTCTCATTCCATCTTCGCAGTCTCTGCATTTTCTCTCTTTGACGCGGAGAAAGAGATTTTCCGTATGCATCTTTGTCTTGCCATCCAATATTGGTTGAAAGACCCTTGTCATGCATCATGGTGGTCGTCGGCGCACCGACTCTTGACTTTCTATCTCGCTCCTGAGGATTGAATGCTCGCCATTCCGGACCTGGATCGATCCTGTCTTCTTCTACAACTAGGCCACAATCTTCACAGATGACCTCTGCTCTTTCTTCATCGTTTACCAACCTACCTCCACATTCAGAACATACACCTTCTTCTACTTCATTTTCAGTCTCTTTTTCTTCTTTTTCGAATTCTCGAATACGTGTGTCAGTCATGTTATTTATAAAGGAAAAATACGGGGTCAAATTCTGCCACTTGACAGTCCTTATTTTTGCTCTCCTAACCAGTCATTAATATGTCTAGCTTTTAAATCTTTCGGTGCTGCTGCTATTTTTATGAAATATAAGCTTATTGGTAGTTATTGAATTATTTCACCTTTTAACTCTTAAATAGTAAATAAACCTGTGCCCTCTGGAACTACAAAAAGCCCAAAACGGACGCCTGCATCTAGCCATCCATACCCATACGAAAATGCAGCTAGTGCATTGACATAATCCCCTTTTTTGTGGAAATTCTGCCCATCACTTAGATATGCCTGTGTCATCTCAATACATTCTTCGGCCGAGGCTGACAGCGATGAAGATTCTTGTGGCGCCATTTTCACGATATCTAGCGCGGAAGAAAGCATCCCCCCGTACCTTTCCGTTTTTTCTACGAGATCTGCGTCCATAGTCCTACAAGGACTTCGAAACTGTAATTATTTTTTCTATTCTCTCTTACTATTCTAAAATTTAAGTCGAAAGTGGTTTCCTCCACCATTCCTGATTATACCCATTGACCTCAAAACCCATATCCTCTGGTCCTCTTTCCGAGGAAATTGAACACCGAGAACTTATCATTGCTGGGGCTGGCATTGCCGGCCTTTCCGCAGCGATTTACTCAGCACGGGCCAAAAACGATCCCTTAGTAATCGAGGGCCCCGAGCCCGGCGGCCAACTAACTCTCACAACCGAAGTTGAAAACTACCCCGGTTTTCCAGACGCAATTACTGGACCTGTACTAATAAACCGAATGAAAACCCAGGCTATCAAATTTGGAACCGAAACACGATATGGGACCATAACTACTATCGATGATACAACCCATCCTTTCCAAGTAGGACTATCTGATGGGACTTTTCTCACCTCTGACGCGTTTATAGTTGCCAGCGGAGCGAGTGCCCGCACCCTAGGCGTCTCTGGGGAGGACGAGTTGATGGGATACGGCGTCTCTACCTGTGCAACCTGCGATGGGGCATTCTTTAAAGACGAAGATATGCTCGTTGTCGGAGGCGGGGATGCTGCAATGGAAGAAGCACACTTTCTCACGAAGTTTGCAAATAAAGTATATATAGCGCACCGGCGAGATTCTTTCCGTGCAGAAAAATACTGGATTGACCGAATCATGAAAAAAGTCGAATCCGGCGATATTTCTATCCTTTGGAATACCGAGGTTTCACAGATCAATGGTACTCCTGATGAAGGCATTTCCACCATCGATCTTATTCATCATGCTGATGGAAATCCCTCTGGTAGAAAAAATGAGTCCGGGTTTGAGAATTCCACTCTCAATGTCGGCGCTTTGTTCATCGCAATTGGCCATATCCCAAATACAGATTACCTACGTTCAACTTCCGTTGAATTAGACCCCGAAGGATATCTTCTAACACAAGGAGGATCTGGATCTGGAAAGACACACACTGCGGTCCCTGGAATTTTCGGAGCCGGAGATGTTGTGGATTCTCACTACCAACAAGCAATAACTGCAGGTTCTATGGGTGTCCAAGCAGCGTTGGACGCGGGAGCATATCTGGATGATCTATTCGATCGATAGAATCTATCTTATTTATTGAGTATTTTCTTAAAATACAACACGATACCATCGTCTTTTTCTTGCACTTTCATCAGCGAAAAACGTGGAAATTTATCTATAAAACCTTCCCCGTCAGCTAGCGTAGGAGCACCCCTTCCTCCAATAATCATGGGTGCAATATATACTGTTAATTCATCCACGAGACCCTTTTCCATCAATGTAAAAATAAGTTCTCCCCCTCCTTCGACTAGTATATTTTCAATCCCTTCCCCTTTTAGTAATGTCATGGCACTTTCCATGTCCACCCGTTTCTCTCCCGAAACTATCGTCGTTGCACCCATTCCTTTTAATTCTTGAATTCTTTCTTCTTCTGCCGCCCCGCTCAATAAGATGATCGTGCGTGCATCTTTTCCCATTACCTGGGCATTGTTTGGAGTTCTCCCCACTGAATCAACGAGTATCCTAGCTGGATGTGCAGGCATGCCTCTATCCGCCCTATCCGAACTCAATACTTCATCGTGTATCAGAAGTTTAGGATCATCTGCCAAAATCGTTTGTACTCCCACCATGACAGCATCACATTGAGCACGCAACGAATCAACACGATCAAAATCAGACGGTCCACTTATCACCAATTGTTCTCGGAGACTAGATGCTATTTTTCCATCTATGCTCATCGCAACGTTTACCGAGACACGCATGACTAATGTTCAAGTGCCACAGGAAAAACGGCTTCGGTACTATCTCCATTTTCCACCATACCACTTGATTATGACAAATCCAAACCATTATCATATTCCCCCTTCGAAATTTTTATAGTGGAAAATTTATTAAAAAAATCCCGAGGCATTTTTGCTTCTGGTTCTCTTCTGGTACTACTCACCGTTGGATTGGGGCAATTACTACGTTTTGGTGTAGATGTCATTTTCCCCATTTTACTTCCTTACATAAAACTGGAATTTTCCATCGGAAACACGGTGGCAGGCCTTTTGCTCAGCTCGTTAGCAGCTTCGAAGGCATTAAGCCAATTCCCAGGTGGCATTTTTGCAGATACATTTGGCGAAAGGGTGGCACTAACATCTAGTCTGATCGTGGCATCTTTCGGCCTCATCATCATTTTTTTCTCTAGCTCTTTATTAGCGCTGGTAGTCGGAATGATACTATTTGGCCTTGGATCTGGGCTCTTTGGTACTTCTCGAGTTACCATTCTTGTACACCTTTATCCCAAATTACAGGCCACAGTTATCGGGGTTACTAATGCATTGGGGGCCATTGGAAATTCCATCCTTCCACCTCTCGCACTCTTAGTATTCTTAACTTATCCAAACACAACATTTGGTTGGCGCATAGGGATTGGTTTTGCAATCCCCCTCTTCCTCCTCACCGCAATGGTACTGTGGATCACAGTCCCTCCTTATTCCAAAACTAATACCTCACCCCCGGTAACTTCCCTCTCTAACATTTTTTCTAAAATCTACCAAGCCCTGAGCAAGCCAGCAATACTTCTCATTACATTTTCTATGATTTCTATGTCTGTTGTTTACCAGGGATTCACATCCTTTTTCCCCACATATTTAATCTCTATAAAAGGAATCGATGAGTCAACCACCGCGGGACTATTTAGTATTTTTTTCATTGGTGGGCTGCTGATCCAACCCCTTCTTGGATGGGTCTCTGACAAACGCGGATTTTTCCAACCCTTAATTTTCACCACACTTTTAACAGCCTTTGGACTGCTACTTTTGCCCATTTCAAATGGAATACTTTCTATAGCTCTTATCGTAGCAGTCATTAGTTTACAATTAGGATTCTGGCCAACAATCACTACGTATGATGTATCTTTACTGCCAAACGAAGCACAAGGATCTAGCCTAGGTCTTCAAAGAACAACTTTTCTTTTATCCGGGGCAATAGGCCCAATTATCGTAGGATTCCTGGCCGATTCGAACCTATTCAATGAAGCTTACTATGTACTGAGTGTGTGCGCAATCATTAGTACATTAACTTGTATTGTTCTTTATTACCTACAAACAACTTCGCAATAATTTTAAATAATCAATCATTCTTTCTACTCGTTTTCGACCCCCTCAATCAACTCGTGGGCAAGCTCTCCAAATTCATCTTCTTGAAATACAAACAATCTACCATTTGCGAATTTAAAATCAACACAAATCTCAATTGAATGACCTTCCTTTTGAGCTGTAGTCCCTTCAAAAATTTCGACCGATTTTCCCGAAGGAACTAGATACTTTCCAACTCCCGTTGACTCAAGAATTTTGTGGTCCGTTTTTAACTCGTCTACATATACAATTTCTCCCCTACCCTCTCGTATGCTTATAACATGGACATCCTTTCCAGGCTGGCACCGAATACATTTTTCTATTTTATGAGGTTTACTTGCATATTTCACAGTTCTCCCATCTAAATATTCTATGTTTATCCCCTCTGATACTATCTCGGCATTCAATTTTACAGGGTGAACTTCTGTTGTTAATGCCATTATTTTTTCAATAACCTCTCCGTATACTTCGCTAATATATCAACTTCAATGTTTACCACATCCCCTACTCTTCGTTTACATAATACGGTCTCTGAGTATGTCGTTGGAATAATTGCGACTGTGAGTCTTTCTTTATTTATATCTGCAATTGTTAAACTAATCCCATCTATTGTAATTGACCCTTTCTTTACCATATATTTTCCAAACCCATCTGGTATTTTGAATCCATATTCCCAATCCTCTCCAATCTGATTGATTTCAATTACCTCCGTCGTGGTATCGACGTGCCCCTGCACGATGTGGCCATCAAACCTCCCCTCACATGGCATAGCCCTCTCCAAATTAACAAAAGAACCTTCTCGCAATTCTTTGAGATTACTGCAAATCAGCGTTTCTGTCGATAAGAATGCCACAAAACCATTTTCACTGTGGGATTCAACCGTCAAACAAACTCCCGAAACACAAACACTAACTCCATCTTTCAACGCATCACCCCATGCCACTTTAATTCCCAATCTGAGTCCATCACTACTTTCTTCTACCATTGAAATTTCACCAACCGTTTCTACTATCCCTGTAAACATATCACATAACCTATGGTGTCAAAACCTGAAAATATTCTGTTCTTGTTTTCCACATTTAATAACCAAGATCTTCAATTGATTTTCCTGTATATTCGTTATTGAGAAGAACTTCTACAGGCAATGTCGGTGCACTTTTAATTAAATTTTCCATTACTATTAATCCTTCTCTAGCCCGACTCATACCTACATAAAATACCCTCCTCTCACTGTCTGTAAGAATCGGAACAATTTTTGAAGTCGGATCATACTCTATCCCTCCTGTTACCTCTGAAGACATATGCTCAACAACTTTTTCCGTCAAATCGGTAGCAATATACACATAATCTGCTTCCCTACCCTTCGACGAATGGATAGTTCCTATTCTCACACGATCATGTTCCATGTCTTGATATTCTCCTTCAAAGTAAGACTTAACACAGCGTTTTTGATAATTACTTACCTTCCGAATCATTTCAGATGCAACATCTGGACTCGGCATAAATGGAATTTGTTTTCGTATAAATTCTGCGGGGAATTCAACCTGGTTTTTGTCCTTTGTATTTTTCCTTTTCAGAGCATTATCCACTGCGTCAAATAGTTCCTCTCTCTTTCGTGCACCAAACGAAGAATCAACCAATATGTCTGCTAGTAAATGAACCTGACTTCCTGACAAATCCTCACCAGATTTGTAACATTCAACCGCCTCAACATATCTTGTGAGTTTTTCTGTCCACATGTTTCCATCAGTCATCATGGAGAATGGAATTCCAATTTTCACAAATTCTTCTATGAATTCAAACATTTGATACCTAGCACGGAATAATACCATCAATGTCCCTTTGTTCGATTCTACATCCATTTTTACCCTTCGTACCAAGTCCAAAACAGATGGGTCTGGAAGAAACTCTATGTCTCCTCCTTCTGTCCTAGGTTTCAAATTTTTATTTTGCCTAACTTCCACATGCCCAATCACTTGACCAACGACCTCAAGTACATTTGATGGAAGCCGATACGAATTATCCAATATTCTGTCCGATCCAACTTTCTCGTTAAGTAGCAATTCCGGATCTGCACCCTGCCATGCATAAACCACTTGATCATCATCTCCTGCTATGATCACGTTATCCATTTGGGGTTTCCATTGAGAATATATTCCATATTGCAATTGTGTAATATCTTGAAACTCATCAACAACTAAGTTAGAAACCTGTGGTGTTAGTCCCCGTTCGTGAACCAGCTCTAACATATCTGCAAAACCAACAATTTTATTTTCCAATTTATATTCTCTCCACTGTTCAATCAAATCTGGAATGCTCAACCGATTATCCCCCGATGACCAGGTCGGAGTGTATTTATTCCCCGATTGTGCCCGTGGATCCAAATCAGGAGGATACCGTACTTTCTCAACATCCCACGTAAATGGAACGTCGAACCAATCGTCTACGCTTTTATTTGTACGCTGGATCCATTGACTAGTTTCTAATACTTTATTCCCTAACGCAGTGGACAATGTTGTTCTTCTCCCTCCACTTTTGTAATCTTCTTCATATTCTAACCCCTTGTCTGAACAGAACCCCTTTCTATCAGAATCACTAACGACGCTCTTCCGAGATAATTTCAAAAGCTCGTACGCTTTTGCGTGCATTGTACTCACATTCCCACGAAGAGATTCTGGTTCTATTTCAAGCCGAGACCCTAGTCTTTCTCTCAATTCTGTCGCTGCAGCTCGCGTATATGAGACTAGAAGGAGATCTTTTACATCAATCCCCGAATCGAGGAGTCCTTCGACCTCATTTAACAGAGCTGTCGTCTTCCCACTTCCTGGACCTCCAAAAAGACGTATTAGGTTCGGTCCGTTTGATTCTCTCATTAATCACAACATAACAGTTCACTAAGGCATAAATACCGTTCGAAGTGATCCTGCCGTCATAACCTTTCGATGGATGCAGATATGAATCGTTTCCACATCACCCCTATATCCCATATATTTCGGCGTATTTTCTATTGATATATTCTACAAAATAATCTATTTTAATATCTTCTCCAACTGCCCTTTTAATCAATTCTGGTGTAGTATATTTTCCCCCATGCCTGTGAATATTTTCTCCCAACCAGTCCTTCAAATATTGATAGTCGCTACCCCGAATCAATTCACCTATTTCTCCCATTTCTTGCTCTATATGGTGGCTGATCTGGGCTGCCAAAATACTACCCACTGAATATGTGGGGAAATACCCAAAAGACCCATGACTCCAATGTATATCTTGAAGACACCCTGCTGAATCATTTTCTGGTGTTATTCCTAAATATTTCTCCATTTTATCATTCCAAACAGCTGGGATTTCTGAAACTTGCAATTCTCCTCTGATCAGTGCACTCTCTATCTCATATCTGATGATAATATGCAAGTGGTAAGTTAATTCGTCCGCATTAACCCGAATTGGATTATCTAGTTTGACCCTATTGACCATTTTGTATACCTCCTCCGGGCTTCCAAATTCCATCTTTGGAAAACGTGACCTGACCGTTGGCAATATCTTCTCCCAGAATGCAAGTGATTTCCCAACATGGTTCTCCCAAAATCTCGATTGAGATTCATGTATTATCATCCCCATGTCTCCACACAACGGAGTTCCATAATGCTCACTTGGTAGTGACAGAGTGTACAACGAATGTCCAAATTCATGGATTGTGCTCAACAACCCATCCACGAAATTTTCCCTTTCAAACCTTGTCGTTATTCTCGCATCAAAAACATTCCCCATTGAAAATGGATGTGGGGAACTATCCAACCTTCCTCTGGACCAATCATACCCTATTAAATTGAGCACATCTTCAGAAAGACATTTTTGATTTTTTAAATCGAAATCACCCTCCAATGTTCCTTTTATATCTTCTCCTTCTTCCCGTATTTTTTTAATTAATGGAACTAGGGAATCTTTCAAGTTTACTAGTATTTCTTCAATAGAAGATAAACTTAAATATGGTTCATAATCTTGAACAAGAACTTCATATGGGTCCGCATTACTATCTATGCAATTTGCCATCTCGCATTTTTTCTCAATTAGCAATTGCAACATCCCCTCAAAATGTTTGAAATCTGATTTTCTTTTTGCTTCTACCCACACAGGAAACGATCGCGTTGTGAGTTGGGACAATTCACTTACCAGTTCCGTCGGAATCAACATAGCACGTTCATGCATTCTTTTAATTTCTCTATGTATCGACCTCTCTTCTTCTCCTCCGTACGTTGACATCTCTTCTATTAGTCCGCCCAAATCACTGTCTACTATCAATTCATGCCTCATTGTAGACAATACCGAAAATTGCATCGCCCTTGCATTTATTCCCCCTTCTGGCATCATCACTTCTTGATCCCAATGCAAAACACCCATCACTTCGTTGAGATTTTCTATTCGTTCTACATATTGGTTAAACTCTTCGTAAGTTCCCATCTATCTCTTCACCTCTGCTATCCTCCGATATATCTCTGAACAATCTTCTAGCGCCCTTATATCTACACTCTCTTCTGATGTATGGGCCTGCCCCATTTCTGCCGGTCCGCACACAACACCAATGCATCCTTTCTCCGAAAACCAACCCGCGTCTGTAGTATGAGGTTTCGCGATCAACTCTGAACCCTTAGTCACCCCATTCGCCACTTCACGTATCTGGTGGGCAAAAGACATATCTTGACATTTAAACGGGGGAATTTCCTGCTTTATCTCCCATTCAATCGCACCATCCACTTGAATTGAACCACTTTCACCTGGGACAGTTCTCTCATCAATTATCAACGTACATTTATCTGGGTTGATATTCGCCGCTGTTCCCCCTTCTATTCCCGTCACTGTAACTGAGCCTTTCATATTTTCTCCTTCAATTTTAACCTCTTTAGTAGGCATTTTTAATATTTCTTGGATTATCTCTCCTGCCAAATATATGGCATTTCTCTCCGCATTTGGTTGAGACGCATGCGCAGCTTCTCCCAATATTGTTATTTGACTTTCCCGACGTCCTCTATGGGCAACAGCTATATCTACAACTCCCTCCTTCGAATACCCCATTGACCCCTCTCCTACCACTACAAATTCAGGATTAAATCCCTTTGAAATAGCATATTGAGCACCCACTCCTCCTATCTCTTCCCCTACAAAACTTGCAAACACCAATTCCATTTCTGCATTTGCATCTCTAAACGAATGCATCATTGAAGCGAGTGCCCCTTTCATATCTGCAGACCCCCTCCCATAAAGCCGACCATCTTTTTCAAAAACTTTACACCGATGACCCTCAATCTGATCAAAACTAGGGGGAACTACATCATGATGTCCAATAAATGCCAATTCCTTCCCTGACCCCCTCCGAGCAATAATATTTCCCATTCCATCGCGTAAGACTTCCGCATCCGTTTCTTCTTTGAGCCACTTTTCAATCAATTTACCAACTTCTTCTTCACCCTCGAGACTTGGAACTGAGAATAGTTCCTTTGCTAAGTCTAGAATCGTCATGTAACTCCATTTACACCCGCAAAGAATTAGAACTACCCATCTTCAATTCATTTGGTGTCACTACTTTCATCTCCCCTACTTCCTTTCAATCCTTGCTGAATCGTCGTTTCCTTGTCCACAATAAGGTTATATGACGTCTCATCTTCATTCCACAAAACGAGGACGCCTCTAATCAAAACAATTCTTCCATATTCTGCCTCCACCATAATCCGATTTTGCGACGTTTCTTTCACAATCACAATATAATTATCTATTTTTTCTGACCCATCTCCTACAAGAAACAATGAATTTTTTCCCTCACTCAAATCCTGACTCAGTTTCACCACAATAATATCTACTCTCTTTCCAATTTGGGTTCCTATATCCGATAATCTGACACATCTAGAAGTGTCCTCATGATGTCGAAATAAAGTCTGAGAATCCCATCTTAGTATGCTATATGCAACTTGGACATCTATATTTAGAAACTCCCCTTTCCTTTGACCACCCTGGTCAATTTTCCCTTGAAAGGTGGGAATCTCTATATCTGGCATTACCTCAAAGGACCAGCACTCACTACAAGGAACCCGACCTGGCCACAAACTAATCGCTGGGACATATATATTCATATTCGACGAAATTGCCCTTTCCACCTCTCTCAATTCAATTGCCGTATTTTTATCAGCAGGAGCAACGAGTATCATCGCACCCGTCTCTGATACAAATTTACTATACTTATTAACCACCGAAATGGGGTTTTCCAATTCACTAATAACGTTGGCAAATAATATTATGTCATAAATACCACTTGGCTCAAATTTCTCTGCCGTATCTCGGTGAATATTTAAGTGTATATTGGATCCTTTTTCTTCCATTAATATTTGCAAAATATCTGCCGCTTGACTCGGTTCTACCGCATTGTACTCTACAAGTGCATTTTCGGGTATGTATTCTGAAATTCCCAATGCAGGCCCTCCAACACCTGCACCAACATCAAGTATTCTTAATTTCCTTTTTAACAATCCTCCCTCTGAAATTTTATTTAATATATGTTGAATTGCCACATAGTACCCTGGAAGATGATATATGGCATATGCTAGTGCATTCTCTTCATCATATTCCACTCCTCTGCCCTCATAGTAGTCCTTTTTAATCCCTCTGATCCTCTCTCTAATCATCTCCCCTGATTCTCCCAATTGCCATTCCTTTCCATATTTTTCCCTCAAAATATCTTCCAATCGCGCAGAATACTTTTCTGGTATCTTTGGAACCTCGACTATTTGGGGGTCAATGGGATCCTCAGAGACTGAAGTAAACTTCCCATCAAACCTTTCTATAAGGCCTAGTTGGAATGCGTTAGCCCTAATCTCTGATCTGATTAAATCCACCCCCACTGACCCTGATATATAATCTCCAATCTCTTCAGGATCAATTGGACGGATATTTTGCAAGTATCTAACATTTGATAAGATTTCCCGACTTTCTTTCAAATCCATAAATATTCCTTTTACTTACGCATCTTGTCCAACCACATTACCTACTAGCCTCTTCATATAGTCGACTGAATTCTTCCCAATCCGCATTCGAAATTCTACTTGCCGCTTCTACGATTTCTTTAGATCCTCCAAATACTTCTTGGATGTCTGAATATACTCGAGCATTGCCATTTGTCATCTCTTTTACCAGTTCAATCAAAACGTCAAATATTGGGGTTCCAAATTCTTCAGGGACATCTTTCGCTGCTAGTGCGAAAGAGAGAATGGCAGCATGGGTCATTCCTTGTACTGTTTTCATCACTTCATCATGTTCCTCAGCAGTCGTAATAAACAGTGTATTACCTGCCTTCTCAAGATCATTGAATATCTGTTCCGCTAATGGCCCTGTTTCACCTATCACCAGGGCAATTCTACCTGGGTAATTCCCCGGACCAAACAAAGGGTGTAAGCTGACCCTACCTATGTCACTCGCACATGCTTTCATAGCCTCTATTGGGGTTTTCATCACTCCTGTGATGTCGCATATAATTCCAGTTGCATTTTTAGAATACGTCGAAATAGCTTCAGTAACATAGGGTATTGGCACTGCAATACAAACAACATCAAACAATTCTTCTGTATCCAAATCTGCCACTTTCCCCCCTATATCTTCTGCAGCTCCTTGGGCCATCTCAGTTTTTATATCAAGAAATGTGACCTCTGCATCTATAGATGATGCAAACCAGCGTCCCATTGAACCCGAACCCACAATTAATAGTTTCATTACCTTCGCATAGACTTGCGAACCGTAAAATAGATTCGCTCATTGATTACCCCTTGCCTGTCTTCTTAAAACACACTACTTCTTCTTCAACAAAATAGTCTAGATCCTTCAGTTAATTGGCCCTGGATTCTTTTATAAAACCATGGATGTGGGCCCCTATAATCATTCCCACAATGGACCATACTATGACGTAATTTCCTATTCCCAAACTAGCAAAAGCCGGACCCGGGCACACACCAGCAACACCCCATCCTATTCCAAATATTGCCCCTCCTATTATCACATCGCTGTCCAATTCCCTCACTCTTAGCCCATATTTTTTACCCGTGAGTGGGGCCGATTTTCCAGTTCTTGCTCCCATCTGAATCCCAATGGCGGCAACAGTTGCTCCTCCTCCCATCACTAACAACAGTCCAAAATCGTCTAGCTGGAGAAAATCTAAAACAACTTCTGGATGTGTCATCTGACTAATAGTCAGTCCCACTCCGAATATTATTCCCCCCACGAATGCCGCAACAAGAATTTGTCCTGCACGACTCATGGAACCACTCCTAAAAGTTCTGTTAGATGTGCTACAATTATTGCAACCCCCAAGAATACCACGACATTAACTAGTGATGCCGGAGAAAAAGATGCAAGCCCGCATATTCCGTGACCCGAAGTGCATCCTTTACCCAATCTAGCCCCTACACCAATAAGCAATCCTCCAATCAATAACCGCCACCATTGGACTTCTGTTACCCATAACTCTGCTCCTGAAACCAAGGTGTAACCTGCGGCACCTACTATTAACCCAACAGTAAACACTGCTCTCCAATCCCTCGACGAAATGAATTCTTCTTGCTGAAACCATTTTAATTTAGAGTAATACGAAACTGTTGTCTCTAGTGCGGTACTAGCACCTATTATTTGCCCTGTCGTAAAGTACATAAAAACTACGCTAGCTCCTATTACTATCCCTCCTATGAGGTAATGCGATATCCCATTGGGAAATGCAGTCACAACCAAATCCGCAATTTGAATTAGAACCATAATATATCTTTTACAATGGGTCTATTAACTCATTCGAAATAGGCAAAAATTTCCTAATGATTTTTTTTGATTTTTTCCTGCACATTTGAGCATATTTATGCCAAAATTTTCTTTGGATATCTAGTCAAATTTTCATGCCCCCTTTCTGTTACTAAAATCAAATCTTCAACACGAATTCCACCCTCGTCCGGGTCGTATAGTCCTGGCTCTATTGTAATTATATTCCCCGTTTGCAAAATCACATGTTCTGAGTTAATCCTAGGAAATTCATGGATGTCTAGCCCAACTCCATGTCCTGTAGAGTGAATAAATCCCGTACCTGTAGCGGGGTTTGATCTCAACGTTTCGTATCCGGCTTCTTCATATATATCACACACAACATTGTGAATTTCATTCCCTGTTACACCTGGCTTGATCATCTTGATGGCGGTTTCCATCGCTTTCACTGTAACATCATATCTCCTCAAAGTTTCAGAAGATGGAGTTCCTTTAACCCACGTACGAGTCATATCTGCATGATATCCACTAACCTTGTCTTGCGGAAAAATATCAACTATTATTGGGACATTTGCAACAAGTGGTCCCTCTCCCGAGTGATGTGGATCCGCCCCCTGTCCACCACTAGCAACGATTGTATCTCTCACATCACATCCCCTTTTCACCAAGGCAAGTTCGATCTCGCTTTTAACCATTTCCGATGTCAATATCTCCCCATCTTTGTATAAAAACCCATTTCTAATATCTGCCCCAGATATCATTTTTTCCGCAATACCCATTGCTTCTTCTGTAGCTTCCTGTACCCGTCTAATCTGTTCAATTTCTTCCACATTCTTACAAGATCTAATTTTCGACAATTCCCCGCCTGAATCTATTTCAATCTCAATTCCTTTTAATCTCAACCCATCTGCAGTCTCTAAAGGAAAATTCCTTGGAACAACCAATTTACTACTCTCTTCCCCTTCTAAAATAAACTCGGCAATAACCTGTACCCTATCATCAATAGATGCTCTTTCTGCCACTAGCTCCTCAAATTTATATTCTGACAGCCGTTTAATTATACCTGATCGACTCTGTTTACAAGCACGTCCATATTCTAGTCCCGATACAAGCATTCGCATCCCATTAACTGTATACAGCGTAATAAATGGATCCGGGGCATCGAACCCCGATATATATTTTTGATTAGCATCTTCAGATGAAGCATCCACTAAATATCCATCATAATATCCATCTTGTAAAAAAGAGTCCAACTCCGAATGCTGTGCCATATTCTTTTCTTTACCTCGGAAGTTTAAAGCAAATTCTATGGATCTATTCGCCATCATTTGCACATTCGCTAAATAGTATGGCATCTAACCAAACCCATGGACATAACCATTCGCCCCTCTTCAATCGAAGGATGCGTAATGGCACCGCCCTCTAAGAGCTACACACATCGGGCGATATTGGCAGCAGGACATTCTCTCTCCACTAAGATAGAAAATCCCCTTCTAAGTGCCGACACCCGGGCAACCATCCGGGCAATAGAAGCTCTAGGCAGCACCATCACCGAAGACGATGGACTATCGATCACAGGATTCCACGACCATCCCTCTCCCCCCTCTGATGTAATCGATTGCGCAAACAGTGGGACTACTATGCGACTTTTAATAGCAACTGCAGCTTTAGTTGACGGACCCACTACACTCACCGGTGATGAGTCTCTCAGTTCGAGGCCACAAGGTGAGTTACTCGATGCTATTGTACAACTTGGCGGTGAGGCAAATAGCATTGAAAACAACGGGAGGGCCCCTCTCGTAATCAAAGGCCCAATAAACGGGGGATCTGTCTCAGTCCCTGGGAATATTTCATCTCAATTTATAACTTCACTATTGATGGCAGGAGGGGTCACGGAGGCTGGTATTGACATAACCATAACTTCCGAACTAAAGTCAAAGCCTTATGTTGACATAACCATTGAACTCCTCCAATCTTTTGGAATCGAAACCCATGAAACTGAGAATGGCTATCGTGTTCCCGGGGGCCAATCCTATTCTTCACAAAATCCCGTTTACAAAGTCCCTGGAGATTTCTCTTCAATGTCATATCTACTTGCAGCAGGAGCGCTAGCATCTGACAACGGAGTTGTAGTTACCGGGGCACAACCAACCTCTCAAGGGGATGCTGCAATCGTTGATATCCTCTCAAATATGGGTGCAGATATCCATTGGGATCTCTCAAAAGAAACCATCACTGTATCAAAATCCACTCTCTCTGGTACTACCATTGACGTTGGAGATACTCCCGACCTTCTCCCTACAATTGCTATATTAGGTGCCGCTGCCACTGGGGAAACAACCATTGTAAACTGTTCTCATGTTCGGTATAAAGAGACCGACCGAGTTTCTGCAATGAGTGAGGAACTACAGAAGTTAGGCGTAAAAACCAAAGAACAGTCTGATAAATTAACCATTTATGGATCAAATTCGCCCCCTCTTGGTACAAAACTTAACGGAAGGGGGGATCATCGAATTATCATGTCCCTTTCGGTTTTAGGTCTCATATCCTCTGGGGAAATTCAAATTTCAGGGGCAGAACATGTGGCAGTTTCTTACCCTGAATTTTTCCAAGTGATGAAGAGCCTGGGGGCTGAAATAAAAGGTGATCAGTAACTATGAATGGGAATCAATTCGGAAAATTATTTCAAATTACTACTTTCGGAGAGAGCCACGGACCTGGAATTGGATGTACTATTTCTGGC
>JAKURE010000013.1 GCA_022450005.1 Halobacteriales archaeon
ACAATTTTATGGACTCATATTACTCATCGAGGCAGCCCTTTTCGGAGTTTTCGTGGCCTTTGATTTCTTTGTATGGTTTATCTTCTGGGAAGCGGTCCTGATCCCGATGTATTTCTTAATAGCCATATGGGGTGGTGAACGAAGAAAATATGCTGCCATCAAATTTTTCATTTACACAAACGTCGCCAGTTTGATCATGTTCATCGGCTTCATAGCTCTGATTTTCGGACTAGGAAACTCCATCCAATCATTTGATTTAATTGAGATTTCTGCTGCGTTACAGGGAGGGAAATTAGGAGGACTGGGAATTTTAGATCCTCACAATCTAAAGTCTATAGTCTTCTTAGCCATGTTCGTGGGATTCGGCGTCAAGGTTCCTATTGTTCCCTTCCATACCTGGCTCCCCGATGCACATGTAGAAGCCCCCACACCTGCATCTGTGATATTGGCAGGAGTTCTGCTTAAAATGGGAACTTATGCCCTTCTCAGATTCAATTTCACACTCCTCGTTGACATCGCCCAAAAATGGGCTAGTATAATTGCTTTAGTCGCAGTTATCAGCGTTATCTATGGGGCGTTTTTAGCCCTAGCACAAACAGATCTGAAACGTATCGTTGCATATTCTTCAATCTCTTCCATGGGGTATGTTCTTCTAGGTCTAACTGCATACACAGTCTATGGTATAGGGGGTGCAACTTTCCAAATGATAAGCCACGGATTGCTATCTGGACTCTTATTCATGTCTGTCGGTTTGATTTACAACGCAACTCATACTCGATCCATCAACGACCTCTCTGGCCTGGCCGATAAGATGCCTATCACCTCTCTAATTTTCATAGCAGGTGCTTTTGGTTATATGGGATTGCCTCTCATGTCCGGTTTCGCAGCAGAACTTTTCATTTTCTTAGGTGCATTTGAAGCAAGTTTCCCATTTGCAAAAATTTACACCGCACTATCTATGTTCGGGATAGTAATCGTAGCAGGGTATCTCCTATTAACTATACAACGTGTATTTTTTGGCTCCTTTGAAATCAAAGGAAATCCCGACCTTACTCTCCCTCAGATACATGATATAGCCCCTTTGGTGATCATTTTGCTAATCATTATTGCCCTTGGTATTGCACCCAATATTATATTTGAAATGATTCAAGATGCAGTCGAGCCGTTAGTCTCTTTATTCGGAGGCCAATCCAATGTCTGAGCTAACCTTACTCCTCCCCCAATTATGCCTGCTTTCATCCGCCCTTTTGATGCTTGGGTATAATACCATTTTCCGCAAATCCACAAAATTAGTAATTCTGACTGCCCTCGCAGTGATTGGATCTCTTGGTTCAATTTCAACCGCTATATTTCTATCCTCTTCCAATCTACAACTAGGTTCTCTGTTCGGAGGTCAGTTGGTTGTTGATGGATCAAGTCTATTCTTTGTTGTTATCATTTCTTCCGTAACCTTGCTAGTTTCTATCGCCAGCTACGACTATATAAGTAAACTAGGCAATCAAGCAGAATATTACTCTCTCCTCTTGCTAGCAGCAACAGGGATGAGCCTCATGGCTTCTGCAAACTCTTTAGCCATTGCTTTTATCGCCATGGAATTGGCGTCTTTGCCTTCCTATGCTCTAGTCACTTACTTAAAAACCAATGAAAGTAGCACCGAATCCGGACTCAAATATTTCTTAATCGGGGCTCTATCTTCTGCTATATTTGTTTATGGATCTAGTCTCATTTATGGGGCAACTGGTAGTCTGGGTTTAAGTGCAATTTCACAGTCAATACTCCATTCCTCTTCAATTTCTGGACTTCTTGGAATTGGTATTCTGATGGTAATTGGAGGCCTTGCATTTAAGACAACAAGCGTCCCATTTCACTTCTGGGCCCCCGATGCTTACGAAGGAGCAGTCTCCCCTATCAGTGCATTCATTTCCTCCGCGTCAAAGGCCGCGGGATTCATCCTAGCGTTCAGAATTTTAATTGAATCATTTCCCATCGATGTGGTCTCTGCCATTGGACTTGATTGGACACTTGCGATCCAAATTCTTGCTGTACTTACAATGACAATTGGAAACTTCGCAGCTGTTCTACAAGAGAATGTCAAGAGAATGCTGGCTTATTCTTCAATAGGGCACGCAGGCTATGTCTTGATCGGCCTTGCAGCACTAACCGGGTCCCAAGATGCACTAGTTATCGGAGCTAGTATGATGCATTTGATGGTATATGGATTCATGAACACCGGGGCATTTTTATTCATTGCCCTTGCTGAACATTGGAAGATTGGACCGACTTTCAAAGACTATCGCGGCCTAGGACTCAAAGCACCAGTAGTATCAGTTGCCATGACAATATTCTTATTTTCTCTAGCAGGATTGCCAACTGGTGGTGGATTCTTAACAAAATATGTTCTGTTCATGGCAGCTGTGGGTGCTGGATTCTGGTGGCTTGCAGCCATTGGGGCAATCAATTCAGCAGTATCTCTCTATTTCTATTCCCGGATGGTCAAAGCATTGTGGATTGATCAACCCACCTCCGAGCTGAACATCTCTTCTCGTGGCATCCCCCTTGGAATATACGCCGCAATATTCATTGCCGCACTAATAACTATTCTAAGTTTGCCCTTCTTTTCAGTCATTGCAGATTTCGCAATGGGGGCCGCCACCATCCTACTTTCATAACTGCTTGAGCATTTCCCATCCCCTTTCCAATCAATCCCTTATGATGGAGCTTTTATCATACAAGCTTCTTTATCCGAACATATGAGTTATACTACTCCTTCCAATGAACCACGACCCATTGTTTCCCAGTATATGACTCTAAAAGTAGAGGTAGTTTCTCCCGACGATTCAGTTGCAGAGGTGGCCAAAAAAATAGATTCAACTGGCCAGGATGGCTTCCCAGTTTGTGTTGGGAGGCAGGTTGTTGGATTCGTCACCGCTAGAGATTTACTCCTTTCAAACGACAATGTTTCCATTTTCCAAGTCATGAGCAAGGATTTATTGGTTGCCCACCCTGGAATGGCCGTTCAAGATGCAGCTAGGGTCATCTTACGATCTGGACTCCAGAAGCTCCCCGTTGTAGATGATGCAGGCAATTTAGCTGGAATAATTTCCAATTCAGATGTTATCCGTAGCCAAATAGAACGGGCCACTCCTGAAAAAGTAGGAAAACTCTTACGAACTTTGGAGTCTATCCATGAGATCAAAATAATTCAGAAACGAAAAAAAATATTTATCAATTTGCTCATACCCACTCAAAGAACGGTCTACGCAGATGAATTAGAAGGAAGGAGTTATGAGCTTTCAAATGGTTTGGCAGAACCACTCGTCGTCATAGATTGCAATGATTTTTTGTACCTGGCTGATGGGCACCATAGGGCTCTAGCAGCACATTCCTTGGGAATTGAAAAAATGGATGCTTATGTATTAATCATAGACGATTCTATAGAATTGGGAATGGCAAAGACTGCAGCAAAAGAGGGACTGAACACGATCCACGATATAACCATTGTAGATTATGCTCGTCACCCTCTAGTCGAAACTACTCGCAGAAACAACTAGTCTCTATTTGCCGTTCTCATGAATCTGGGCTCTTATTTTCTCTGCTACAGTTGGGTCGCTAAGCGTTGTTGTATCTCCTAATTCTTCATTGTTTGAAATATCTTCTAGTAAACGTCTCATTATCTTTCCAGATCTAGTCTTGGGCAGGTCCTCAACAAATATTACATTCGCAGGACGGGCAAATTTACCGATTCCATTTTCAACTGATTTGTTTATTTCATCCCGAATCAAATCTGATGCTTCGATACCCTCTCTTAATATGACATATGCGTCTGGAACTTCTCCTTTTTCTGGATGTTTCCTAGCAGCAACAGCCGCTTCCGCCACTGACTTAACCTCTACTATTACTGATGCAAGCTCCATGGTACCCAATCGATGCCCTGCAACATTCATAACATCATCAAGTCGGCCCAAAATTCTAAAATACTTATCTATGGTTTGAACTGCGCCATCCCCTGCTTTATATGACCATTTTTCCCATTCCATTGAACTAGTATCTGAAAATTCTTCCCAGTAAGTTTCGATGAATCTGTCATCATCCCCGTATACCGTTTGTAACATTCCTGGCCACGGCCTAGTTATTATAAGATTCCCCGCTTGGCCACCTTTTGCTTCTATTTCTTTACCCCCTCCATCAACGATCATTGGTTTAATCCCCGGGGCAGGAAGTCCTGCACTCCCTGGTTTCATATCTGACAGGGCAGGCAAGTTAGTAATCATGTGGCCTCCCGTTTCTGTCTGCCACCATGTGTCTACAATTACCGCTGATTCTTTGCCTATATGCTCGTAATACCACATCCACGCTTCTGGCTGGATCGGCTCCCCAACACTAGTCATCAATCTAAAGTTAAAATTATACCCTTGTAGGTGAACCTCTCCCCATTTCATAAACATTCTCACTGCTGTAGGGGATGTATGGAAAATGTCTACATCATATCTCTCAGCAATTTCCCAAATCCTGCCTTTATGCGGATAATCCGGAGTCCCTTCGTACATGACACTAGTTGTGCCTAAAGCGAGAGGGCCATACACAATATACGAATGACCCGTTATCCACCCAATATCCGCGGCACACCAGTACGTATCTTCTGGTTTAATATCCAGAACATATTTCGATGTCCCCGTTGCATACGAAAGGTACCCTCCAGTTCTATGTTGACACCCCTTTGGCTTCCCGGTTGTCCCTGAAGTGTACATTAGAAATAGTATGTCTTCTGCATCCCTCTCTACTGGATCAACACATTCCCGTTTATGCTCCCCCTGGAGGTCCCTCAATAGAATATATTCGTCTTTGATTTCTACCATGGGTTTTTCATGACGTGTCCATACTAACACTGTCGGGTTCCCTTCTATTTCTTCCATTGCGGCATCTGTTTTTTCTATATGGTTTAAAAATTCACCCCTCCTATAATACCCATCAATTGTAACTATGTATTCTGAGTTTGCATCTTGAACCCGATCTGCAAGTGCACTTGCAGAAAAACCAGCAAAAACTTCCGAATGGGGTGCCCCTATCCTTGCACATGCTAGCATAGTCATTGGAAGTTCTAGCACCATTGGAAGATGAAGTGTAACTATGTCATTCTCTTTTACCCCTATTGATTTCAGAGCTGCAGAAATTTCATTTACCTCTCGATATAAATCTTGATAACTGATATTTTTTTGTTCCCCATTTTCTCCTTCCCACAGCAACGCAGTTTGATTTTTCCTAGTGGTAAGATGGCGATCTATACAATTATAGGATGCATTTATTTTTCCCCCTACAAACCATTTATAGAATGGAGGGTTTGACCCATCAAATGTCTCATCCCATTTCTCATACCAGTCGAGTAAGTTGGCATACTCTTCGAACCCATCTGGAAATTCATCGAACCGTTCATAAATATCTGAACTCTTTACGTTTGCTTGTTCAATAAATCCGTTTGGGGGCTTGTAATATTCTTGCTCTGCCAAGTGCGCTTCAATAGTACCCATTCTGTCATTCGAGCTCATATATATTCTATACTTTTACCATTTAAAATACTATCCCATATTTTCTACTCCGACTGTGACGCCCAAGAAATAACTTTTATCATCCTGAAAAAGAGATTTCTGGATATTTCTTATGTCCGGAACTAGCTATTTACTAAGTTCTATTCTCATGGGTGCATTTTTCCTCGCCACAGTTGCCGTTTTCCTACGTTTAAAGGATTGGAATCATACTTCTCCTACTAATTCTTCTAAATTCAATCTAAATTTCACAGAAATCCTTCCCTACTTGCGATTGGCATTGTTCTCAACTTTAGTTCTAGGTATCTCTGCATTTACAGTGGTGTTCCTTAGCTCTCCATCGTTCGATTTCGACGCTCAAACTTCGGTTATGGTTTTCCTTGCACTCTTCTCACTTCTATTGTTCTCTTATCTTTTATCTGGTCTTTACGCATCTATAAGATCTCGTGGTGGGTCCCACGCATGGGCCCTTGCCATGATCACCATCACTTTTGCAACTCTAATCCTGTTGGTGATCGTAACACAATTAATTCTCTCATGAGGGGGAGCCTTTTATTTAAACAAACGTCACAATTACTTTTTTTAATCAGCTTATCGGTTTATCTTTTATCCACACCCGTCGCAGCACACGCTGGGGGGTTGCCTCTGACCAATGAACCTGCCATCATCCCAACTTGGCTTTTTGTTCTTACTGGTGGCGTTATCATTGGTGTTTCATTTTTATTTGTCAGCCTCGTGACTCAAAGGCAACTCATCGATCGAATAAATGGTTACCAACTAAGCCTACCACTTCTTCAATTCCCTCAATTAAACCTCCCAATTATTCAGTTCTTGTCTGTGTTTCTGTTAATTTACACTTTAATTTTAGGATTTATCGGCCCTCAAAACCCCACTTCTAATTTTGCAATCCTTTTCGTATGGGTTGTCTGGTGGGCTGGCTATACGATGACTGTATATCTATTTGGAAATACTTGGGAGAAACTCAACCCTTGGAAATCAATTTCAACTATAATTCCATCCCTCAACCGCCCATATCCCTCTAAATTGGGTTCTTGGCCTGCTTCACTTGGACTTCTGGTTTTTGTTCTAATCGAAGTAGGTTCTGATATCACTTATTCTCCTTATACGCTCTCCATTTTCCTTATCTTTTATACCATTCTAACACTACTAGGATCTTTCATCTATGGCTCCGAACCATGGTTTACAAATGCAGATCCCATCTCCAAATTTTTTACATGCTATGGAGAGATGTCATTACTGACTCCTTCCACCAATTCTCTCAATCTCCATTTACCTGGGCAAAAACTAGTAAAAGGAACTGACAACATTGGCCTTTCTGCACGCCATGAAGTTTTATTCATAATTACCATTCTTTTCATCACAACTTATGATGGTCTAATCTCCACACAATTTTGGAATGAATGGGTCTTATTACCTTTACTTTCTTTGGGAATTCCAATTTTAATGATACACTTCATTTCTCTTGTAGCTGGGCATGGAATTTTTTATGCAATCTATCATTATGCAATCATGACGATGCACAGAATTTCTGGCACTTATATTTCCATTCACTCTCTTAATATTAAATTTGCAGTTTCCCTCTTGCCCATTGCAGCTGGCTACCACATCGCGCATTTTATAGGATATATTCTAACATTTTCTACAGCCTTCATATCTACTATTTTTCATCCCCTGCAACCTCCTTCATTCTACCCCTCCCCTCTCCCGTTTTGGATCCCGATAGTGGCTTTAATTTTCATTTTACTTGGCCATATATGCTCAGTTTGGATTTCACATTGCATCTCATTTAAACTTTTCAGCGGCCGTTTACAACCCCTCCGCAGTCAATATCCTATTATTTTTATTATGATATTGTATACTATGTTCAGCCTTTGGATAGTCACTTCCCCCTTGGCAACATAAGAATAATTTTATTTCACTGCATTTTCTACCCTTCTCATTATGGAACAAACTTCACTAATCGGAGTAGAGTTTTCAGTTCCTACTTCTAACGATACCGTCGAACAATGCCACCTTTGCGAATTCATATGCTCCACAAGGGAACACCTAGTCTTCCATCTGGTCGAATCCCACCCCGACCAGTGCTCTACTGAAATAAGTGAAGAATATGCAAAACTCTCTCTGAAAGAATCTGATAAATTATTTATTTACCATTTAAAAATATGTTCTCTAATAATGCTAACTTTGATGGGACTTGCGTATATTTATGCATTTGCCTTGGCCGGATAATTTAAATTTGATCCCCCTTTGAACCACTCAACGAGAATAAACCAGTATAAGGGTTTTACGAGCATAGGTCGTAATAGATAAGTACCCTAACAGTCCAAAATTATACGTGTTAGATTTTAGTTTCAGTTTTCCCTTAGCTGGATCAAACATCCTTCAGATTTTCCCAACAGGAAGTAGGAATTTTATTTTCGACCAAATTTTCTTTATATTTGTACTTCTTGGAACTATCGTCGGTGTGATTGTTATCGCTTATATGCTCATTCAAGCATACCGATATCGAGAGGGTTCTGCTCCTAAAAAAGACGATGTAGATCGCCCCAAACTAGGGGAATTGCCCCCTCCTGTCGACGATGGGAACAAATTACTCAAGTCTCTCCTTCTGAGTGCAGTGGTAGTAATAGCCCTTGTCGTCTGGACATATGGTTCACTCTTATACGTCGAAGCCCAACCGTCCCAAGTAGATGGTGCACTAACCGTTGAAGTCGAAGCATACCAGTTCGGATTCCTTTTCACTTACCCTGATGGCTATCAATCAACAGGCGTACTCCGAGCACCCGTGGATCGAGTCACAGTTTTGAAGATAACTTCAAGAGATGTGTTGCATAATTTTGGTTCTCCAGATCTCCGTATAAAAGCCGATGCCGCCCCTGGGCATATATCCGAAACCTGGTTCTTAGCTGAGTCTACCGGAACATATGATTCCGCCTGTTACGAACTCTGTGGAGCTGGCCATTCTTACATGAAAGCAGACATAATAATACTAGAAAATTCCGAGTTCGAACAATGGAATAAAACTAAAAATAAAGGTAGTTAACTATGAATAAACTTTTACAAACTGATGGTGGCCACTCCGATGACCATGGCCTTCCACCAATGAGCTCTATCAAACGATGGTTAGTAACAACAAATCACAAAGACATTGGAATTCTTTATATTGTAACCTCTTTATTTTTCTTAGTAATGGGTGGTGTTCTCGCCCTATTAATCCGATTACAACTTTGGTTGCCCCGTGCCCCTGGAGAAGGATTACTATCTGCCTTTGCGTATAACCAATCCGTCACCGCACACGGTCTGATAATGGTATTTTGGTTCCTTTCCCCATTTGCATTTGGATTTGCCAATTACATAGTTCCTTTACAAATAGGTGCAAGAGATCTGGCATTCCCCCGCCTAAATGCTTTAAGTTATTGGCTTTATTTAATTTCTGGAATTTTACTCGGGATTTCATTTTTCCAAGGGGGAACATTCAATGGAGGGTGGACTGTATATGCGCCTTTGAACCTCCCTGCATTTACCCCCCAAGTCGGTGCAACTTCTGCAATCTTGGCATTATTTATCTTTTCAGTTGCTATTACTGCGGGATCTGTTAATTTCCTCACCACCATCCACCGCATGCGTGCCAAAGGCATGACATTAATTAACATGCCTTTGTTCACTTGGACTATACTGTTAACAGTATGGATGATGCTATTTGCATTTGCTGCACTGCTTGCTGCACTGATGATTCTATCTTCTGATAGGATCTTAGGAACAACCTACTTTTCAACTACCGGAACGCAAGGATCTCTCTTATGGACTCACTTGTTCTGGTTTTTCGGCCATCCCGAGGTCTACATCGTATTTTTCCCGGCCCTCGGTGCAATGGCAGAGATTTTCCAGACGTTCACAGGCAAACGAATTGTTGGAAGAAAATGGTTTATCGCAGCCCTTGTTCTCGTCACTGTCCAAAGTTTCGTGGTTTGGATGCACCACATGTTCCTTACGGGGATCAACCTCGAAATAAAAACAATCATCATGATAACTACCATTGGAATATCGCTCCCATTCGATTTGATGGTATTTGCCCTCATCTATACTCTCATAAAAGGAAGAATTCAGTTCACCACCCCCTTCCTCTTTGCATTTGGTGGGTTGATTTTATTCATCATTGGTGGAATCACCGGGGTCTTTTTGGGCGCCGTAGTGCTCGACTACGAATTCCGTGGGACCTATTGGGTAGTTGCACACTTCCATTACGTCATGGTTGGTGGTGTAACCGGACTAGTCGCAGCAATTTACTATTGGTTCCCAAAAATAACTGGTAGAATGTATGATGAGTTCTTGGGTAAGGTGAATTTCGTATTATATTTCATAGGTTTCAATCTACTTTATTTCCCATTGTTCATCGCCTGGGAAACTCCACGTAGAGTTTTCACCTACCCCCCGTCTTTGATACCCTGGCATCAAATGGCCACCATCGGTGGATTAATCTTAGCAGTTTCCTTTGCTGTAATGCTATACAATTTCTTTGTAAGTCTCTCCCGTGGAGAAGAAGCTGGACCATCTCCCTGGAAATATGCATCCACACTAGAATGGGCTCTTCCATCACCACCACCTTTGGAAAATTGGGAAGGAACTCCTACTTATGAAAACGGAAAACTAGAATTCTTACCAGATAACATCAAAACAGATGGAGGTGAATCTACCCATGAGTGATGAGATCGCCACCCCTCATGTAGAAACACATGCGAGCATTTGGCCATTTTGTATATCTATAGGGGTTCTGTTCTTCCTCATTGGACTCTCTGGATATACTCAAGGAAATTCTCCCTCTCTAATCTATCCAGTCACTCTCATACTCGGACTACTAGTTTTCTCAGGATCCATGATTGGACTTGGTGTTCAAAGATTTGAAGGCCCTGAAGGCGGATTTGGTGAAGCATGGCCATTCCAGAATATAGAGAACATGAAAACTGGTGTATGGATCTTCTTAGCATCCGATGTGGTCTTATTCGGAGCCTTTATTGGAACTGCTATTTTCATTCGGGTCGCTTATGGTTGGACCGACTGGACTCCTGTTCCGGACGATGTCATACCCGGTTTAATGAACACTTATTTACTTCTCACTAGTAGTTTCACTGTAATCTTGGCCCTCGTCGCGGCAGAACGAAAGAATAGGTATGGGGTAGTTGTAAGTCTAATCACCACACTTCTTCTTGGAATTGGTTTCTTAGTAAACAAAGGTATAGAATGGAATCACCTGTTCCAACATGGATACTGGCTTTCAACCAATGTGAAAACTTCTACCTTTTTCTTAACAACCGGTCTCCATGGGGCACACGTAATTGGTGGTCTTATAATTTGCATCTGGCTTATAGGCCGTGCCTGGAATGGTGCCTATCTGGAAGACAATAGGGTTCTCGAGTACTTTGGTTTATACTGGCACTTTGTCGACATTGTGTGGTTATTCCTATTTCCCCTATTCTATATACTGTGAGGTAATCAAAAAATGGTATCACTTAAAACTTATACAATAATATACGTGGCATTGTTCATCTCTGCAACAGTACAGGTCCTTGTCGAATTCGCAGGCTGGCTAAGTACAATGTATTGGGCCGCCTTTTGGATCATCATGATTTTATCTCTTATGAAGGCAGTATTGGTTGCAGGGTGGTTCCAACACTTACGATATGATCCCCCATCGTTGAGTTATTTGATTCTCATTGGTTTGGGAGCTGCCCTTGCACTCACTCTAGCAGCATCGTATTCCATTCAGTAAGTTTTTACGACCAAATACTTGTTTTAAACCAAACTCGTCGTGCATAAATAGATGAACAGTTTACTTTCATTCGTGACAAAAGAGGATCCTCCCCTTTCAATCTATGTTCTATCACTCGTTTGCATGGGCATCTACATTTTTGGAATGGTGGGAATATCCAGTCTAACTCTCCCTCTTTTACCAACCTTGTCTCTTATTTTCATAGGACTTGCAATCATTTATTCCCTATTTCTCAATCGAAATAATTCCATAAAAGTTAAGACATTATTGTGGATCGGGCTTGGTCTATATTTTGGTTTAAATACCATTCGATTAACTGGACTCTCTCCCACTTTACCACTTCTACCTTTCGATCTATTGATTATTCTATTACCTTTTACAGCCTTCTTCTTGGCACTAACCTTCTCACTCGAATTCTATACCTCCTCTTTCTCTATGCCCGAGGAACAATCTCCTGCAAAGTCTTCTCGATCTCAGTCCAGTATTCTGTCTAGAATTCCCTATCTCTCCAAACCACCTTTATCTGATTACATCTATTTGACAAAACCCAGGTTGATGTGGCTTCTCTCTCTAGTTGCCCTATCTGGAATGGCTATTAGCGCAGGACCCTCTCTGCAACTTACCACTGCACTTCTTACAATACTTGGTGGGATCCTTGCAATTGGAGCAAGTGGAACTTTCAACCAGATTTTTGAGGCAGATATAGATCAAAATATGGATCGGACTGCAAATAGGCCCTTGGCCACACAGAGAATACCTATTTTGAATGCTTGGATCTTTGGTATTTCCCTTGCTATGGCTTCCCTTTTTGTCTTTTTTCAATTAAACCTATTCTCATCTATACTAGCCCTCTCGGCCATTCTATTTTACAGTGTAGTCTATACTGTTTTACTTAAACCAAATACTGCCCAGAATACAGTCATAGGTGGAATAGCGGGATCTTTCCCTGTCATCATTGGTTCTGTAGCAGCAACTTCAACCATTCCTCTAAGTGCAATTTTACTTGCCACCTTGATTTTTTTCTGGACTCCTGCCCATTTTTATAATTTGGCCCTGATATACAAGAAAGATTTCCAACAAAGTGGATTGCCTATGTTTTCTGTTGTACACGGGGATGTAAAAACTAGGAAACACATTCTATTCTATTTCGGATCTACTTTGGTATGCGCCATTCTGTTATTCTATTTCGCACGTCTTTCGATCTTATTTCTTTCTGTGAATTCCATCTTTTCAATTGTATTTCTCTGGGCCATCATACTGTCTCATTATAACCCATCCCGCTCAACTTTCCTAAGGTCCTTTATTGCTTCAAATATCTACCTCACTGTACTTCTCATCTCAATAATTTTGGAGCTCCTGTGGTGAATCCAACTTTATTGAATTCCCCACGAAATTTCTTATTATTGTTCATTTTTATTCTACTTCTAGAATTCCTCCTTTCTCTTGTCTATGTTCTCTATTCGGGCGCTATTATCACCGACCCATTGATCCTCTTATATCCTTTCATTTGGATCAATTCTAGCATTTTCGTTTTACTCCGAATAACACCAATAAATATGGAGATTCCCAAAAGACTACCTGCATTTTTTTCCGGGGTTCTATATTTTTTATTGTTAGCGTATCTTAGCTCTATATTGGACCTTGGTCATATCTTCCATGGACATACGGCCGCTAATCATGAATTTGGATTGAGAGTAGTATTCTCTTCCATGCCTCCTGGATGGGCACCTTCCATATCTTACAGTGGCAATTTCATTTCCGTTTACGCACTTTTTTTTGAGTTCATTGGATACTCTTCCCTCTCTTATCTATTCTACCGATCAGTCCTCAACCTCGACAGATTCGCCTTTTCGGGGGCAATAGGTTTTTTTTCTTGTGTAAGCTGCACTTGGCCTCTCATAGGGGCTTATTTGTCTAGCATTTCAGGATCGACTCTACCTCTATTCCTATCGGCACACCAATCATATGGTTTCTCGACATTGATATTCATCACCGCACTTTCGCTCCTTTTCTGGAATTTACCAAAACGCGATTTCTAGATCTCAATAGGTGTTCCAAATTTATTATAACTAACCACCTCATCTATCGCTTTTCTTTCCTTCTTCCCTGTAATTTTCTTTATAGGATATCCAAATCCCACTACGGCAGTAAGATGATATTCTTCTGGGATATTCAACGACAATTTGGCCTTTTTTTGGTCTGGTTCCTTTATCGTATATAAGCGAGAACCCACGCCATTTTCCCACCCTACCAATTGCATTTGTGTTATCGATCTTCCCGCATCTATTTCATTAAAATTATATTTTGGATCTGTAGTAGTAACTATTGCAAAATCCGCATTTATTACCCAACCTCCCGTGGGGCTAACACCAGCAAGCCTTTCCAATTCTTCTTCCCCTTCAACAAGTATGTAATGCCAATGCTGTAAATTTCTCCCGCTCGGGGCAAGCCTACCTGCTTCAAGAATTTTCTTTTTAGCTTCTAGTTCCACCGATTTTTTTTCAAATTCTTGTATCTCAATTCGAGTTTTAATAGTCTCTAGTACTCCCATTCACCCTCTAAGACCTTTATTTTAATATCTCTTTATATTGCAAATCCCAACGCATAATTCCTCTCCCCTCTGATCACAACCAATGAATGTAATCAAGGCGATCGATGTTCAGAAATCTTTCTCTGACATTTTGGCAGTAGATGGGGTGTCTCTTTCTATCAAAAAAGGAGAAATATTCGCCTTAATTGGTCCAAACGGGGCAGGAAAAACAACTCTCTTATATTGCCTATCGTGTGCAGCTTCTTTTGACTCAGGATCAATCCAAATCTTAAACAACACCCCCCGTAATGTGGCCAAGTCTAAAATATCTTTATTACCTCAGTCTTTCGAACCACCCACCCATCTAACCGTTTCTGAATTGATTATTTATTTCTCTGGCCTATATGGGATTAAAACCGACCCTCATCACATCTTAGAAAAGGTGGGCCTGTCTTCTCAATCAAACAAGAAATTTTATGAACTATCTGGTGGGCAAAAAAGAAGAATTTGCGTTGGAATCTCAATCATCAATGACCCTGAAATTCTTTTTCTAGATGAACCCACCACTGGAATTGATCCCGCGGGACGATTTGAAATATGGGATCTTATCGAAACTATGGCTTCAAGTGGTTCTACTATCTTCTTGACCACTCATTATATGCACGAAGTAGAACGTCTCGCAAATAATATAGGGGTAATTTCAAATGGAAAAATAATAGCAACGGGGACTCCTTCCGATTTAATTACCAAATTTGGCGGCGATTGCACACTTACTATCAAAACAACTTCAAATGTTTCTTCTGCTTTTAAAGAATTTTCACCATCTTTTAAGGATGGAAATTTACATTTCAATAATATTCAACCAAGCCAAATTGGACCTCTATTAACACAGATTGAAAATCTAAACGTAGAATATAGTAATCTGACGTGGAATCGCCCTAGTTTAGAAACCGTCTACATGGAACTGATGAATAATCCCCCTGGAGAATCTCCATGAACTTAACTAGAATCTTAGCCGAATCTTCGGCATCTTGGAAATCATTCCTGCGTAAAAGAACCGCAGTCTTCTTTACATTTCTTTTCCCCATAATCCTAGTCTCTATATTTAGTTTTCTTGTTGGGACTCAGACTAGTGGTTTATTCTCAGAAGATCCTGCATATTATGTTGCAAGTTATATCTCCATAGTTATTCTCTTCACGCCCATCTCTAGAATGTCCATGACTGTTGCTCGTGGAAGGGATGGCTCTCTATTCGAAAAACTCTCTACAACCCCTCTCACACAAACAGAGTGGCTCTTGGCACACACCATTACTATTTTTAAAATCTGTCTATTTTCAACCCTCTTGGTATTGATTATTGCATCAATCCTCACTGATTTCACATTTACCATTCCCCTCACTTTAATTTTGTTCATATTTTTAGGCTCATTTTTATTTTGCAACATTGGAGTCATATTGGGGAGCATAACCAAATCCCAAGATGGTGCAATCACAGCTAGTAATTCACTGGCCTTGCCGTTACTTTTCCTTTCAGATACGTTCATACCTCTGAATTATTTTCCAACCTGGTTCGTGCCTCTAATTTCGTTTTCTCCTTTGACCCCCTTCTCTCGGGCAACCAGAGATATATTCATTTCATCAACTTTCCCAATTGATGGATTCATTTTACTCGTATTACTTAATATACTCGTATTTGCAATTAGCTCTTATCTGCTCCCTTTTCACAGCGATTAATTTTGAACCGTATCAATTAACCCCCGATAAATCTCCACTCATAAATGTGATTCAGCATTAGATATGTAATTACTCCTAAGCTTAATGAAACAATCCACGCAGTTGACCCAATCCGACCTATTTTCCTATGATATTTTAATCTGAGCAACACGGTCGGACTATGGGTCAAACCAGTGATTATTTGATATAACACCAGTGGGACGGCTGCTATCGATAATCCAATATGAATCGCTAACATAATCAAATACACATATCGAACCAATACCGGCCCTATGAATTCTTTTGTCCCCCCGCCTCCAACTTTCGTCAAATATAGCACTAAAAAAAGGAGTATTAGCCCAAATGAAGCTAGCATAAACCGATTGTGCCTTTTTATATCCCCCTTTATGATAAAGTACCAGCCTATGATTATGCAACATAGGGCGGTCAAATTTACAATTGCAATCACATCTGCCAATCGATTTATTTCCCACACCGTAAGATCGGGAAATATAATTTCTGGCCATATCCCCAAAAAAGTCCCTATCACGATGATATAACCTCCCAAACTAGCTACCCCCGTCGATACTATCACATTTTGTTTTAGAATCAGTTTTAAACTATTCATAGAGTGCAATTCCTATGCCTATTCACAAGTCACGAACAAATTTCAGCTTATTGAATTCAAACTTCAGGCATAAACTTTTATCGTGGAGCAAGGGATTTGTTGATTTATAAATGCTACCAATCGAAAGTTCCCCCATATCCCGAAATGGAAAAATTCTAATCTTGGCATACGACCACGGACTCGAACATGGTCCTATAGATTTCACTGATCTACCCCAAACTATCGATCCCCAATCCATCTTTGACCTGGCATGCCACGAAGCTGTTACTGCCCTAGCAGTTCAAAAAGGCATTGCAGAGGCATATTTCCCATCTTACAAAGATGATGTTGCCCTTCTGGCAAAAATAAATGGGACTTCTAACCTTTGGACCGGAGAACCAAACTCTTCAGTAAATTGGTCTGTTGATTATGCAGTCGAACTTGGGGCATCCGCGATTGGATTTACTTTGTATGGCGGATCAAACCATGAGGTCGAAATGGCAGAAGAATTTAGATTGGCCCAAGAACAGGCTAGATCTCATGGAATCCCCGTGGTTATGTGGTCTTATCCTCGTGGACAAGGAATAAACGAAAAATTCAACGGAAACGATACTGACGACGAAGTCATAGCATATGCCTCTAGACTTGCATTAGAGCTAGGTGCAGATGTTGCCAAAATAAAATACCCTGGAAGTGAAGCTGCAATGAGATGGGCAGTCAAAGCCGCAGGCCCTGAAAAAGTGGTTCTTAGTGGAGGTTCAAAAGTAGACGATTTGACATTCCTCAGCAGTGTCCATACAGTAATGGATGCTGGTGGGTCTGGCCTCGCAGTTGGCCGAAACGTATGGCAGAGGGAGAATGCAAATGAAATGCTAGAAGCACTTGGACGAATAGTCCATGGCGGCGAACCCGCCGAGGACGCCATATCCTCTCTAAAATGATCGAAGATATATTTAGTATTATAGCAGAATCTGCCCCATTAATTCGAAATGAATTGCACACTAGACGTGACTCTTCCACTACTCAGAATCCAACTGGAGATGCTCAGTTAGCAGCTGATATTTGGGCAGATAACCTCTTCGAAAAAAAAATCCTGGAACTCGATGGTGTTGGATCTTATGCATCTGAAGAACGTGAAGATGTATTAATTTCTGGAGAAGGACTTTCAGTTGCAATAGATCCTCTAGATGGATCCTCTAATTTATTATCTAATAATATGATCGGAACAATTGTCGGTGTGTACGACTCTCCTCTACCCACTTCTGGAACTAATCTAATAGCAGCAGCATATGTTCTATATGGTCCAATTACCACGATGGTAACTGCACATTCTGGATCTGTCAACGAATATGCAATCGATCAAGGGCAGCTCCAACCACTTCGAGAGAATATAACTTTGCCAGAAACTCCTCAGTTGTATGGCTTTGGAGGAATCGAAAAAGAATGGAAACCCCATTTTAAAAAATATGCAGATAGCATCCGAAATACACTCAAACTACGTTATGGCGGTTCACTCATAAGCGATATTAATCAAATATTAACCTATGGTGGAGTTTTTGCATATCCCGATCTCCTATCCTCTCCTAATGGAAAACTTAGAATTTTGTTTGAAGCACACCCCGTGTCCTATATAATTGAATCTGCAGGGGGTCTATCCTCCAATGGGGATGTCTCAATTCTAGATTTGTCACCCACTGCTCTGCACGATAGAACTCCCCTCTACGTTGGGAATAAAAATCTAATTGAAGAACTTTCTACTTTCTATCAATGACTAAGTACGAACGCGATACCAATTTAGCATCTGTCGTTATCTATGATTCTAAATGTCCATACTGCTCGGCCGTAACAAAATGGCTGAAACAAACTCGAGATCTTGGGGCAGTGTCATGGCACGAAAATATAGCCCAAAACTTCTTGAAGGCCCAATTCAATTATTTACCATTCGCAGTTTTCTTAGTCGTTCTTTCCGAAAACAAAATCTATGCCGGACCCGACGCAGCGCGGGAACTATGCGAACGAGCAAGACTACCCGATCTCTTCGGACGACTGGTAGAACAAGAATATCATAAAATATCTAAAACTGCGAGTTTACTCTCCAACCGAAAACAATCACTAGATAAAATCGAAGGCGAATTCCCACTAACCCCTAATTCCTCATTATTGTTGGATGATTTATTCCACGAAGCATGGACGCTTCCCTTCGAAAAATAATATTTCTATAATATTATCATCTCATCTAACACGTGAATTAACCTTTTCACTTCTGTTCAAAGTGTATCAAACAGCTGACCATATCCTTCGACTTTGGGAGAAATACCTCCTAGTTGATACGCCTTCCAAACTTGCGCCTGAGCATCTCCTATTACTGGAACTCCTGTATCCTGCTCTAGCACCTCTATGAAACTAGCACTTTCCCATTGAGGGCATGATATATATATCGCGTCATAACCCTCACTTTCTTTTGCCAATTCCACTGCAGCACGGTATGCGGTAGATGAAGAAACCCCATCTATATCCCCTGGACCGCTGCGATTTATCCCTGATAGTGCAACAACTTTGAGCCCACGATCCTTTAGATATTTAACACGCTCCTCGTTTCTTTCTTTGGGGTATGGAGTGACTGCTATAATGGATTTCGCCCCCACCGCTTTCATGGCATCTACATGAGATTTCAAGTTAGTTGTTATTGGGGCTCTTATTTCTGCATTTATACGATCTAGCAGCTCATCCTCTCCTTTTGCACCTTTCAATGCAAAGATAGGACTCCCCCCTGCAATAATACAGTCCACACCTCTTTCATCCAATCTTTTAGCTGCTGGATATACTTGTTCAAATGCTTCTGAGAGGTTTTCAGGTGTAAACCTCTCCACTCCCATATTTACGACATACATTTCTACCCCTTCAACTATCATTTTTCGAAATTCATTCCCATGATTCCACACCGAAGGTTCAATTTTTCCAAATTTAAGACGCCAATGATCCATAGTACTTGTCCCTATAGACTTCGCAATTATATTAAAAGTTCCTTGTAATTTCCCCTTCTTCAACGCGATTGCATTATTTTATTACATTAGCAAGCCAATTGTGACTAATGGTAATAGATTTGACATTGGCCTGCGGGGAATATGACTTGACATATGCTCTTCACACAGGCCTCGTACGACCAAGTGGAATTGATCTAAATGTTCTCACTTACGAATCCCCCGATCGCCAATGTCGAATGATGCGCTATGTGGATTTCGATATATGTGAAATGTCTTTAGGATCTTACCTTGCCTCAAGAAAACACCCTGACCTCTACCCATTTACAGCAATCACTGTCTTCCCTCACCGAAGATTCAGGCATTCATATATGTTCAAGCATAGTGGAATCTCTTCTACAAATCCTGGAGATCTCGAAGGAAAAAAAATTGGTTTGAGAACCTGGCAAACCACGGCTGGAATTTGGATGCGCGGAATCGCACAAGAGCAATACGGACTGGACTTAACTTCTGTTGAATGGTACACTGATGACACAGAAGACGTTCAACTAACCATCCCTGATAAATTCAATGTTCAAAGAATCTCCGAGGATCGGAATATTGAAGAAATGCTAGTATCTGGAGATCTTGACGGGGCTTTCTACCCTGCCCGTTTGAGCTCCGTAAAACATAAAAAAGGAGCAGAACATATATTCGAAGATCCTTTCTTAGAAGAACAGCGCTATTATGAAGAAACTAAACATTTTCCACTAATGCATACTGTGGTTATCCGGGACACCTTGCTAGAGAAATATCCTTGGATCGCAACAAACATTTATAAAGCATTCTCCGAAGCACGTGATATCTGTTTACAAAAACTAGAAGACCCCCGATGGACTGCATTAGCCTGGGCGCAAGAACACCTCGATCACCAGCAGAAGGTACTGGGAACGAATCCCTGGCCGTATGGATTAGTTCCTTCAAACCAGCGCACTCTTGACAAACTACTTGATTACGCATACGATCAAGGTCTTACTCCTAAAAAATATTCTCCAGAAGATCTGTTTGCTACAAGCACGTTAGATCCTGAAATAGAAGGCAAAGAATACGTATCTGGAAAGTAGCTGTCTTACTACCTTTATTGTTTTAGTCACCTTGATTCTCTAGTGCTTCAATCACCCTTTCTGGTGTTATTGGCATTGTATCAAATTCAATAGAAAGGGCATTTGAGATGGCATTTCCAATTGCGGGGGCGGATGCCATCATTCCCATTTCCCCAACACCCCTGGCCCCATATGGTCCCATTTCATCCTCCGTTTCAATTATTATGGTTTCTGACTCATAAGGCAACTCCATCGTCCCAGGAATGCGATAATCTTTAAAATTAGGATTGACAACTAGTCCCTTCTCATAGATAATCTCTTCATACAGGGCACTAGATATGCCCTGGCCCGTTGCACCTTCTATTTGCTGCTCAACATTTTTTGGATTCAAAGCAAATCCCACATCTGTCGCAGTAACCATCCGAAGAACTTCGACTCTACCTGTTATCTGATTCACGGCAACCAATGCAGCCTGGCCCACCGGAGTCCAGAAAGCATGGTGCTTTCCACCTTTTCTAGAATCATATGTCGCAGTTCCAATTAATTCGCCCCCCTCTTTTAACATGGTATTTGACACTCCCACCATTTGGCCATAATTTGAGAATAGGTGGTTAACCGATATCTCACTATCATCTTTTCCTTTTATAATGATTTTTCCATCTGATGTCTTCAAATCCGAAGAATCTATTTTTTCATCAAATTCTCCCACTGCCAGGTCAAACATTTTTTGTTTTACATCTGCTATCGCCTTTCGAACTGCATTCCCTGTATGGTATGTAAATCTGCTCCCCGTTGGTCCTCTATCATATGGGCTGTTTGCAGTATCTCCTGCAATAATTTTAACTTTTTCCAACTCAATATCAAAACCTTCAGCAATAATCTGGGTTAATACAGTTTCTGCCCCCTGTCCAATTTCAGGCGCCCCTATATATGCAATCACATTCATATCACGTTGGACTTTAATGGTAGCTGCAGCAGACGATCTTGATACTGGTTTGTTCCCATATGCAATCCCCATCCCAATCTTCCATTCCTCCGTATCATATTCTGGATATTTGTTCTCTATGTCGGTAGATCTCAACCTCTCTGCAGATTTTATCAAACAAGCTTCGGTATCAACTTTACCAAGCGTCTCACCCTTGGCATTTACGTCCCCGGCTCTTAGGAGGTTTTTCAACCTATATTCTACTGGATCTAGTCCCACTTCCCGGGCGATTTTATCCATGTGACGTTCCATTGCCCAGTTAACCTCTGGCTTTCCAAAACCTCGAAACGCTGCGTATTTTGGCAGGTTAGTATACACTGCGCAGCTTGTATACTTTACATTTGGAATTTTATACGAACCGACTGTAACACTAGGGCCACTAACTGTGCATCTAAACACTTGCTCATTATATGCTCCAACATTGAATAAAATTTCTGAGTCCCTAGCTATGATTTTACCCTCTTTTGTAACTCCATCTTTCACTCTGACTATAACTTGAGGCCTGCTCACTCCTACCATATACTCTTCCGCCCGTGTCAATTGAAGCCTCACCGGACGATCTGTTTTATGAAGAATTCCAACTAAAATGGATTCTACAAACGGAGTGATCTTCCCGCCAAAACCCCCTCCTACATATGGTGATTTTATCTCTAGATCTCCTGGATTCATTTCCGGATATGCCATACAAAGTTCAGTTTCAATATTATGTGGTACTTGTTGGGAGGTCCAAATTTTTATCGTACCCCCAACCCGCCTACCTACTGAAACATGAGGCTCCATCGAACAATGTTGAAGTGATTTAACCTCATATCTCCCTTCGACAATATGATCTGCATCTTCAAAAGCCGATTCTACTTCTCCCACTTCTAACGAATCCGTGTACATCAAGTTTGGACGATCTGTATACTCCTCATCCACATGATCTCTCTTTTCAAATCTAGGATCTCCTTGTTTCGCGAATTGATAACTCCGAACATCTTCATGAACTGTAGCACAAGGATTTTCAGAAAAAGCTTCTTCCAAGTCAAATACTGCTGGAAGTTCCTCATATTGAAGTTTGATAAGGTTCACGGCCTCTTCTGCTATTTCTGGTGTTTCCGCAGCAACTGCCGCTATCGGCTCTCCTATATATCTAAGCTTCTCCGTTGCTAGTATCGGCTGATCTAAAATAAATTGGCCTCTGCGAGTATCAGGCACGTCCTTATAAGTTATTATCACTTCCACGCCCTCGACTTTCTCTGCCTCTTCTACATCCACCCCAATCAACCGAGCGTGGGCGACGGGGCTAGTCAATAATTTCGCATGCAACAATCGATTTGGATTGATATCCATCGCATATATTGCCTTACCTGTAACTTTATCGGGTGCATCTATCCTTGCAATGGATTTTCCGACATGACGATTTTCACTATGACTCTCCATCCTAATTTTTACTTGACCACTTTGACTCATGCTTTCACGCTTCCTTAATTGCTGCCTGCTTAACCGCATCGATTATTTTGACATACCCTGTACACCTGCACAAATTCCCACTCAGTCCCTCTCTTATCTCTTGAATCGTTGGATCTGAGTTTTCTACCAGTAAGGACGTTGCCGCCATTATGAATCCTGGGATGCAGTAGCCACATTGAGACGCAAAACAATCTATAAAAGATTGCTGTAGCACAGAAAATTCACCCTCTTCTGACAGACCCTCTATAGTTGTAATGCTTTCTCCGACCATTTTTCCCACTGGGACGAGGCAAGATTTAACAGCTTTATCTCCTAGTAATACTGTACAAACACCACACACACCCGAGTCACAACTCTCTTTTGTACCCGTCAATCCCACATCATATCTAAGAACGTCTCTAAGAGGTTTATACGGGGAAACATCAACTACGTGTTTTTTTCCATT
>JAKURE010000014.1 GCA_022450005.1 Halobacteriales archaeon
AGAATCACCCCCTGCAACTCCTCCCGAAACTCTGCCCCGCCTTGAAATAGCAAATTTAGTATCTGATTTAACTTCCATCAACGACGTAACTAATAACAAATTGACTAGCTCCAAAGCTGGTGAATCTATCTTGATAGCATTCAAATATCGCGCATTGGTTCACCCCACCGGAAAATACAAAGTCCGAGAACAAGTTACTCTCACCAACAAATCTACTTCCGCCGAAGTGGCAACAAAATCTAAAACCTCGGAGAGTACGGGAAAACCTGGGAATGTTCAAATCATAGTCCATGCTATCCGTTTCCCAACCACTTCTCTTTCTCCTGGCACCTATAATGCAAAAATTTTGCTACGTGATGAAATAGACATGAAAGTATCTAATGCTTTAAATGTTGAATTTACCTTGACTTAGTCTTCTCAAATTTCTTTCTCTATATCCTCTAAAGTACAGTTTAATTGGGGCCGCTGAGATTCGAACTCAGGTCCGACGACCCCCAGCCGCCGAGGATACCAAACTACCCCACGGCCCCATAGGAAAACCGTAGATCTGGTCGCGCTTTAAGCCCTTCGAATCTCTATCTCTTACACTAATACGCGTTCTAATTCTACTACCTTTCCCTTCTTCGAATCAATTTTTCCAGTGTATTCCCCAAGACAAACGGCAGAACCCCCCTGAGTGTAACATACCACTCGCATACCTTCTGTTAATATTTCCTTTTCCTCTGCAGAAATTATTCCTGGCGCATATACGGGGGCACCATTTGCAACCTGCATGGCAGCCGTTTGTGAAATTATTATTTTTGGTATTCCTTCTAAAACTAACTCTGCTGGATGTATTATTTCTCTTATCAACTCTTCATTTCCTTCTTGCTTCCAAATTTCCATCGCATCGACCAATTCGTGCAATTTTGATAATTCCCCATCATCAAATGGATAACTCTTCGTTCGCCGAAGATCTCCCATATGTGCCCCATGTCCTAAAATTAAACCTATGTCATGACACAATTTCCTAATGTATGTCCCACTTTCACACTCAACTCTAAGAAGTGCTTTTCTCCCTTTAATTTCAAGCAGTTCTATGTCGTATATTTCACGAACGCGTAATTTTCGCGAAACTGCACTTTTTTTCGGTGGTTTTTGATAAATTTCTCCCTTGAATTCTTCTAAAATCTGACTTAATTCTGTTTCATTCTTTCCCCCTTTATGCAATTCTAAGACCACTACGTATTCTTTTTTACCCAGTAGTAATTTTGACAATCTCGTTGCATCTCCTAGTAAGATTGGTAAACACCCTGTGACCTTTGGATCTAATGTCCCCGAATGAGCCGTTTTACCAACTTCCACTATCTCTCTAACCCACGCCGAGATTTGGTGAGAAGAAGGACCTATTGGTTTGTCTACATTTATTACTCCAAATGACATCAGCTCAGATATACTCCTATCTTCGGGTGGTTCCCTAAGCTTCATCACCAAACACCTCTACGAATCGCATTATTCTCTCCACTACTTCATTTGCATCTTCTTCGGATGTATCCACTACTAAATCATATATTGATAAATCTGAAAAATCAATGCCATAATATTCCTCATAACGATGCTTTTCTGATGCTTCTCTTTCTTTCGTTTCCTTTAAAATTTGGTCTATTTCTCCATCTTCTCTATTCGCAATCCTCTCCCCTCGTATATCAATTGGAGCATCGAGCCATATTCGTATGTCTGCGTTTTCACCTGCCATCCAACCTGCCAATCGTGATTCTATCACTGCATTATCTTTTACCAATGCAATTTGCTTTATATTTTCATCTAATTCTCTATCTATTGAATCATCATCTTCCGCAACCTTATTCAACTCCCCCACTGACATTCCGCGATCTTCTGCTATTTTTCTAAAGACCGTCCCCCCACTTATATATTCCAAGCAGAGCCTAACTGCTATCTCCTCTGCAACAGTACTTTTACCACTTCCTGGGGGACCTGAAACAGTTAACAGCATGTGATCTATTCGACCTTCTTAATTAAAAAGAGATCCCTTCTACGTTGGACTCGTTCTGATATTCAATGCCTTTCTAATCACCTGGGTAAATGCCATGGAAGACATGAAATACCATACGATCCACAATTGAATTGGTCCTACCAACCCTTCCGTCCAATCTGCTTCTCCCACAAATGGAACTGTTATTGTAACCTCATTCGGATCTATATTTCCACTTAGTATTTTCCAATATATCCACAAGAATACTGGTATTGTGAATACCATTATCCACACCATCGGACGAAATTGTAATTTGAACATTCCCATTTGATCCCCCATTGCTTCCATTTGTTCTTCTCGCAGCCTTTCCATTTCTTCTTTATCTCCACTCTTTTGGGCTGCTTTTTGTCGCTCTTGTAACTCTTTCATTTCAGATTGATATTCTCCCATCTTTTCCATATCCATCAAATTGGCCTGGAGAAGTGTGGAATATAATCCCGTAAATAACGCCAATATCATTATAACGAGGTAAAATGGAAGCACAGCATCCGCCGGACCGATCAGTAAATCCACACCCCTCCCAATTAATTCCCTGACTTCTGCAAAAGAATACCCTGCAAACAAACTTATTGCAAAAACAGCAGCAGCTTTGTCCCACTTCGTCCATTTTCCCTCTACATCCGACTTAGTTTTTGATTTTTTTGCCCTCGGTTGATCAAAATTTTCTATCGCCTGTTTGATTGTAGCCGCGTCTGAAACCTGAAAACCTTTTTCCCCCTCTTTCAATATTCCCGTTTCTATAAGCCTTCCCCAATGCCCACTCGTAACTTCCCCTCTCACATCTGCCCAGTCCAATTCCACTTCACCGTCTACACTTTTTTCAAGAACGGTCCGGATGGATTCAACTATCCCCGCATCTCTCATTATCAACCCTGAAACTTTCCTTTCAATTCGAGCCATTATCTATTCCCCCTCTAATCTTTTGTAAGTAGACATTCTCATTTATTTAAACCCCTTCGAAAATTTTTCTAATGCTTTCCCAAACATCTTCTGGATTATCTCTACCTTCTATCCTTACAAAACCCTCTCGATTGATGTAGTATTCTAAAACCGGTTCGGTGTATTCCGAAAATACTCTCAATCGATTCAAAATAGTCTCTTCTTGATCATCTGACCTCTGTATCAGTTCACTACTACACAAATCACATTTTCCGTTCTTTTTTGAGGGACGAAATTCAATATGGTAGTTTTCACCACAAGAGGAACAAACACGTCTCCCCGAAAGGCGTTTAATCAATTCTTCACTTGCTACATCTAGGTATATAATCTTATCAATTTCAGCAATAGTACTCAAATATTCTGCCTGTTTTTTATTGCGTGGATATCCATCTAGCACAAATCCACTTGCCTTCTTTATCTCAACTTCCACAATCTCATTGACGATCGAATCTGGGACTAATTCACCCCGATCGATGAAACTTCCCGGGGTTCCTAGTTCCGTTTCCAGATCTCTATTTATTCTTAATGCGTTCCCCGTAGTTATATGTGCAATTCCAAATTTTTCTGATATCAAGCTCCCCTGAGTGCCTTTCCCCGCCCCGGGTGGCCCAAGAAGTACGATTTTGGGCAGTTTCATACCTTTTCGTTTCGCGGGAACAGCAATATGCTTACAGAAAAGTTTTTCCTGTTTTCAATAACCGAATCTTGAAATATATTGAACAATTCTTCCTATGTTGAGATATGTCATCTAATTACACATTAACTCAAAAAGCCATCGCAGAATTTCTTGGAACCTTTTCCATTTTATTCTTCGGTGTTGGTTCCGTAATAATTGAATTTTTGACAGTCCCCGATTCGGTTGAATATGGCACCTATGTCCTAAATGGATTGGGGCATGGTGCACTCGGATGGACTGGAATTGCAATCGCCCATCTATTTGCAGTGGGAATCCCAATCTACCTCTTCGGACGTGTATCTGGGGCCCATATCAATCCCGCCGTAACAATCGCACTTTGGGCCACAAAAAGAATAGACTCAAAAACAAGTGCTGTTTATATTGTATCCCAGATTCTTGGAGCAACCATCGCAGGAATACTTTTCGTGTTAGTTCGCGGAACTGTGGCTGCAACTATCGGTGGTATGGGTGCAACTGCACCTTTCCCTGGTGTAACCGTGGGGCAAGCATTTTTGGTCGAATTCATCATCACCTTCTTTTTAATGTTCGGTGTTATGGCATTCGCCGTCGATTCACGCGCACCAGAAAATTTCGCTGGATTCGGAATAGCTTCCATTATTACCATGGGTGTGTTTGCCACGGGGAACATTTCCGGTGCATCATTCAACCCAGCTAGATCTCTCGGACCATATATTGTAAATACTATTTATGGGGGACCCGATCTTTGGGGTGTAGCCTGGATTTATATTCTTGCACCAACTCTCGGGGCAATCGCAGCAGTATATTTCTACGATCAAATATTCTTAAACTCTGAGTAGATTTCTATATTTTTTTCTCTTTAATTGCTTGCCACACAACTTCGTCTGTGATGGGCATATCTATTGATTTTACACCCCATGGTTGCAGTGCATCAATCACTGCATTTACTATGGCAGGAGGGGCGGCAATGGCCCCCGATTCCCCCGCTCCTTTTGACCCCAGTGGATTATGAGGACAAGGAGTGACTGTTGATCCTAGTTCTATATCTGGTATGTGAAATGTCCTTGGAAGTGCATAATCTTGTAATGTCCCTGTAAGTAAGTTCCCTGCACTGTCGTAAACAGTTTTTTCATACAAAGCTTGTCCAATCCCTTGAACAATGCCCCCATGCAGCTGCCCTTCTACAAGCAATGGGTTAATTTGCACACCACAATCATCAACTGCAATATACCGTTCTAATTTAACTTCCCCTGATTCTGCATCAACCTCAACTACTGCAATATGTGTCCCAAACGAGTAGGCGTTGCTTACTGGATCATACAAAGCTTCGGCTTCCAATCCCCTTTCTATCTCTTCTGGGAGGCCCTCTTCTCTATATGCCATCATAGCTATTTTCTCTATTTCTATCGATTTATCCTTTGAACCTACTACAAAAAAATCACCATCTTCAAATCCTATATCTTCCACGGGAGCTTCAAAATACCACGACGCAATTTGTTTACTTTTATCAATTATCATCTCTGCACATTTGACAAGAGCACTTGCACCAACGGCAATACTTCTACTACCAAAAGTCCCAACTCCATGTCCCAATGCATCCGAATCTCCTTCGTATACTTCTATTGAATCCATGGGAATTCCTAATTTATCAGCTAAAATTTGACGAAATGCTGTTTTGTGACCTTGACCATGATCTGCGGTCCCACAATACACCTTTACACTCCCATCTGCCACAAACACGATCTTCCCACTCTCCGGAACTGATGGGCCCGTGCCTGTATTTTCCACAAAAGTAGAAAATCCGATTCCAATATACCTATTCTCTTCCCTCAATTCTTTTTGTAAACTCCTGGTTTTACCATAATCAAGCATTTCTAGAGCCTCATCGAGTGCCAGTTCATAATTTCCACTATCATATGTCATCCCTACTGCAGTTTCATAGGGAAATGCATCTGAGGGAACTAAATTCACACGTCGGAATTCCACAGGATCCATTCCCATCTCTCTCGCAGCATGATCCACAACCCTCTCAACAGCGTATATCGCTTCTGGTCTCCCCGCACCTCTGTATGGGCCAACTGGAGCCGTATTGGTGAAAACCCCCTTGACATTCCCATATATTGCTGGAATCTGATATGCTCCTGATGATAAATGTCTAAAATTAGCTGCGGGAGTTTTTCCCCATACAAGATATGCCCCTATGTCAAAAACAACTTCAAATTCTACCCCTTTTATTTTTCCACTTTTTTCAACTGCTATTTTCCCCTTGACAAAAAAACCTCTCCCATGGTGGTCTGAATGATGCACTTCCGACCTTCTCCCTGCCCATTTAACCGGACGTTTCAATTGCATAGAACACCACACAACCAATGGATCTTCCACATACGGCGAACCTCCTTTACTACCAAAACCCCCTCCCACATCTGGTGCAATCACCCGAATACGGTCTTCTGACAAACCTAGGGCAACAGATATATTCTTTCTAATACCATGTGGCGTTTGAGTCGAGGTTCTCACCGTAACTCTACCTGTGTCCTCACTATACTCTGCCATTACACTTCGAGGTTCCATAGCATCCGGATGGAGTTTTTGATTTACCATCTCCAATTCAAATATGTGATCTGCCTCATCAAATGCCACCCGCGTACTTTTTTTATTTCCATATTCCCAATCCAGCGCTATGTTGTCCTTCCCCTCCCCTATGTGGACTATGGGTGCATCTTCTGCCATTGAAGACCAAACATCACCACTACTCTCTAATCGCTCATATTTGACTCCAATCAGAGCAAGCGCTTCGTGTGCTACATATCGATCATCTGCAATAACAATCGCAATAGGTTCTCCTGTGTATCTCACAGATCCCCGGGCCAGGATTGAAAACTTACTATCCCTTTGCCCCTCAAATGACCCCTTTATATGGAACATACCTGGAACCTGATCAATTTCTAAATCCTCACTGGTGTATACTGCTATGACACCTTCCATTTTTTTTGCTGCTTCTACCTCGATCGAAACTATTTTTGCATGCGCATGTTGACTTCTAAGAATCGCAGCGTAAGTCAATCCATCCGGCTGAAAATCATCTGTATATTTTCCTTCCCCTTTTATGAGTGGAACATCTTCAAATCTTGGTATTTCTGTCCCCGAAACTTTCACTTTTGCCATTGCCTATAGTTTGTGCCACTCTCAGGTTAAGCGTTACTGGACTAGCTCCTCCTCTTTAATAAATAATATTTCATTATGGCCTCCGTACTCATAGGGTTCGTCATAGCATGGGACTGAGCTCCGAATCTATACCCATCATCGGCCACTTTCTGCTATGCATTCACACTTTGAAAATCCATTGAATTCCTCCTATATTCCCCGAGAAACCTAAGTCCGAGCCCATCCTACCTCCTTTCATGCCCAGTTCTTCAACACCCGAAGGGGTCCCCCTAGACGATCTCATCGGAACCTGCAGAGCAATTGTTGGCGATAATCTTCGCTCTATAACTTATTTCACAGGATCTAGCCATGCTCAGATCTATTTGCGCTCTGATCTAGACCAAGACGCCGACCTGGCGGGTTTCACCGATCTAGAAGCTCGCGGATTGGCTGGCGCACCAATTGCTTATCGCGGATCCGAGCTAGGAAATTATCTATACACCATACGGGCATTCGAGTCCGGATATCTATTACGTGTATTGAAGAATAATCAAGGTGTCTTCATAACAACGGACAATATCACATTACAAGATTTTTCAGAAGCATACTTGGCCATCACACAAATTTTGGCCTAATATCCTCCTCTCGGTACCATAGAAAAATTCATGTTCCACCTTCGCGTCTCGTAATCAATGACTATTGAAACAACTGTCGAACTCGAAGGTCATATCATTGATTCTGGCATCATGCAACGTGCATTTGGAATCATCATGGATATGGGCGGGACTTTTCACGTTGAACAATTCGATGTCGGAACGCATAAAAATGAGACTACTTATTGCCGCATGACCGTCTCTGCAGAGTCTGAAGGACTTTTATTGCCAATTTTACATGAACTCCATCAAAATGGAGCTACCATAACCGAGCCCACTGACGCCACCCTAGAACCTTCCCCCTCTTCAAAAGTTGTCCCTCGTGGATTTTATAGCACGACCCACCACCCCACTGATATACTCTACGAAGGTGAATGGATCTCTGTAGAAAATATAGAAATGGACACTGCAATTGTTGTGGATCCTACTACAAAAACAGCCTCAACCAAAGTACTCACCTCAGTTGATGAAAACGATTTGATAGTTACCGGAGAGGCCGGAATCCGAGTAAAACCCCCCTCTAGACCTCGGGACTCTTCCAGCGGTCCATTTGGATTTATGCAAGGCGGAGTCTCATCCGAACGCCCATCCGAATCATTGATCAAGAAAATAGCAGAAACCATCAAAGCCACGAAAAAACAAGGCGGAAAAATACTCGTGGTCCCTGGACCCGCAGTAATACATTCTGGAGCGGGAGATGACTTATCACGATTAGTACAAAAGGGCTATGTCGATATGATCTCTGCCGGGAATGGGTTTGCGGTCCATGATATCGAAAGAAACCTCTATGGCACTTCTCTTGGTATGAATATAACCACACTTGCACATCCGCGGAAAGGACACAAGCATCACATCTACACGATTTCTGAAATAGTCCGTGCTGGTTCTATCAAAGATGCAGTTGAACAAAAAATAATCACCGGAGGGGTCATGTACGAGTGCATAACTAATAATATTCCCTACGTTCTCGCCGGATCAATTCGAGACGATGGCCCCCTTCCTGATACTATCACTGACACAATTAAAGCGCAAAATGCAATCAGAGAACAAACACAAAAAGCCGATTTAGTGCTCATGCTTTCTACTCTATTACATTCTGTAGCTATTGGAAATTGCCTTCCTTCTACCACCCCGACCGTTTGTGTTGATATAAATCCCGCAACCGTCACTCAACTTCTAGATCGTGGTTCATCCCACGCTGTAGGTGTAGTCACCGATGTTGGCATGTTCATCCCCCGGCTTGCGCAGGCACTCCTAGATGAGTAATTCCCCCTTTATTCTATTTTCTCATTTGGATCGATTTACCCTCTCACGAGCCGCAGCAACAACCAACGGAAACGTAATTGTAGCATCTGCATAAACTGTAATGTTTTTTGCATTTTTCTCAAGTTTCCCCCACGATCTAGCTTCATCCAATGAAGCCCCCGAAAGACCTCCTAAATGTTCAGAATCCCCTGTTAGTTGCACGGCATAATCATATGCCCGAGGCGTTAGTAACATCGCCTGTAAAATATAGTTTTTTGGCAATCCCCCTCCTACTATCATCGCTCCCCTTTTCTTGGCATCATGTGCTATATCATTGATTTCAGTCATATCTGCAATTGCATCTAATGAAAACGATGAAATTTGGGAATACATCCACGCCTGCAATCCTAGCATCGAATCTTGTATCCCTGGGCAGTATATTGGAATTCCACATTCATAAGCCATCGCCGCTATGCCTCCATTATCATTCTTGGCTTCCTCTGAATTAGCACGTCCCAATTCTGCCGTAAATTCTCTAATTGAAACTTGTCTGTCCAGGTTAGGAAATATATTGGATCTAAGGTGATTTTCCAATATGGAAAATCCTTCTTGTGGCAAATATACATCATATATTCTATCTACTCCTTCCTCCCTCAATTTTTCATCATGTTCTCTAACCTTGTCTTCATTCCCCCATTGCCTCTGGATTGTCGATCCGTGATGATGACTGTGGCCCATTGCTTCTATTGCATCGTGGGTCAGTGTAGCCCCCGTTGTAACTAACACGTCCACATACCCATCTTGTATTAATCCTGTCACTATTTTCCTCATACCTGCTGGTACCATCGCCCCCGCTATGCTCAAAAAATTTGTAACATCCTTTCCTCCTATCATCTCCGTATATATATTTACAGCTTCAGATAGGGAGCTTGCAGCAAAACCTGCATTTGAATATTCCTCCATCAATTCGGAAACGGTCATTTTATTTTTCACATCAATGTGGTTTATTGGATCATGTCTAAATTCTTTCCCCATGGTATTATAACCCTGTAGGATAGGAGATGCACGTAGTTTTTATTCCCCACTCTGAAACAATCTTCTCGAGTGAAAAAACACCGAATGTTTCTGTTGCATAATGTCCCGCCAACACCACATTCATGCCCAATTCTTTTGCTTCATGGTATATTCGAGCCTTTCCCTCTCCTGTAATGAATACATCCAGTTCTTTTTCAACAGACTCTCCTAACCAATCTCCCCCCGCTCCTGTAACAATTCCAATTTTCGTGATCTCCTCTACTCCAAAATTCAATAATTTTACACCCCCATCTCCTGTATCCAATTCTCCTGCCAAAAATGATCTCAATCTCTCTGGAGCATATGGATCCTTCACCTTTCCCATAATTCCAATGAATTCAGTACCCAATCTTCCAAATGGCTCTCTTTCTTCTAATTCTAATATTTTAGCCAAACCTGCAGCATTTCCAAGTTCTTGATGTGCATCTAATGGCAAATGGGAAACATACAACGATATTCCCGATCCAATAAGAGCTTGTATTCGGTTGTAATTTATCCCTGTAATTCTATCGATGTCTCCCCATGTAATGCCATGATGCACTACCATCATATCTGCCCCGATACTTGCAGCATCTTCTATAGTCTCCATAGATGCATCTTCTGCAAAAACAACATGACTCACTGTTCCCTCCCCCGTCCCAATCTGAAGACCATTTGCACTAGAATCAATTTCTTCGAATCTTCCCGTACCTAGAAGTTCATCAAGACGATCTACGAGCTCTTTTGTTTTCATTTTATGATTCTAAAGTCCATTTCTATCGTAATAATGATTCCCCTGTCATCTCCGGTGGTTTTTCTATCCCTAGCAGATCTAATATTGTCGGAGATATGTCTGATAAACCTCCTCCCCTTCTAATCTTTTTTTGTGCTAGGTCTCTTTCCAATCCTATACAAATGATCGGCGCAGGATTAAACGTATGACTCGTACGGGGATCTTTCTTGGTTCCCATTTCTTCCGCATTTCCATGATCCGCAATTACTATGATTTTTGCCTTCTTTCCCCCAAGGAATTCTATTAATTTACCCAATTCTTGGTCAACTACTTCTACAGATTTCACAGTCGCATCAAATACACCTGTGTGGCCCACCATATCTGGATTTGCATAGTTAAGAATCAAGACATTAGGATTTTTTTCTTCAATAATTTTTATCGCAGCTTCTGTTACTTTCCCTGCGTTCATTTCTGGCTGTTGATCATAAGTGGGGACCTTTGGACTCGGAATCATTTTTCTAATTTCACCTTCCCACACTTCCTCTCTCCCCCCATTCAAAAAATAAGTAACATGAGCATATTTTTCAGTTTCTGCAATTCTCAATTGGGTAAGCCCCTCTTTTGATAATATTTCTCCTATGGTATTCCGGGGCCCCTCGGTGGGGAACACAACTGGGAATTTATAACTTTCATCATAATTTGACATGGTCAGAATTCTTTTCGAAGAATTCTTTTCTGAAAAATATTTTCCTATGGTTTCTTCACACATTAGAGACATTTGCCGCATGCGATCTGCACGGAAGTTTGCCATCAGAATAATATCCCCTCTATTGAAAAAATCACCACCATTTATTACTGTAGGTTTGATAAATTCATCAGTTTCCCCACGTGTATACGCATCTTCAATGGCAACCAATCCTGATTTAACCCTGTAATTTGATTCCCCTCTCATAATCGCATCGTGAGCTTGTAGGGTCCTTTCTATATTCCCATCCCTGTCCATCGCATAATATCTCCCCGTAACTGTGGCAATTCTTCCAGTTCCTTTTTTTCCAACTACTTTTTCGAGTCTAGATATGTATCCCTTTGAACTCTTTGGCGGTGTATCTCTCCCATCTGTAATCACATGAGTTACCACCTCCACTCCGCTATCCGACGCCATCTCTATCATTGCATGGATGTGTGCGTCATCCGAGTGAACCCCTGCGTCACTTAATAACCCTATTATGTGGGCCCGATTTTCTGTGGATTTTATTTTTTCAAATCCCGATTTTAACACATCATTTTGAAAAAAAGACCCATCTTTAATCGCTCTATTAATCTGTGTATGTTCTTGTTCTATAATTCTCCCTGCACCTATTGTCAAGTGACCGACTTTCGAATTTCCCACTCCTCCTTCTGGAAGGCCAACGGATTCTCCCCCTGTTTCTAGCGTTCCATACTTCCCATCCGCACAAAGGCGATCAAATATAGGGGTGTTTGCGGCTCTAATTGCATTTCCTTCTTGGGTCTCTGAAATTCCCCACCCATCTAGGATAATTAAAGCAACGTCCATATACATAACAAATCCTGGATGCACAACTATTCATCGCTATAAATTGCTATCATGTTTTAATCATCGAAGTATTATCTACCTACACGTGACACTTCCTCCAGACCTCCCGTCCCGATTAAAAACTTTCCTTAATTCTCTACCTTCCATGGAGTATTATTCTGACAATACTGACGAATCCGCTTCTTCTATCTGGAACCGTCTAAATCCCCTTCAAGACCAAAATGGAACAACCATAATGGAACCCATCGATTCTGATCTTTACATAAAAGAGTTTTCCATTAGAAACGCACCATCCACCGAATCACCCTTCCCCACGCAAAATGCGGTAGACTCTGGAACGCTTTATGTACCTTTCACAAATGGAATGTCATTGGCATATTCTCGTGCAGTCATGGCTGTGAACCCCACTGATAAAAATCTTCATGATTCAGACACAATAACAATGTGCTACAACGCCCCCCATCCCTTGGCACCAGATCAATCTGAAACTCTTGAAAGTTTTTCCATGACTACGATTCCCAACCTTCCAGACGAAACCGCGCTACATGACACTGCTTTGTATTTATCCGAAGGGGGCCATGCACTCAAATGGGCCGATTCCGTAAAAGATATACTAATTTTAGATGGTCCAATTTTTCCGGTAGGTCTATTGGCTTGGCACAGTGGAAAACCCAATTTAAAAAAATTACTATTGGAAAATGGTCCTTCTAGACGTGCATTAAAAACATATATAGATCTCATTAATTCCTTCGTCAAACCCACTGTTGCCAATGGCAAACAAACTCCCCCTTTAATCGGATTTGTAAAAAATCCTCGCGGATCTGCGATAAAGTCTGCATTTGACTCCCTGCCACACGAAACGAATTCATTTGTTTGGGGACACGATTCTTCATTCTTCAAACAAATATTGAGCGCCCATTCCACTTCCAAAACACAAAGAGGAGCAACGACACACGATTCCACTTTAGTCTATACAAATTGGTTCATTTCGAAAGGTAGGATTGCATCAAAATTTGAGGAGTTTCTTCTCGATCCGTTTATTGGAATCATGGATCATAAAAACCCTCTTTACGATTTAACATTTTTTATGATCTACGATCCCCGATCAGGTGTTGTTTTCCGTGTAGAATCCCCTTATGCATTTTCTCAGAACCCCCTCATCCGTCAAAAAATTGAAAATTTCATATTGAAAGAAATGGCAATTTACAATGGCCCTCCTCGTGCAATCAACAAAGCCGACCATCTAGCTCGAATGTCAAATTCCCAAAAAGTAACCCTTGGAAAAATACTAGCCGCTCATTACAACACCCGCATAGATGTAAATTACAATTTCATTCGTTGGAGTAGTAGTAGTATGGATCAACTCAGAGATTTGTAAGTATTATATCTCTGAGGGTCCTATACTATCACCATATGGACTTGGAATCTCAACTTGATGACACAATAGTAGGCCTTTTGACTTCCACCGACAGTGGACTTTCTATAGGTCAAGATCCAAAAGACGCCTCGCTTTATGGTCTCATAGCTTTAGCAGAAAGGGACTCCTTTCGTTTAGGAGAATATTTCCGAATTCCATTTTTCGATTCCGAAGGAAACTTGGATGAAAACCTCCTTTGTGAAGCCACCGAGCTCTCCTACCATAATGAGTTCCCTCACGAGTTTGGTACTTATGATACATCAAACCTTCTGGCAGAGGAGTTGATCAACCAAAGTAATAAAATCATTCAAGAAATTGATTATAATTTCATAGCAAAACTCCTCCCACTTTCTATCATTCATAAAAACAATAGAAAATCTCCAAATAGACTCCCAAGACCTGCATCTAGGATTTACAGAGCCGATGAAAAGACAATAACAATTGGCCTCAAACTTTCTCAAAAATTAGAAGACATTTTCGTTGGACATATATCAAATTCACCTCCTGGACGTAAAATTCCGTATCGATTTAAAGATAGAGTGGCCGATGTGCCTCTCATTTTTACCCATGTACTTGTAGCAGGAGGAACTGGATCTGGAAAAACACAAGCAACCAAAAACATCCTCCGCCAGTGCCTAGGGGACTCTAAGAATGGACGGACTTACAAAATCAATGAATCCTTCAAAAAATTAGCTATTGTCCAATTCGATCCTCAAGATGAATATGCTCAAATGTATCATGATGGAGACGATCTAACCGAAGACGATAAAACGTACTATGAAGATAATCAAATTCTATTTAACAAACACGACAAAACTATAGTGTTTGCACCTGCCATTAACGGCACAAAATATGAATCCAAATATCATGAGGCAGAAACAATCACTTTCAGCATTCCCTTTTCCCTTGTAGAAACAAATCCTTGGCTCATTTCTCGTAGTGGTCTCACTGACCCGCAAAAAGCAGGGTTAGATAACCATCTATTACCTGATTTCTTCAACCAAACAAAAGAAGATGAGTGCACTTATTCTAATTTCTTAGAATTTCTTGATCAAAATAAAACTAATTACACGGATCCTAAGGACATACCCCTCGCAACTTTCGACGCAATCAAACGAAAAGTAGTAGGTTTTTCTAATGTCTTTTTTGACTCAAATTCTCCCCCCATCACTGACCTAATTGAGAAGTTTATTGTCCCCGGACAATTATCTGTAGTACCTACGTCCCACATTAATAACCACCGAGACGCGGCCTTCGTGGTGTTGGCACTTTCTAGTTTGTTAATAAATAATAAAATGACCGAGTCCCCTGACTATGAACACATCAAAAATATACCTCTACTGATTTCCATGGACGAAGCACACAATTTCCTCTCCCGAGGAAACACCGAGACACAACAAGAAGACATCCTAATTGATAAATTTATCAATGTGGCAAAACAGGGAAGGAAAGAACTACTTGGGCTTTTTCTGGTCACACAAGATCCTCATGATATAGATGCCGATATCCTTAGTCAAATTAAAACCAAAGTCATCTTAAACCTCAGCGAAGAGTCAGCCATTCGATCCTTAAATCTACCTGCTAGGTTAAAGTGGAAAGTTCCCAATCTCACTCGTGGAAATATGGTTATCCATTCCCCTGACTACTGCGACCCCACTGAAGTAACCGGACTATCTAGCTGTCTAGTCCGCCATGGACGGTGAATATAACCCGTATTACAAAAAGCCTAACCGATTTATATCTCTTATTACCATTCGTTACTATGGCTGTGAGATCTAATCTATCTATACTCAACCCAGATATTCTTACACAAATATAAAAATCCCCATGTCCCAAACCCAACCAAAAGATATCACAGTGATACTCCCCGATGGTGCAAAATTACCAATCCCCTCGAGTTCAACCATTTCGAATGTTGCACATAAAATAGGCCCTGGCCTGGGGAAAGCCGCTGTTGCAGGAATCATCAACGGCGAGCTAGTAGATCTTTATACTCCTGTATCTGACAACGATCAGATCTCTATCGTAACTGAAAAATCAGACGAATATCTCACTGTTCTTCGCCATTCTGCTGCCCATATATTCGCACAAGCACTCTCTCGATTATATCCCGATGTAAATTTGGCGATAGGGCCTCCTATTGACACTGGATTTTACTATGATTTTGATGGAGTCTCGATCACTAAAGAAAATCTCCCCGAAATAGAATCTGAGATGAAAAAAATCATTAAATCTGATTATGAGATCCTTCGGGTTGATGCTCCCCGAGAGGAAGCAGAAAAATTCTATTCCACTAACCCGTTTAAATTAGATATTCTCCAAAACGAAGCCGCTGAATCTGAAAATGTATCATTTTACACCCAAGATGACTGGAAAGATCTTTGCAAAGGTCCTCATGTGTCTTCTACAGGCAAGGTGAACGCCATCCATTTGTTAGACATATCTGCTGCTTATTGGAGAGGTGACTCTAACAATCAAACTCTCACCCGCGTCTACGGAACTGCTTTTCAATCCCAATCTGACCTCGAAGAATTCCTCAGCCTCCGCGAACTTGCAAAAGAACGAGACCATCGAAAACTTGGACAAGAACTCGATCTATTTTCTATACCCGAAATAACTGGACCTGGACTTCCTCTTTTCCACCCTAATGGGGCCTATGTCCTTAGGGAATTATCTTCATATGTCGATTCTCTAAATATCAACTCTGGTTATGAACCGACTGAAACGCCTCACTTATTTAAAACAGAACTGTGGAAACGATCTGGCCATTATGATAACTACCAAGATGATATGTTTATCTTCGAAGTTGGTGATGAAGAATTTGGTCTCAAACCTATGAACTGCCCTGGTCATGCAACCATCTTTAATCAACAAAAAAGAAGTTACCGCGATTTACCGGTTCGATATTTTGAAAATGGTAAAGTATACCGCAAAGAACAACGTGGTGAATTATCTGGGCTATCTAGATTGTGGGCATTTACCATCGACGATGGGCATCTCTTCATTCGCCCCGATCAGATCGAAACTGAAGTCAATGGGGTTTTAAATCTAATTCTTGAAGTGCTCAAAACATTCAATCTTGACTTTGAAATTTTCCTCGCAACAAGACCTGAAAAATATGAGGGCAGTTTGGAAATATGGGAAAAAGCAGAAACCCAACTCAAATCTGTACTTGACAATTCGGGTCTTGTTTATACGGTAAATGATGGCGATGGTGCATTTTATGGACCAAAAATAGATTTCGCATTCCAAGATGCTCTTGGAAGATCTTGGGATGGTCCCACCGTCCAACTAGATTTCACCATGCCAGAACGTTTTGATTTGAGCTATGTTGGAGCCGATAATACCGAACACCGTCCTGTGATGATCCACCGAGCGTTATATGGTAGCTATGAGCGATTTTTTATGATCCTAATTGAACATTTCAATGGGAAATTCCCTCTATGGTTGGCACCCCAACAAATTCGTATTTTACCCATCACTGATGATAATTTAGACTACGCACAAAAAATAGCTGAAGAATTATCTTCTTTTAGAGTCTCGATTGATGATAGAGCGTGGACAATCGGGAAGAAGATCCGAGCTGCCCACAACGATAGAATTCCTTATATGGTGATCCTTGGAGAATCTGAAGAAAAACAAAATTCAATTTCTATCCGCGACCGAAATCAGTCCGAAAAATCTGGAGTAAAACTATCCGATTTCATAACTCACCTTGCTAATGAGTACCGGGAAAAGCGGATCGAACCCGATTTCCTCAAATAATCTATTTTTATTCTATTCGAAATTGTTTTCAAGTATGGCGGCGCACAATTATTATGCCGAAAACCGATTCTTCGTCAAATTCTAAGTTTATTTTTGTTACCGGAGGGGTCATGTCAGGATTGGGAAAAGGTGTCACAGCCGCTAGTGTAGGGCGTTTACTTTCAAATGCTGGATTCACCATCACTGCCGTTAAAATAGACCCCTACCTTAATGTTGATGCTGGGACGATGAACCCCTACCAACATGGGGAAGTATATGTACTCAAAGATGGGGCAGAAGTCGATCTAGATTTAGGTAACTACGAACGTTTCCTTGGAATCGATATGACCAGTGACCATAATATAACCACTGGTAAAATCTATCAGCATGTAATCGAACGTGAAAGAACTGGAGACTACTTGGGGAAGACAGTTCAGATCATTCCTCACATAACTGATGACATCAAACGAAGAATTCGAAATGTAGCAAAAGGACATGATATCTGTATAGTGGAAGTTGGTGGAACTGTCGGAGATATAGAGAGTATGCCTTTCCTAGAATCACTCCGACAACTTTCACACGAAGAACCCGAAAATTGTGTTTTGTTCATTCATGTCACTCTGATTCCTCACTCTAAAAATGAAGAGCCAAAAACAAAACCAACTCAACATTCTGTAAAAGAACTTCGATCAATTGGTATTCAACCCAACTTAATCGTGGGGCGTTCTACTATACCTCTAGATGATGATGTACGTGAAAAAATAGCTCTCTTCTGTGATGTTCCTACTGAGGCTGTGTTTTCCAATCCCGATCTCGACGATATATACCATCTCCCCATGTCTCTTGAAGAAGAATCCCTTGATGAATATGTCATGGAACAATTGAATTTACTCGATAGAGCCGTTCCACTTCCTAATAGAGACACTACTTGGCGCGAGTCCGTAACTGCCCCCAAGCCGAATAAAGTCAACATAGCATTGGTAGGGAAATACGGGTTAGAAGATGCTTATATTTCTGTATATGAAGCCCTCAAACATGCAGGCTTCCCCGATGGCATCGAAGTCAATACTTTCTGGGTCCATTCCGAAACACTCGACGATGGTGACCTCTCTCCCCTCTCCAGCATAAAACCAGATGGCATTGTTATTCCGGGTGGATTCGGTTCTCGAGGGACCCCTGGGAAAATAAATGCAATTCGTTATGCTAGAGAAACAGGCATTCCATACCTTGGCCTCTGTCTAGGATTCCAATTAGCAGTTGTAGAATATGCTCGAAACATTTTGAATTTAAAAGATGCCCATTCTTCTGAGATCCACCCCGAAACTTCACACCCTGTAATCGATTTATTGCCTAATCAACACGATATCGACGAATTAGGTGGGACAATGAGGCTTGGAGAACTCGAAACACACATTGATAAAAATAGTCTTGCTCATTCTTTGTATGGTGACAACCATTGCCTCGAGCGCCATCGCCATCGCTATGAAGTCAATCCTGATTATATAGATTCACTTGAAGAGGCTGGATTAAAATTCACGGGAAAATCTGGCCCCCGAATGGAAATATTAGAAATCCCAGGGCATCCATATTTCTTTGGAACTCAATTTCATCCTGAATTCACTTCACGTCCAACTCATCCAAGCCCTCCTTTCTTAGGTCTAGTCAAAGCTGCACTTTCCCATTCCACCCCCAACAACAAAAACCCTAAAACTTAAGAGTGAAAAAATGAAAATTATATTTTTTGGAAGTGGTGGGGATTTATCATCTTCCTTGTCTAACCAAGGATTTGAAATTGAGGAACTACCTGCACCCGGGGACCTTTATGCCCCCCCTGCAGATCTAATTCTGAATGCGGACCTGTTAGTCATAACTGACACTAGTGATCCTACTGCCATCTTGCTGTGCAGAGAACTCAATCCCGATATCAAAACGATCGTATATTCCCAAGAAGAATTATCTGACTTTTTGAGGCCGCAAATTGACTTTGCATTGGATCCTCGACTATTTCCCCCCAAATTAGTAGCCGAAGAAATATCGAATTTATTTTCTTGATTTTCTCTATTTCTTTCCCCGACGTGCTTGTTCAACAGTGTGGCCACAAACAGACAAAATAATTTTTCCCACTCCCAATTTAACAGCATTTGAACTACCTGGTAAACAAAATATTGGGGTATCTTTTGCTATTCCTGCCATCGACCTACTAGCGATCGAAAGAGGCCCTATCTCTTCATAGGATAACTGTCGAAATAGCTCCCCAAATCCTGGGAGTTCTTTTTCTATTATTGGTGAAATTGCGTCAACTGTAACGTCATCTGGAGTTGCTCCCGTCCCTCCTGTGGTGATAATCAGATCTATATCTTCCCTTTCCACTAAATTTTTTACATAACTGCTAATCTCTTCATAGTCGTCTTTAACAATCTTTTGAATAGCATTCTCGTGACCCGCAGATTCGATCATTTCTGCTATTATTTTCCCACTCTTATCTGTGTTATCTGATCGTGTTGTCGATACCGTAACGATTGCTATCCTCAACCTATTAAATTCACCAATATGCCCGCAACTTGGGCCCCCTTCTATTTCCTCAATATCCTTATTTCCATCCATTTTTATATCCCTATCTTGTTAAAATCTCTATACATTGCAATTTCTAACCATGGGCATAAATCCAATTGACGATAATACAGGGGATTGAGTTGCATATCCTCATAATCTACCCATAGTATTCCCGTTATTTCTTCTGGATCTGGATTTACTTTTGTATCTATTAATGTAGCCTCCAACACTGTGCAAACCTCCCATTCCAACCCCGCATTCATGTAATAACTTTTATACTCAAATTTATCTGTCACTATTAAATTCTCATATTGGTTCGGCTTGATTCCCAACTCAACCTCCAGACGGTTCTGTGTTGCTTCCACTTGACTTTCATCTGGTTTAGGGTGTGACGCAACAGTCCCGTCCCAGTACCCTCCCCATAATCTCTTTGATGGACTTCTCTGAGCTAGCATTAATCTTCGCTGCTCATCGAATAGAAGGCATGTAAAAGCACGATGACGTATACCATCACCTGTGTGGGCTTCTAACCGATCCACAACTCGCTGTTCCACATCATTCGAATCAACCGCTACAACATTTTGTTTAGCTCCTTGAACTTCATTCTCTTCTCGACTCATATATGCATTAAAGACGACATACTTGATACATTCTTCGAAATCTAAAAGAATTTATTTTTCCCCTCAATTCTAACTATAAAACCTTATGAAGTCTCCTCTCTTCTCATTACTATAATGGCTGATGCTTTTCTAGCTTTGGAGACCGGAGCTGTAGTAAAAGCACGCTCTAGGTCTCCCGGATTGGCACGAGGAGAGCTTGTTTTCACCACCTCTTATGCAGGATATGAAGAAAGTTTAACTGACCCCTCTTATGAAGAACAAATTCTCACTTTTGCCTACCCCTTGATTGGAAATTATGGGGTAAATCTCAATAGACTTGAATCTAGCCGAATCCACCCCCGTGCAATAATAGCACGACAGCTCACGGATTCTATTTCTGAGTGGTTATCTACAGAATCCATCCCCGCGATCGATACACTCGACACCCGAGAACTTGTCATGGCCATCAGAGACCACGGTGCAATGCGGTGTGGAATTTCTTCTGGTAAAGACGCAACACCCGAATTAGCAATTGAAGAATTAGAAAACTGTCCTTCTATGGACGATCATTCGGATATAGGTTCGTTAGTCAGCGTAAAAAAACCAGTTACTCACCCCGGCACTGGTCCACACATATGTCTAATCGATTGTGGTGTTAAGAAATCAATCATTGATTCATTTATAAAACGCAATGTACATCTCACGATTCTGCCCTATGACACAACCATAGCCACCGTTCGCGAGGCCGACCCAGATCTTCTTTTTATCTCAAATGGTCCTGGAAACCCTGAAAAC
>JAKURE010000015.1 GCA_022450005.1 Halobacteriales archaeon
CCTGGGAAAATCTCTACCACCGAGGGGGTATGTGCCATGGAAGCTGCCGCCGCTGAAAATCTCCCCTTAACTGCAACTATTATGTATGGGCATGTAGAAAACGAAATGCACCGTGCGATGCACCTCGAAGTCATACGAGATCTTCAGGATAGGACTCAGATGATCAACGAGTTCGTACCACTTTCTTTTGTCTATCCCAATACCCCTTTGCACAAACGTGGAATTGTTTCCACTGGCGCAACCCCGTCTGAAGATGAATTGCTGATGGCAGTTTCTAGATTATTTCTTGACAATATTGATAACATCCAATCATCTTGGGTAAAATTTGGAGATTCTCAAGGCCTCAAAATGCTATCATGCGGGGCAAATGATTTTATGGGAACTCTCTTAACTGAAGAAATAACCACTCGTGCAGGAGGCAAGTTTGGACAATTCCGAAGCTTCAATGAATATGTAGAGATGATCACCGCTGTTGGTAGAATCCCCGCAGAGCGAACTACTATTTATGATCAAATTGTAGAGTTAGATACAGATCACCCACCATTTGGCCCTACTCTTGGTCCTAGGGCCGATGGAACTCCTATGCTTTCAAAAACAATTCCTTCAACAATTCTTTCTTAACACGTTCAATTTTTTAAATTTTAGACACTATTGAGTATCCTTCGATACCTTTCTCCTGATATATTTCTTGCTTCTATAGCCTGCCTAATCTCGGCCGAAACCCACCCCTCTTTCTTTATAAACCGATTGTATATTGGTAGTCTCTCTTCAAGAGAAACCCCCATCTCTGTGGCAATCGATTCCAACTCTTGCAGAGCAGGCCATGCATAATCTGGATTTATGTGATCTATCGTGACTGGGGAAATTCCTCCTAAATCATCAATCCCACAGTCTAAAAAATTTCTAATAGAAGCCAAATTAGGTGGAACTTGAATTGATACTTCTTCAGGTAAACAATACCGAGCCATGCTAACCACCTTTCGCATAGAATCTAACGATGGGGTTCCTCCCCTCCAACGCATATTTTCAACTACCGGTTGGATAATTACTTCTTGTATGTGACCATATCTTTCATTCATCTCTCGAATAGCAAGAAGACTTTTTGCCCTATCCTCTTCCGTTTCCCCAATCCCTACTAATATCCCTGTTGTAAATGGAACTTTGAGTTCTCCTGCAATCTTCAATGTATTGAGCCTCTGACCCGGATTTTTTTTCCTCACACCCGCGTGAGCTTTAACCTCTGCTACAGTTTCCAACATGACTCCCATACTAGCATTCACCCTTGCAACTTTCTCCATTTGTTCCCGCGTTTGGTCTCCCGGATTAGAGTGTGGGAGTATCCCCTCTTCTAGACACATTTCACACATTTCTTCAAGATATGTGTGTATTGATTTATGGCCCCACTCATTTAATTTTCTATAAATCTCAACATACCTTTCATCCGGATCGTCTCCAAAAGTAAATAGTGCCTCTGTGCAACCTAGTTCAATCCCCCTTTTTACAATCCCCCTCACCTCTTCAGGTGATAATAAAGATGCCTTTCCAGGCGGATCAAAATAAGTACAGTAGGTACATGTATACCTACAAGCTGTTGTTAAAGGGATGAATACATTTTTTGCATAAGTCAACGTCGAATTAGTCTCCACATCATCCGGACCAACTGAAAGTAGTTCTCTAACTTCCTTTTGTTTAAATTCCATTTCGATCCCATATTTCTCTTCTCCTATTCTCATCCCATTTCACTCCTATATATTCCCACCCGATTTTGTCCCTTCACTTCTAAATTGAATCCCCTTTCTATCAGCCAATCCCGAGATTTCCCCTCTCCGTGAATTAATATTTCAATTAAATCTTCTTTAACATCGATATCCGTCGCGAGTCTAAACGAATCTACCTCGGTCACATTTGATCCAAGCTCCTCAGCTATTTTCACATGATCAAGGTATGATGTACCATGGTAATCTACTCTAAAATCTTCCCTCCGTGTCACAAAAGCGTTAGTCCCCCCCAAATTTCCTGGAACAATTGAAATTTCGCCTTCGGATTCTAACAACCTTCGTATAGAATCCGCCGTTGCAATGGCCAAATCGCTCATCACAATGGCTATGGGCATCTTCGAGTTTTCTAGCACTCCATTCACAGCAACTGACAACGGCCTATCATCTACTATGACTTTCCACCGACTCTCTATCCTATCTGTAGATAGTATTTCTGGGATTCCACCTGCCATTTCCACTGCCACTGCAACATCTTCCAACATCACTTCCGCAAACAAATGGCGTTCTTCCACATTGAGGATTTCCGTTAATCTAGTTTTTGTATGGGGCGTAGCAAATGGAATTACGACTCGCATTAAAGTCTAGTTTTGTGCCGTGTAGATCGATACCATATCATCGCCCCTCCAATAAGTGCCACGACAATCACAACTCCAACAACATTCAATATTAATCCTTTTCTTTCTTGGCTCTTTTCCATTGCAATAGCACTGACCTCCGCTTGTCTCGCTAAATCTTTCGCATTTTTAAAGTTCCCCACATCGTATGCTGAGATGGCATTTTCGATTGTTTGCTGAGCATCCCCATCTTTTGCCCCCTCGACGACAACACTCGCCTTGTCTATAGCCTCTCTTGCCACTTTACTATCTGAATTATATGGTGAAGCTTCTATAATTCCAATTACGTTTTCTGTACCCCCTAGTCGAACTTGAGAGAGCTCCATAACCAAAACTTTCTGTTCTGGCTCATATTTCCAGTCTGATACTTCTGGAATAGTCCCCGAAACCTCTACTATTATTTTTACAACCGAATCATCTAAGCTAACACCTTGTTCAAAAACCTTTCCCGCATACACTTTCTTGGAACCTTGGATAGGGCGATCTGCTGCATTAATTTCCGTCACTGTCCACGTCACGCTCTCGAGTAAAGATTCCCCCCTCAATGTCCATACGTCTATGGGACCTGTATTTGTTATATACAAGTCTGTCACCACCGTCTGCACTATTATGTCACTTCCAATTTCTACCTGGTCAACCCCTCCTTGTTCTATGGATGTGGCGCCAACAATTCCCCCTATTAATATAATTCCAATTAGTATCGGGATCCATCTAGAATAACGGTTCCAGCTCATCTGTACCCTCCTCAATTAACTCCCGCAATTTCTCTTCACTTTGGGATCTAATATCGGCCATGTTCTCTTGAGCTTCAATTGCAACCCGCTGCAAATTCTTTATCCTAGGGATATTGACAACCCCTGAAAGCATAACTGCAGCACCAACCTTATTTTCATTTAGTATCGGATAATCTCCTCCTCTTACTTCCATACTGCCTGTCACTTCTTCTATCCACCTTCTGCCTTTCTCTATCCCCTTTCGATTGAGATAGTTTGGTGGCCCCGATACAACAACAAGTGCCCTCTCTGCACCTTTGATCTCACACGGGAGCGTCAATCTCCCCAATGTTGCTTTTCGAATCAAACTTGTGATTCTATTTGTATTATTCGCACTGTCTTGGAACTGTTCACCCCTTTTTCCTCCTGGAATTCGTGCCAATATCCCTCCACGTTTAGTTTGAACTGGAACTTCTTCTGCTGCATATCCCACCGTGGTCACACCCCCACCTGCAAGTGTATTGATAATTTCTGAAGCGTCAACAACAGATTCTGCAATGTCATTATCTTCTTGGATTTCCCCCGCTCCAAACAACACCCCAAATCTTCTCACTATCTCTTCGTTTATCGCGTCATAACTCCCCTCAACAGATTCTCCTCCCATTCTCCACGCATCGTTGTCGAATGCAAGTAGATTATCGGTTTCTTGAACAAATGCTTGAAATGATTTTGCCGCATTTAGTGTATATATTCCACCCTCTTCGAGTGATGGGATTATGCCCAAACCATAAATTGGTTCTTTCGTGTATATTTTCTTCAAGTGTCTGGCTAATATGGGCCCTCCCCCCGAACCAGTTCCACCACCCAATGCTGCAACAATAAGGAATGCATCCACCTCATGAGTTGGTATCTGATCAATAATATTCTGCATGATGTCGAGTTCTTCCTCTGCAATTTCCGCGCCCAATGAGTTATCTGCACCCACTCCGTGTCCCTTCACTCGATCTTGCCCAATTAATATTCTCTTATCACCCGAAACATGGGCTAAACCCATCAAATCAGCTTTGGCAGTATTTATCGCAACAGCTTCCCTTACAATGTTGCTTTTTGTCTGCTTATCATACAAAAGGAATTTATCAACTATCTTTCCTCCAGCTTGTCCAAATCCAATTAGAGCGAGTTTCATATCTAGGCTTAGTCTCCGTGACAACAAATCACTTTATATATCTGAATAAACCTTTTGGTAGCCCTTTTTTCAAAAATTCTACCATTCTATTTGCACAAAAACGTGCTGCAGCGATATGGTCCAAAACCCAATTTTGATCCTATTACCCTCTCCACGGAAGACAGATGTCTGACGCCTCAGTCTATCACTTTTTTATTTTTGTGTAGTCTATTTTCCTGCCAAGTAAGCTCGCATCGTCATTAGCTTCTTTTTTGATTTTCCTAATTTTTCCACGTCATTTCCCTTCGCCACCGGATCAAGTTTGAGCGATTTGTATTGGTCATTACCGAATGGAAGCAAAATACTAGGGACCATTTCTGCAATTACCATTAAATATTTTTGCATAACCATGGGTATTGGGACTACCACACATGACCTGCCCTTCGAAGAATGAATGGCTTTAGTAATTTCAGCCATGCTCATAATTTCTGGTCCTCCAATCTCAAAAATTTCTCCACTCTTAAAATTTGAATTTGTATAATTGACCACAATTTCAACCAAATCCTTCACCCAAATGGGATCAAATCTCATTTTCCCCCCTCCTGGTAGCGGGGTAATGTATGGCGGTGCTATTTTCTTTATGAACGAAATGAATTCTCCCCCTTCTCCAAATACCACGGAAGGACGGAAAATACACCACTCAAGACTAGATTTTTTAACTATCTTTTCTGCGTTTCCCTTTGCACGAAGATATGCTGTTTCTGCATTTGAATTGGCCCCTACTGCACTCATGTGAATCATCCTCTTCACTCCGCATTTCTCTGCTGCGCGGACTATGTTTTCTGTTCCCCTCCTGTGAATCTCATCATGTTTTTTGTTTCCCCCTCTCGGTTGATAAAGTGGAGACAACGCTACGAGATTGTATACCACCTCCACCCCCTCCAAACATTCTTCAACAAATTCATAATCTTCTATATCGCCCTGACGATGCAAAATACCACGAGTAGAAGGAATTCTTGTGAACCCCCACCCCTGGGTAAACTCGTGGCCGCTTTTTCTTTTCCCCACGGAAATCACTTCTTGATTTTTTCCAGCCAATTCATTACATAACACTTTCCCAATGAAACCCGTTCCACCAAAAACTACAATTTTCATTATTTACTCACTTATACCTCCTATTCTGGTATAATTAATACCTTTCCAACTCGTTCTCTAATTTCCCAAAATTTAACCTTTTTCAGAATCAATCAAAACCATGCTAGTCACTCTTGAAGGAATTGATGGAAGTGGAAAAACCACTATAATTTCTGCTCTTCAAGAGGCATATCCCGATGCCGTCTACACCCTAGAACCAACCGATTCTTGGTACGGCGACGCGGTACAAAAATCAATCAAAATAGCCACTGCGGACCCTCTAGCAGAATTATTCTTATATATGGCAGATCATGTCTATCATCTTCAAACTACTGTTATCCCTGCACTAACTGACGGAAAACTAGTCATATCCGATCGTTATATAGACTCTCGGTATGCTTACCAATCTGCTTCTTTAGATGGCATTCTCAAAGACCCTCTATCCTATATAGAACAAATCCACCAACCTTGGACTATACTGCCAGATCTCACCCTCTATTTCGACCTCCCCCCTGCATTAGGGGCAAAAAGAAGCGGATCTACCAATAAATTTGAACAAGTTTCTTTTCTAAAAAAAGTCCATGATAGCTATGAACAAGTTATTTCTAAACAGCCCGATCGGTTTGTTCGAATCGACGCCACCCTTCCTCCGGAAGATATGGCCCAACTAGCGATCAAAAATATCTCCAATTTACTATAAAGATAAGTTTAAAATCTAATATCTTCTCTCTTCATTCATGACCGCAATTCTCGATCATATAGGATTAAATGTATCCGACCTAGAACTGTCTCTCAATTTCTACTGTACTCACTTTGGATTTTCGGAACGAAAACGATTCAAAGCCAGCGATTCGCAAGATGGCCTTCTTGGTATAAATGGAGTCAATGCTCAAATAGCATTCCTCGAAAACGACGGCATTTCCCTTGAATTGAAAGAATATTCTAGTCCTCCAAATACCAATGTAAATCCTTCTTCATCTATACACGACGTTGGATTGGCACACTTGTGCTTTCAAATCGAGAACATAGATGATTGGTACTCTACACTCTCTGGCGATATTGAATTCATAAGTTCTCCACTTCCTGTAGCTAGTGGAGCTAAGATTGCCAATCTACGCGACCCAGACGGGAATATAATTGAATTAGTCGAACGTCCTTAATATCATTAAATATCCATGCTCGTGGAACACGATTCTATGAGTACGATCGATCTAGATCTTGCTGGAACCAGTCACTAGGAATCTCAACCCCCAGTCCTTCTTCTACACTACGGCGATGAACTAGATCACAAATTGCCGCAAATTGGATCCCAGTAGACCGATTGTTGCAATAAATAGATTCATCTTCCGTATTCCTCCCCTTTGATGGATCTTGAATTATTTCACTTAGGGTAACATAATCTTTCATCTCGAACCCCCTTTTACCATGAAGATCTTTGTGCTTTTCAAGTAGACTTTTCTGCCCAACTACGTAATCTTCCGACGCAAGATATGCTTCCCTCGTTGTCCCTATGATCTTGTCAAACATGGACTCGGCACTAGAGGATACTTCATTACTTTTAGTGTCAACTACAAACATCCCCTCTGAAACACAATCTTCTGGAAATACAGGGGCACCAGCATTTGTACACGTTGCTACAATGTCTGCATCATTCACTGCCTTTTCCGGTGAAGAAACTGGTATGACATCTATCTCCAATAGCGCACTCATTTCGTTTGCAAACTCTTCTCTATGGCTAACTGTAGGTGAATATACCTTCACCTGATCTAATTCTCTAACGGCAGAAAACGATTCTAGATATACTTTTGCCATACCACCTGAGCCAATTATTCCAACAGTATCTGCATCATTTCTAGAGAGATATTTACAAGCAACACCCGCCGTAGCACCAACCCTTGCATGTTGCAGCGCTTCATCATTTAATAACCCTAGTATTTCCCCATTCGTAGAATCAAAAAGTAAAACAAAACCCATTGATTTTCCTTCCTCCACATTATACTGTATCTCTCTTAGTTTATCGTCCTTATCCCTCCTCCAACTGTATACATCTGATACAAAACGAAAGGCAAGTCTTGGAGGATCCAAAATCGCGCCGATAAGCGAGTGCCACCAATAATAATCCAATTCACCCCTCCCATCAACCGGTGAAAGAACGTCCGTTCTAGGCTGAAATGCCGCATCCCCTCTGCCCAATTGAATAAATGCATTTTCCATTACTTCCACAGCATCCGCAATATTCAAAACTTTCTGAGCAGTTTCATTGTCTATGAGAAGCGCCATTCTACACGCTACTTACTAAACGTACCGAAAAAGAGCTTTGCCCTTTGTTTCCCACCGTGTAAATCATAATTGATATTTTCTCAAACTGCTTCAGAAACACCATGGCATTTTCGGATTTACGAGAGTGGATCGACGCTGTAGACGCATTAGGCGATCTAAAAAAGGTCTCTGGTGCAAACATTGAAGAGGATATCGGTGCGATCAGCGATGTATATCAGAGCAACCCTGGATCTGAAGCAGTATTGTTCGATGACATCCCTGGATATCCCTCCGGCTACCGGGTACTTTCTTGTATACTTAGCTCCCCATCTCGAATTGCATTGACATTTGGATTTGATCCAAAATACACTTTAAAAGAAACCACAAAAGGAATTCAGAACAAACTAAAACATCGAGACGGAATTCCCTCAAAAATAGTCAAAAATGGTCCCATTTTGGAAAACATTCAAGAAGGAAAAGATGTAGACGTGACTATCTTTCCCTCTCCCTTGTGGCATGAAAAAGACGGTGGAAAATACATAGGAACTGCCGACCTTGTGATCACTCAGGACCCTGACACCGGCTGGGTAAATGTAGGCACCTACCGCTCTATGATACACACCAACAACGAGGTAGGAATGCTGGCTTCTCGTGGTAAACATGGCCGGGAACACATGGAAAAATACCACGATCGTGGTGAACCCTGCCCCGTCGCAATTGTTTGTGGTGTCAACCCCGAATTATATTGGGCATCTTCCGTCGAAATACCCCACGGTGTCTGTGAGTATGATTTTGTGGGGTGGTGGCGTGGAAAACCGGTCGAAGTTATACAGAGCCAGTTAACTGGACTTCCAATCCCTGCAAACGCGGAAATAGTACTTGAGGGCCATATCCCTCCTAATAAAACCAGATTAGAAGGTCCCTACGGAGAATTTCTCGGTTATTATGCCGGGGGCGAAAAAGAAGAAATGGTAGTTGATGTAGAGAAAATTTATCACCGAAATAATCCTATTTTAACAGGTTCTCCCTCTGCCAAACCCCCTGCAGAAGAAACTTATTTCAGGTGTCCAATTCGCGCCGCAAACATAGCAAACGCTCTCGAGGAGTTGGGTGTACCTGGCATCAAAGATGTCTGGTGCGATCCTGCTGGAGCAACCCGACTATGGGTCGTAGTTTCAATAAAACAAGAGTACGCGGGCCATGCAAAACAAGTAGGCCAATTAGTCAGTCAAATGCCCCAGAACGTATTCTTGGGAAAATACATTATCGTTGTCGACGAAGACGTCGACGTTTTCGACCAATCAGATGTTATCTGGGCCCTTGGAACTCGCGTCCACCCACCCCGGGACATTCATATAGAAGACTACACTCTGGGAGCCAGTTACGATCCTATTCCTTATGATTACATCTATCCAGGTGGACGAGGATCTCCCGAAAAAGGATACTATAACGCTAGGGTTGTTATCGATGCCACGAAATTATATGAAGCCCGTGATGAATATCCCGAAGTCGTTCGAGTCAGTCCTGAATTACGCGAGAAAGTTTCTAAAAAATTCCCTGGTCTCTTCGACAATCTGCAATAGTGGGAGGAGCAGGATTTGAACCCGCGGACTCCTACGAGATCGGATCTTAAGTCCGACGCCTTTGGCCTGGCTTGGCTATCCTCCCCTTCATATCTTTACTCCCTATCAGAAAAATGACTTTCGTTAGCCAAATGTTGTCACGTCTTTCAATACTATCTCTTCTAGAGGCCTATCTTGTGGACCTGTGTCCACCCCCCCAATCTCCCTAAGCACTTCGATTCCTTCTACTACTTCTCCAAACACCGCGTGCTTCCCATCGAGCCATTCACATGGCACTAGAGTTATAAAAAATTGAGACCCATTTGTATTCGGTCCACTGTTTGCCATACTTACCATTCCTTCTTTATGATGTGTTAGATCTTCATGGAATTCGTCGGCAAATGGATATCCCTCTATCCCCAGGTTCGATGGACCTCCTGTTCCATTCCCATAGGGGCATCCTGTTTGGATCATAAAATTCGCAATTATTCTATGAAATTGAATATTCTCGTAAAATCCCATCCCTGCTAGTTTCTTAAAACTTTTAACAGTGTTTGGGACCTTATCCTCAAATAATTTTATCTTAATATCGCCCTTTGTCGTATGTAACACAGCCTCTGTTGCCATACTCTTATCTCCCCCCTCCCGATCTAAAATACGTTCGCTTTTGTCCTCCGATTCATCTCCTCCCTGCTGTGACCCTATACAACCCACTAGTGCCATTGGGATCATCAATACCTTTGAGAGAAACAATCGTCTTTGCATTTCTACTATGTCAATGTTCGCCGAACAAAATCAATCTTAAGGAATTCTTACCTGGATATGTTTATTATTTAGCGATCGAATATATCATCGGTCCCAACACGAGCAAAATAATCCCCAAATACCCAAAGTAAACATCCCCTCCTCCTAATGACGGGGCAAGTGTTAGCAGTAGCCCAAACATACTCACATTTATCGCAGTTATTTTTCTAGATCCAAAGACAAACCCAACCGGAAGTGATAGGATGAACATAGCCAATATCACCTGGCCAAGATTATAATTGACAAGAAAATCATCTAGTAGTGGCATTGGTACCAATATACTCATTACATCCTATCCTTCGTTGCCACTCTTTAACTTTCCGTTACTTTGTGCTTCCATTTCCTCAAAAATATTATTCAAAACCCAAAGACAACGAATTGATGCAGTACCGCTTCCCTGTCGGTTTTGGACCGTCATCAAATACGTGTCCTAGATGCCCTCCACAATTTGAACAAGTGACCTCTGTTCTATTCATACCGTGGCTCAAATCTGAACACAAATCTACACTTCCCACAATCGCATCCATGAAACTTGGCCATCCTGTCCCTGATTTAAATTTTTCCGACGAATCAAACAACTTTGACCCACACCCGGCACATGTAAATATGCCTTCTCCTTCTGTTTTCAGATGCGTTCCGCTAAATGGAGCTTCGGTTCCCCTTTCTCTTAAAATGTGATACTGTTCCTTCGTTAAGACTTCTTTCCACTCTTCGTTAGATAAATTTTTTTTAGCACCTTGTTCATCCATGTATGCCTGTTTCTTCTATGCTGTCAAATAACTTCTGCACACGCGTTTTAATGTCATTTCGGATCTCTCTGCATTCTTCTATACTCGCCGATCCTGGATCTTCTAAATCCCATACCATGACCTCTGTACCCATCTCCGATGTATCTAAAGTAGAACATCCCATTGTCACAATCATGTCACAAGATGCCATTTCGATGTCATCCATTTTTCGAGGAATTCTTTCTCCCAATTCTTTTCCGACTTCTCGCATCACTTCTACCACGTTTTCATGAATTTCATTTGCAGGATTAGTCCCCCCCGTACGAAGTTCAATTTCAGTTATCCTGCGGATTTTACATTCTTCTTCTGCAAATGACATTGCCATTTGACTCCTCCCTGCATTCCTGACGCACATAAACCCTATTCGGCCCCTTTCCATGGTTCTTCACCACGTCAAAATTTAGCAGTAAATAAATAACCTACTATTATATCTATATATTTTTCTTAACTCCTTTATTTAAAACAAAAACAATGGGCCCACTCGGATTTGAACCGAGAACCTCCACCTTATCAGAGTGGCGCTCTACCTGGTTAAGCTATGGGCCCCTAAACCTATCTACTGTTTCGAGATGGGGGTCAACATGCTAAAAGTTTATCTTCTCCATTCAGCTAATACTGATCCTCTCTTTCTCCTTTTTTAATTATATAGATATTATCCCCAAACGAAGATTTGTTTTGAACCACCCGTTCCACTCTTCCTTTAATCCCCAGACGTATTGGATATCTCGTTGGTGGCAATACCAGTATAAATCCTATCAAATCTGTCACCAACCCTGGGGTCAACAGACACACACCGGCAACTATGATGAGAATTCCATCTATAATCTGATCAGTTGGGCTCTCTTGAGTTTCTAATTTACCGAGTAATTTCTGTATTGTATGTGTACCTTCTGATCGAACCAATAATAACCCTATAAATGCAGTTATAATTACAATAGATGCCGTTACAACTAAGCCGACCATTTCGGCTACTTGGATTAACAAAAAAATATCTATCAAAGGCACCAACAACAACATCACCCATCGATATCTGACCATAGTTATGCTCTTTTGATTTCTTCTCGTAAATTCCCCATTGTCGCAATTCTTTCTGCATAGGCATCGTGCTGGTGTATGGATTCATCATTAGATTGATTCATCGTAACAATCACTTCGTCATCCAGATGCTCAAATTTGTCAACCACCTTTTTTGCCATATTGCGCACACAATCCTCTACAAATTTGGCATTGAGATGCGCGTGATATGTCATATAGTCTTCGTCCGGCCTTTTAGCCAAATTAAAAATCTTTGAACTCATACTCTCTCGTGCCACTTCGATCAAATCAATTACATCTATCTTCGATGAATCTTTACTCTCCATTTTAAGAGTCGCATGTCCTCTCTGAGAGTGCCCAGCTTGTGGTACTTCTTCTAAAAACTCCTCGACTTCTTTTTCCCCCAATCCCAAACTGGCTAGTTTCTTTCTCGCTCTTCCTGACATCATTTCTTGCGAACATGGGCACACAGTGATTCCCGTCACCATCGCCCCAATCTCTTCATATCCCTTCTCCTCTTCAGACACCGCTTTTGCAATTATAATTGCAGTGTTCTGGGTTCTCTTTTTCGTCACTGGGGTTTCTTCTCGAATGGCAAATTCAGCCTCCATACTCACTTCTGCACGAGTTGTGTACGTGTGTTTATTAAGCAACAAATCTGCAGCCTCTTTGCATATGTCTTCAATCCTCAGTGTTTTCTTTTGAATCGCGATTTCAAGTATCTCATCTATTACTTCCATATTTCGACTCATATCTGCCCCCTTTCTAAATCCTGGTAAGTCTACCAAAGCCTCGAATGTGGCCATCAATACATATGGCCTCTCTCCCCCCCTTTCTATCTCTATGAGCTTCTTAACTCCTTTGACGCCCACTCTACTCAGCCCCACCTCTATTTCAGGTTTTGTAGCCTGTACATCTGGTAGATCTTGCCCCTTCATCAATCTATCATTCTACTAGCATATTACATATACATTATCATCTTCTACTACCACTTCATATGTTTTCACATAAATTTGTGAATCTCCAATATGCTCTCCCGTTTCAAGCTTAAATTCCCACCCATGCCATGGACATGCTATGGTTGGAATTGAAGATATGGTCTCTTCAATTCTATTTCCTGGTCCCCTCCATTCCGCTTTGATTTCTTTCTGTATTTGACCATTGCACACCGGACCACCTCTATGTGGGCATGCGTTTTCCACCGCATAGTATTTTCCATCAACACTGAAAACTCCTATTTCATTTCCACTCTTTGCTGATATAACTTTCCGAGTATCCAATTCCAATTCTTTTCTATGACACACCTTTATTTTTTCAGTCATATTCCAAATACCTTCTGAGCATTTTTCCCTAGTATGAGCTCTTTTTCTTTCTCTGTTAAAAAAGGTATACTCGTAATTGCACTTGGTGGGTCATAATCCCAATGCGGGTAGTCTGAAGAATATAACAATTGACTCGCCCCGCCCAATTCCTCTATCGCCCTCTGGAAATATTCTGCACTTTTCGGTTCATCTAGAGGTTGCGTCCCATAGTAAAATTTAGACATATACTCCGATGGTCTCTTTGTTAGTATCGGTGCTTCTGAAGCGCGCTTAAGATATTCTGCATCTAGACGTGCCATCAATGAAGGCACATATAATATCCCCGACTCTTGGAACACAATTTTGAGCCCGGGAAATTTTTCTGCCACCCCTTGAATTACTATGCTTACTAATTGGGACATGTTACTCCATAAAAAACCAAGTGTATGTGTTTCTATGAATTTCTCATAACCCTTGATATAGAAATAATCTAAACTCGCGCCACCGGCATGGAATACTAGTGGTAATTTTGCATCTTGACAGGCTTCATATATTCCATCATATTTTCTATTTCCAAATGGAGGCTCTGGCCCTCCGCAAATCATACAAGCCCCTGCAAATCCTTTTTCACTACCACATCTATCGATTAGCTCGACAGCCCGTTCTGGATCTTGATATGGCAACACTAGCAGTGCATATATTCCTTCCTTTGGATTTACAACCCGATCTAGCATATAATCTGCATACGCATTGGAGATTAGTTCTGGCCTTTCATCATCCCCCCCAAGGCGTGCAAACGCAAGCATTTTTTGTGTAATCACAACTATGGCATCTGCCCCAACAATTTCCATCGCGGTTGGAATATCTTCTGGTACCATCTGCCCCTTGAGATATCCTACCTCATCACGTTGTATTCTCCCATACATGTAGTGATCTGGGTACCCAGATGAAGGAAACATCTTACCCGGTGAGCGCTTGAATCTCTGTTTAAACGGATTGTTATCTGGAATATACTCTGCTAGCTCTGGTAAAGATTCCAAATAGTGCGCATCACTATCTACAATGTAATGATTAGTCATACTTGCAATAGCGATTGCTCACATAAAAACCGTCCCACTCCTGTATCTTCCATAATAATAACACTAATCAGACATCCTTTTCAAGATTCAGGTATATTACTACCACATAATCTGATGGATTGGAGGCTTTATCAAAAATGAATCCCGGAGATCACGTTCGCGTTTCCCAAAATGGTTCTTCGTATGAAGGAATCTTATTACCTTCCACAAACGATCAATATCTAATCCTAAAACTACCCGGAGGTTACAATGTTGGGGTCTCTTCTAAAGGGGCATCTGTAGAACTTATTAGCCCAAACTCTGCCCAATTTTCTCCCCCTGGAAATAAGTCCGGTGATATCTCAAATATCATATTCGATGAGAACCTTCCTACCATCTCTCTAATCACCACAGGAGGGACGATAGCATCCACTATCGACTATCGAACGGGGGCTGTAACTTCCCAGTTCGATGTAACTGATATACTGCGATCTATACCTGATCTATCTGGTCTCGCCAACTATCGTGGAAAAATTGTCGCCAATATTTTGTCGGAGAATATGACACCATCAATTTGGCAGGATCTAGCAAAAGCAATATTTGAAGAAATAGAAGCAGGAGTCGACGGTATCATAGTCATGCATGGAACTGATACAATGCAATACACGGCAGCTGCGATTTCTTTTATGATCTGCACCCCTATACCTATAATTTTCACAGGGAGCCAACGCTCTTCTGATCGGCCATCTAGCGATAATCTGGTCAATGTAATTTGCGCGGTCGAAGCCGCAAAATCTGCCTGTGCTGAGGTTTTAATCTGCATGCACTCAAACGACTCCGATAATCATTGCTCTCTCCACCGAGCAACTAGGGCAAGAAAAAACCACACTTCTAAGCGAAGTGCTTTCGCAACAATAGGAAATCTACCTCTCGGGGAAGTCAATTATGATACTAGAAGCGTTACTTATCGAAGAGACCACGACCAACGTGGAGAATTAAAACCTTCTCTAAAACCCGATCTAGATTTCAATGTTGAATTGATCAAATATACCCCCGGAATGGATGCCAAACTACTCGAAGCCTGTTCAGAGAAGTCTGGCGTAGTAATCGAAGGAACTGGATTAGGCCACATCCACACAGATTTCATTCCTCTCCTCTCCTCTCTTATTAAAAATGGAACTCATGTTGTCATGACAAGCCAGTGCATCGAAGGACGCGTCTGTTCTCGTGTCTACGACACAGGTAGGGATTTGCTGGACATTGGTGTAATTGAAGGCGGGGATATGCTCCCTGGAACTGCAAAGGTAAAATTGATGTGGGCACTTGCCAATACGGACGACCCATTTGAATCAATGCAGATTTCTTTAGCAGGAGAAATTACAGAACCCTCTCGACCTTGGGATTAATTAATAGACCATCACCCTCCACTCATAGGGGGAATAATTGCTAGTTCATCATCATTTTCCAATACCATTTGTGAAAAATTTTCTCCTCTTATTTCTTCACCATTACATAGAACTTGAACATGATTCAGTACTCCTCCTTGCTCATTCATCACTAATTCTCTTAATCTTGGTATCTGATTGAATAGATCTTCCAGCGCATCCTCCATTGTGATTGAACCCCCCCTTCTTATCTCAATTTCTCTCTCCCCTGCAACCTCTGCAAAATTGGCAAAAAGTTTCCATTTCATGATAATTCAATCTACCTAAAGTAATAAACTCGCATCCAATGCTATTTGGCCCATTCCTTGAATACTATCCCGTATTTTTTTAGGAAATTCTCCTCCCTCAGTTTCGCCCTTTTTAGACCCTTCTACTAAATTCCCATCCACTGTGAGTATGGAACCTGCTTCCATTCCCAATCTTCTGGAAAGCGCCAAAACCACCGAAGTCTCCATCTCAATAGATAGCAATCCTGCATTCTCCCATATTTTCACATACTCTTCTGTCTCTGCATAATATGCATCATTGGTTACTACGGCACCCACATGGAATTTATGACCATGTTGTTTTGCCACATCTACCAAAGCAGACACAACCCGATAATCCGAAACCGCTGGGTATACTTCTGATTCATACTTTTTTGTCGTCCCTTCTTCTTTAGCAGCCCCTGTAACTATGATAAATTCCCCCGTTTTAATCCCCTTCTGAAGTGCACCTGTTGTTCCCACTCTGATTATTTTCTTCACCCCGACCTTACAAAGTTCTTCAACGGCTATCGCGGCAGATGGACAACCAATCCCCGTAGAACAAACGGTCAAACCCTTCCCTTTATAATCTATATTGCAAATTTTATATTCTCGATTCTCAGAAATAACTTCATATTCATCCGCCAATGCTGCAATCATCTCAACTCGACTAGGATCACCTGGTAATAATGCAATTTCATTCAACTCCCCCTCCCCTACGAGCAAGTGTGGCTGTTTTCCCATATTCTTATTTCTATCCTACTACTGAATATAATATCAGGTTATGCATTCCTGGCCCAATGCCAATCGCAATCATCACTATTAACAAAATTCTTGCATACAAAGGCTTTTCTTTTGTATAATCCACAAACAAAAAAACTAGGGTAATCGCCAATACTATCTTAACACATACAAACAACCAACTCACACCAATAATATTCGCAGTGGGGAGCGATGCACCAATGTCTAATATCATTTGGGAAATTGGAGTCTGCTCCCTGAAATTCAATATGTCAATCCCAATTGCCGTAGATATCCCATCTAGAGTCTGTCCCAGGATAACTAGCAAACCAGTGCTTCCCAACACCTTCGGAATCTCTGCACTTTTTCTTCTCACCACCTCCCACACCAAAATAGAAACAACCAACGCAACCACTAACCCCGCGATCGACCATGCTGGATTGGACCATCCCTCTCTAGATAGAATCACCATCGTAGTGCCAAACCCGATCAATCCACTCACCATCAGAATTTTTTCTGCAATTTGATCCATTTTAAGCAGCAAAATTATCGACCAGACACAGCCCAATATAACAAATGTAGTGATGTATACTGTTGGGTTCCCCAGTAGGAACGAAATAATGCTTCTGCCACCCCCTCCTCCTGATTCTATCACTTCTACGACTCTCAAACTCGCGCCAAATGCCATCCATGGGATCAAAGATATAATGATATACTCATCGATTCTTATCTCATATTTCCAAAGAACCATTGCAATTGTTCCTGCACAAATTAAGATCCCAATTAGATATGGGACTGAGGAAATTCCAAAATCTGAAGGAAGGATCTCTAACATACCCGTTATTATTTCGGATACCCCAAAGCCATTGCGACTATGAGAATACCGTCGTGTTTTTGTCCCCCCTGATAATACATCTAATCACAATGGCTTCGTATCACATCGAAACTTATGGATGCACAGCCAATCAAGGAGAAAGTAAACTAATTGAACAGCTCCTTCGTGACGCAGGACACTACAAAGTCGAAAACCCCGAATCTGCAGACGTAGCAATTCTAAACACTTGTACAGTCATAGAAAAAACTGAACAAACGATGGTTTCTAGGGCGAAAGAACTAGAATCTCTAGTATCCGATCTAATCGTCACCGGATGTCTCGCACTCGCCCAGCCCGATCTCATCCACGAGTCTGGGATCAACGCTCGTGTATGTGGATGGGATGAAGTACCCCTTGCCGTTGGAAACGGAGAGTGCCCCACAACTACAAAAGACACGCTACCTATCATAGATGGTGTAATCGGAATCCTACCTATCGCCCGTGGATGCATGTCCGATTGTTCTTATTGCATCACAAAAAAAGCAACAGGAAAGATAGAATCCCCATCTATCGCAGAAAATGTTTCTAAAGCCCGAAATTTAATAAAAGCCGGAGCAAAAGAAATTCGAGTAACTGGACAGGACACCGGAGTCTACGGATGGGATCTTGGAGAGCGATTGTTGGACCAGTTGCTCGACGAAATCTGTGAACTCCCCGGTGATTTTCGTGTCAGATTGGGAATGGCGAACCCCAAAGGAATTCATGGCATTTGCAAATCTCTTGCAAACGTGTTCTCTAATCAAGAGAAACTCTATGATTTTATCCATGCCCCTGTTCAATCTGGATCCAATACAGTTCTAGGCCATATGCGACGCCAACACCAGGTGAATGAATTTAGAGACATTGTGTCTATTTTCAATCAACATCTAGATCATTGGACTCTAGCAACGGATTTCATTGTCGGATTCCCAACCGAAACGATCGAAGATCACCAACAATCACTAAACCTAATCCGAGAAGTTCAGCCAGAACGAATTAATATAACTCGATTCTCTAAACGCCCAGGTACTGATGCAGCAAAATTAAAAGGTCTTGGGGGGACTCTTAAAAAACAACGTTCATCTGAGATGACGCAACTTAAACTCGAAATAACTTCTCAAGCCTATCGATCTATGATTGGAACTCACCATACTCTTCTTGCAGTTGAACCTGGGACCAATGGCTCTATGAAGTGTAGGGATGAGGCATATCGCCAGGTAATAATAAAGGATTTTGAAGATTATGGAATTACCCCTGGAACGTTCCTACAGTCGCAGATAGTTTCTTCTGAACACGTTTATGCGTTCGCCGAACCTGTGTAGTTTATTTTTATTCTTTATAAATTTGTTTTCCCAATTCGTAAAACATATTCCCCACCAGCGATTGTCCCCCATCTGCAACTAGTACTTCTCCTGTGACCACATCAGCCGCAGGAGAACATAGGTATAGCACTTGCTGGGCCATCTGTTCCACACTAGCTATTCCTCCCATAGGGATGCTGCTTTCCAATCTACTAACTATCGACTCATCTCCCAATAAATTATCTCTTACACCTTCTGTCAATACCACTCCTGGACACATGGCATTCACTCTTATGTCATACTTTGCCCATTCAAGCGCTAGTGTCCTTGTCAAATTGAGAACACCCGCTTTGGCAGCACCAGAATGGCCAACATACGGCGCCGCATTCCACGCATAATTAGCAATTATATTCACGATCGATCCTCCATTCTCCTTTAACAAAGGAAAGCATTTTTTCGAAACTCTAAATGTTCCATCTAGCACTATGTCCACAACCGCTCTCCACCCATTTTCACTAAGGTCCTCTATCGGACAAAAAAAGTTCCCCGCGGCATTGTTCACTAATATGTCCATACTTCCCCATTCTCCCTCAATAAAATCCACCGCTCCGTCGACGCTCGATTCTTCTCTGACATCCATGACTTTCCATAGTATTGATTTCCCTGTTAGTTCCTTCAATTTTTCAGATGCCAATTCTAATCGTTCAGCATTTCTGGATGCTATAAAAACATCTGCACCATGTTCTAAAAAAGATCTTGCAAATCCAAGGCCCATCCCCGTTGCACCTCCTGTTATGAACACTCTTTTTTCTTCAAATAGTTCCTCTTTAAACACACTATCATTCATGCATATTACCTCTCAATAACAATCTAGCCTCTCCTCAGACATAAAGACCCAGCATGAACATCCTTCCTCCCGTTGCAAAAAAATTCAATCTATTCACTAATCCAAATTGACTTTTCTTCCCCTTTATTTTCGACCCCTTTTTGTTGTGCAAACGCATCGTGCAGTTTTCGATATGTTTCTAGCATACCTTCCACGACGATTTTAGTATCACTTAGAATCGGCATAAAATTAGTATCCCCTTCCCACCTTGGAACAATATGCGTATGCATATGCTCATTAATCGAACCCCCACTTCCCTTTCCCAAATTCAAACCCGTATTGAATCCTTGCGGACTAAATGCAGTTTCTAACGCTTTTAATGCTCTTACTTTTAACCGGGAATGGGAAACTAACATCTCTTCATTCAGTTCTGTTGGAGATCCTATATGTTCCTTGGGGATTACCATCACATGCCCTGGATTATACGGATAATTATTCAAAACAACATACGTGTATTCATCTTCAGCAATTACTCCAAATTCCCTACCTTTCCCTTTTTTGTATATCTCGCAAAATACACATTCATCAGAAATTTCTTTCCAATCTTGTCTAGAAACCCACTCCATTCTCCAAGGGGTAAAGATTTGGTCCATGAATGGCAGTATATCAGAGAAAGCTTTAGTCTATCTCTCCCTTTCCTATTCCGTTATTATCTCGCACCCATTCTTTGTCACAATCACTGTGTGCTCCGCTTGACTCACCAGTTTGTTTTTTTGCTCTCTCAAAACAGGATAACCTCTAATGATTCTTGCCATTTTTAATCTCTGCAAAACAATTTTACCTTGTGACTCTTCCACCCATCTCGCAGCAAAAGGCAGCGTCTTATATCTATCTTCAATCAATGCAACGAGTTCCCTTGACCTCCTCCCCCTGATCGAGCGCCTTTGAATTAAAGAAAATATCTCTTCTTTACCACCTTCTGTTACTTTTCCTCCTCCTTCTGTAGCAAAAGGCTCAATCGCCACGACATCTCCAATTTCTAATTCTACTCCCGTTTCAATAGCGCAGTTAGGGATGTTTGGTCCTATATGTGCATCGTACTCCCCCACACCATGACCTGATAGATTGATTATTGAATTATATCCCATTCTATCAATTTTTGATTCTATTACTTCTCCTATTTTTCCAACATTCACACCTTTATATATAAAATACAACGCAGCTTTTAATGATTCATATGCAGCC
>JAKURE010000016.1 GCA_022450005.1 Halobacteriales archaeon
CAACCATAGGTTCCACACCGTTCATTAATCCACAATGACGTTTTCTATACCCGATGATAGAATATACTCCCAATCACATGAGTGGGCATTGGTAGATTCTAATACTGCCATAGGCGGAATAACTGATTTTGCACAAGACGAATTAGGGGATATAGTTTTCCTAGAATTGCCTACCATCGGAGATATTTTAATAAAAGAACAAATATTCGGCCTCGTCGAAAGTATCAAAGCCGTTTCCGATCTATACGCCCCCCTTTCTGGCACCGTTTTGGAAATTAATTCTGTCCTTGAAACAGAACCCGAGCATGTCAACGACGATCCTTATAACACAGGATGGTTACTCAAAATAGAATTAAAAGATCTCTCTGAAATCGACACACTACTTACGGCCGAAGAATACGGGAGTCAAACAAGTTGAATATATAACTATAGGCTATCATGACGAATTTCCCTTCTACTCAAAGCCCATACACCCCCCATACTCCCGCAGACGTCGAAGCAATGCTTTCACATTTAGGATTTGAGTCAATAGATGACCTATTCAATATTCCTCCCCCCATTCAATTCTCTGATTCATTCAAAATCCAACCTCGCTCGGAACACGAAATTAAAACCGAACTGAAGGGAATTTTTGATAAAAATCTGCCCCTTGTTGAATTTCTTGGTCATGGGTATTATTCCCACTATATCCCTTCCTTAGTTGATCATATCTCCGATAGATCTGAATTTTTGACCTCTTATACTCAATATCAGCCTGAGATCTCTCAAGGGTTCCTTCAAGTTTTGTTTGAATACCAATCTTTAATAGTTGAACTAACTGGCCTGGAAATAGCTAACAGCTCCATGTATGATTTCGCCACTTCCATAGGCGAAGCTGCCCTCTTGTCTGGAAGGATATCTCCCACTCGTACAAAAATTCTAGTACCTGACATCCTGAGATCAGAACGCCTCAGCGTTTTGAAAAATTACACTTCAAATTCTGGATTCAAGATAGAATCTTATCCCACTCGGGATTCCAACACAGACATTGAAAAATTAGAAAACCTATTTTCTGATGACGTTTCAATGATATATATTGAAAGTCCCAATTCACATGGTGCACTTGAAGAATCTATTAAAGACATATCTGAAATGGCCCATGCATCTGGATCTCTTTGCTGTCTTGGAACCGATCCCATCGCACTATCTATATTGGAGGTCCCTTCTTCTCTTGGTGTTGATATAGTAGTTGGGGATGCATCTGTACTTGGTCTGCCAAATGCGTATGGTATGGGAGTCGGCCTATTCGCCTGTCGAAGCGACTATTTACGAAAAGTCCCCGGAAGATTGGTTGGAATCACCAAGGATGCAACCAACCGTAGGGCATACACACTAACACTTCAAACAAGAGAACAACACATCCGGCGTGAACGTGCAACTTCAAATATCTGCACCAACCAAGCATGGGTTGCCCTACGAACTGCAATACATGCCGCATATCTGGGACCTCATGGTTTAATCAATTTAGCAAAACAATGTATCGAATTGCCCCTTGAACTTTCTTCTAAACTTGACACCATAGAAGGTGTACATGCCCCCTCTCATTCTCGACATCATTTTCGAGAGTTTGTAGTTAGAACTGATAAAAAGGCCATGGAAGTAGTCCAATCACTCGAAGTAAAAGGATATGCAGTTTCTGCAATCGGTGATCACGAATTGCTCATCTGTGTTACTGATACCAATTCCTCCCATATCGATGCTTTTGTCGACGCCTTCAAAGAGGTAATTTCATGAGCAATTCCCCTCCTCACTATGACCAAGCAAAATGGACTTCTCAATCTGTTTACGAGCCCCTCTTATCTGAAAAGAATATGACTGAGGTATCTTTGGATGGCGTCCCCCTCCCCCCGAATTTAAAACGAAGTTCTCTCACTTTACCTAGCTTATCCGAACCCGAATTGGCACGCCATTATACCCGCCTTTCCCAAATGACATATGGAGTCGACAGTGGTCCATACCTCTTGGGGAGTTGCACTATGAAGTACAATCCCAAATTCACCGAAGATGTGGCCGTGCTACCTGGCTGTTCTATGCATCCTGATAGGGCACCACATACTATTCAGGGAACTCTCGAAATATTATATACTCTACAAGAACATCTAGCCACCATTGGTGGAATGGACGCCGTAACACTACAACCACCTGCAGGCGCAGCTGGGGAATTCACTGGCATCTTGATAATCAAAGCGTTCCACGAATCTAATGGTGATTTTTCACGGAATGAAATTATTATACCTGAAAGTGCACATGGGACCAACCCTGCAAGCGCAGCACTAGGGGGTTATAAAACAATTGAAATTCCCAGCAATGAACAAGGGACAGTTAATATAGATGCACTCCAAGCTGCCCTTTCTGAAAACACCGCAGCGTTGATGCTAACCAATCCCAATACTCTTGGTCTATTTGAACTGGAGATAGAACTCATCGCATCAATGGTACATAAGGCGGGAGGTTTACTTTACTACGATGGTGCAAATCTAAACGCCCTTCTAGGACGTTCTCGCCCTCGTGATATGGGCTTTGATATTATGCACTATAATGTGCACAAAACTTTTGCAACCCCTCATGGTGGTGGTGGCCCTGGGGCAGGCCCCGTTGGAGTAGTATCTAAACTTGAAAGTTTCTTGCCAGCACCCATTGTGATAAAAACAAAATCCGGATTCGATCTATTCACTCCCGAAAATACCATTGGGAAAGTACACGGATTCTATGGAAACTGGCTTTGTTTGGTAAAAGCACTTGCATACATCCTTCGACTCGGAGATCGTGGCCTTTTAGACGCTAGTGCAAAAGCAGTTTTGAATGCAAACTATTTAGGGAGTAAGATCCAGTATGAAATCCCCTTCCGACCTTTCTATCATGAATTTGTTGCTAGTTCTGGGGATCAAGACGCCGCGGAAGTCGCAAAACGGCTGTTAGACTATGGAGTGCACCCTCCTACTACCAAATGGCCCCTGATAGTCCCCCAAGCATTGTTGGTAGAACCCACAGAATCTGAAAATAAATCAACTTTGGATCAAATCGCAGCTTCATTCAATGCAGTTCTGACTGAAGACCAATCCACGCTAAAATCTGCTCCAAATTCAACAGCATCGGCAAGAATTGATCAAACCACAGCAGCCCGATTTCCCATTCTATCTTGGCACGCACTCGATCCATCTTTATGAGCGATTTTACTTCAATTTTTTCCCGATATGAACCTCTCCTTGAAGACCATTCCCAATTCTTAGATGTGTGCAACACGCCTCTCCCTTATGTCGTTAGGATAAATACAATTAAAACAACGATCGAAAAATCGATCGATATTTTTTCTGACCTATCCATTGATGTTATTCCTTGTAAATGGAACCCTCTTCTTTTTCAGATAAATACTACTTCTCCCGGTAATACTCTGCCTTACTTACTTGGGTGGATTCATGGACAAGAAGAAGTATCTTCATTACCCCCCCTTGTCCTCGACCCTTCCCCTGGAGATAGAGTCTGGGACGCCTGTGCATCTCCTGGGTCTAAAACATCACAATTAGCAGCTTTAATGAATGATATGGGGCTCCTCGTAGCAAATGATTCAAACCTGCGACGAATGCCCGCATTAAGATCAAATCTTGAAAGGTTGGGGGTTACTATCGCTGCAGTTACCCATTCAGACGCGAGACATTTTTCCTTAAAACCATTTGATTTCACCGTTTTTGATTCAGCTCTAGTCGATGCCCCCTGTTCCGGAGAGGGGACTATACGTAAAAATCCTAGTGCCCTGCGAAAATGGTCACTTGAAAAACTATTTTCCCTGCAAAAACTACAACTTTCCATTTTGAGAAGGGCAGTCAATGTAGTCAAGAGTGGGGGAACTGTTGTCTACTCCACATGCACCTTTTCTCCCGAAGAAAACGAACTAGTCGTTGATAAAATACTCTCGGAAGGAAATTGCACTCTCATACCTTTTGATCTGCCCATACTCTCTTCCCCTGGAGTAACTGAATGGGATGGGATTCAATTGGACTCTTCACTCCACCTTTGCAAACGAATCTGGCCAAATCAAAATAATACTGGAGGCTTTTTCATAGCAAAACTGGAGGTAAAATGAATTCTACAAATACCACTTTTAATTTATTACCCTTTGATAAATCTCACGAACAAAATCAATCTACAATCACACGGATGGAACTTCTAGAATTTTGGCACAATAGATTTGGAATTCTCCCTGAAATATTCAAAGAATATACTTTCTGGGAGAAAGGATCTGGAAAAATATGGGCTTTCAAGGGCAACTTGCCACAAAAAACTGAAATAGAAGCATTGGGGATTCGATTTACCACCACTAACCAAAAAAATTGGAAACCCACAACAAATGCTGCACAAAAATTTGGCCATCATGCTACTAAAAATGTTTTATCGTTGCCCCTTGATCAGATCTTAAAATTTGTCCAAAGAGACTCTTTATATCTAGATTGGATTGGTGAACCTGGATATGTTATAGTGCGCGGGAATTTATCGAACCATACTATGCAAATAGGTGTTGGTTTGTATTCTAATGGAATTCTCCATTCCCAGATACCCAAAAGTAGACAATTACATCTCCCCTAATTTTTCAGTCTATTCTATGAACATTTTCAGATCGCCTTCCCTTTCAAAATCCTCGAAAGAAATTTCAAAAATGGTATTACTTTCCACCTTTTCATTTGGTCCAATTTCTATCACCTCTGATTTCTGCTCTTTCGCACCATCTACCTCTACTACTATGATCAACTTACCAACTCTGGGGGCCCTCCCCTCATTCACTACTATCGTATCAACCCTGAGTTTCCCTTCAGACGTGGCGTTTATCCCGAAATCTTGAACCCTGACCAATTCTTTTATTCGACGATCTGAGGTAGGCGCACTCCTAATCTCATCTCCCCCTTGCGATTCCATACAACCCACTAGTACTACTGGGGCAATCAACACTTTTGAGAGAAACAATCGTCTTTTCATTTCTACCATACCAATGCTCTCCAGTAAAATTAACCTTAAGGAATTTCTGTCACAATATCTTTATAATTCCACAACACCTCTTACTCCATATGTCCAATCCTTCAGAACAAGACTCTAAAACCGATTCTGAAACGGATGGAGAAAAATTAGACAATACCCAAGAATCAAACACCGAATCTGAGATAAGTATTTTATCGTCTTCACTTAATACAATATTGCAAAATAATTTTAAATACGATTTGGAAGATCTTGATTTTCCCTCATCAAATAAGGCAAAACTAGATTTAATTGTAGCTGAATTAACACAACAGCAGGATCGCACGATTGAATTGGAATCCCTACTCAAACGTGCCCATGCCGATCATCAAAATTATAAAAAAAGAAAACAGAATCAATACGAATCAGAGAAACTCAGATCCATCGAAGTCATTTTACTTAGGCTATTTGATTTGCGCGAAAGTTTGGCTCTTCTCTCCGAACAATATCAAAGTGAAAATTCCAACTCAAGCATTGAAGCAATATTGGCAAATTTAGATTCCACCATATCCTCTTCCAATGTCTCTCCCATACTCCCCTCTCCTGGAGATAAAGTGGATCCACATATCCACGAAGTTTTCTCCAGTGTTGAGGGATCTCAACCTCCTGGAACTATTGAATTTATCCATCGAATTGGATATTCTTCTGGTTCAAAAACTCTGAGGCCCGCCCAAGTTTCTATCAGCTCCGATTCTTCCGAAGTTCAGTGAATTAGTAACCTTTAATGGGTTAACAATAGTATTCTCTCCCACATGACTAGTAGTAAAATCATTGGCATTGATTTAGGAACCACCAATTCTGCGTTCGCGGTAATGGAATCTGGAGATCCTGAAATCATAGTAAATGCAGAAGGGGATCGAACTACGCCTTCTATTGTCGCTTTTACTTCAAAAACGGAAAGGCTTGTTGGGAAGCCTGCAAAAAACCAAGCAATACAAAACCCCGAACGAACTATTCGCTCGATAAAACGCCACATGGGCGAGGAAAATTACGCCGTTGCTATCGATAAGAAAGATTATTCACCGGAACAAATTTCTGCGATAATCTTGCAAAAAATAAAACGTGATGCAGAGGATTATCTAGGCGAACCTGTGACTCGGGCAGTGATAACTGTACCTGCGTATTTTAACGACGCACAACGCCAGGCAACAAAGAACGCTGGAGAAATAGCTGGCTTTACAGTCGAGAGGATAATCAACGAACCCACTGCCGCTGCGATGTCTTATGGGATCGGAGATTCTGAAGAAAAAACAATCTTGGTCTTCGATTTAGGGGGTGGGACTTTCGATGTTTCAATTCTCGAACTGGGGGGTGGGGTCTATGAGGTTTTAGCGACCAATGGTGATTCCAATCTAGGTGGTGACGATTGGGATGAAGCTTTGATATCTCATATGGCAAACGAATTCAAAAACTCACATGGAGTCGATCTAACAAAGGACCTTCAGGCACTCCAGCGCTTAAAGGAGGCTGCGGAAAATGCTAAAATAGAACTTTCGAGTGCTATAGAAACAACAATTAATTTGCCCTATGTGACAGCAACCGATTCCGGTCCTCTTCACCTCGAACAAAAAATAACAAGGTCTACTTTTGAATCACTAACCAAAGATCTCCTTGAAAAAACTTCTATACCAATACAAACGGCATTACAAGATGCAAATTGTTCCGCTTCTGATATCGACGAAGTAATTCTAGTTGGTGGATCCACTAGAATTCCCAATGTGCAGGAAAAAGTGATTTCTATACTTGGGAAGGAACCTCGGAAAAATATCAATCCAGATGAATCTATTGCGTTAGGCGCTGCAATTCAAGGTGGGGTCCTTTCCGGTGACATTCAGGATATAGTCCTACTTGATGTTACTCCCCTGTCTCTTGGAATTGAAGTCAAAGGTGGCCTCTTCGAACGGCTGATCATGCGTAATACTACCATTCCCACTGAAGAATCAAAAGTATTCACAACAGCAGCAAATAACCAACCCTCTGTTCACATTAAAGTTTCCCAAGGCGAACGAGAACTAGCAGAGAAAAATGAACTTTTAGGCGACTTTGAACTTTCTGGAATTCCTCCTGCCCCTGCTGGAATCCCGCAAATTGAAGTTACTTTCAAATTAGATGCAAATGGAATTACCCACGTGTCTGCCGAAGACAAAGGGTCTGGCAATAAAGAGTCCATCACCATTGCTGGAGGATCTGGACTTTCTGAAGATGAAATAGAACAAATGAAAAAAGAAGCAGAAGAACACGCCGAAGAAGATCAACAACGACGCATTCTCGTAGAAGCTAGAAATAATGCAGAAGCGGCTCTAAACCAAGCCAAAAATTTACTCGAAGAACACAAAGAACATGTAGATGAGGCCCTCAAAAATGAAATAGAATCTGCAATGTCTGACTTAGAATCCACTTTACAAAACGAAGAGTCTTCGGCAGATGAAATAACAACTTCCCTTGAGAATCTATCAACAAAACTTCAAGAAATTGGAAAACGAATATATGAGGAAAGTAATGCCAATTCCGACCCTTCTGATGATCTTGCAGAGGAATCCATTGACGCAGAATTTGAAGATTTAGAAGAATAACTTTCCTGGTAGTTATATAATTCCTCCTCCTATTCGATTTTGTTTATGAGTGAGAGTTTTTACGATCTTCTCGGTGTCAATCGAAATGCTACTGCTCCTGAAATCAAACAAGCCTATCGTAAAAAAGCCGCCCAGCATCACCCTGATGTTTCTAACGACCCAAATGCAGAAGAAAAATTCAAAAACATAAAGAGAGCGAAGGATGTTCTAACTGACCCTTCCCTTCGAAAAACATATGACCAAGTCGGTCATTCCCAATTTGAACAAGCCCAAAAACAAGGAGGTTTCTCAAATACCCATTTTAGTGGAGATCCCAGTGATTTTTTCACTAATGCCAATTTTTCTACTTCTGGATTTGGAAACCTATTTGAAACTTTTTTTGGGGGAAGTTCCCGATCCACTCCCCGACGTGGAAAAACTCTCGCAACATCTCTTGAAATAGATTTAGAAGATGCATATTCCGGAGTAACTAAAACCATACGTTTCACTCGTCCTGAATCTTGCACAAAGTGCAATGGAACTGGTCACCCATCTGATGCAAAAACCACCAATTGTTCTACTTGCAATGGGGCCGGAACTGTCACTCGTACAAGTTCGACTTTGTTTGGTCAAATCCAACAGGTAACTACTTGCCCCACTTGCAACGGAGAACGGGTTTCTTATTCCAAAAAATGCAATTCATGTTCTGGATCGGGAACTTCGATAAATAAAACGGAAATTCCATTTCAAGTCCCCCCCGGAGTTTTGGATGGGACCACTTTCCTCTACGAAGGGGAGGGTGCCGCATTAAAAAATGGTACCAATGGCGATCTTAAAGTGACAATTTCCATCAAACCACACTCCGAATTCAAACGTGAGGGTTCTCACATCTATTACTCTTGTGAACTGCCCTTCCAAAATGCAGTTTTCGGAACTAAGGTAAGCGTACCAACTATAGGAGGATCCTCTGAATTAACTATCCCCCCTGGAACCCAAAGCGGGGATATTTTTACATTAAGTGGTAGCGGAATGCCCCAACAAGGTAGGAAAAAATCCTTCGGTGATCAAATAGTCAAAGTACAAATACCAACTCCTCACCCTTCCTCTCTCACCAGTGAACAGAAAAAAGTACTCAAATCCTTCGAAAAATCCACCGAGACTAGCGCAAAATCTGGGATCTTTGATAAACTTAAAGAACTATAGCTTTATATCCGTACTTTTACATACTGTTCCAAATTTGGATTCCACATTTTTCTCAGTCAATTTCTGCAATTCTGGCAAATCTGTACTTGAACAATCTGAAAGCAATGTCACATCATACCCATTATCATAGGCATCGTATAATGTGGTGGCAACACAAACATTAGTTGCACAACCTGCAAACAAAGTGTCTGTGATACCATTACTCCTCAGATAATCATCTAGATCTGTATTATGAAATCCACTATATCGATGTTTGATGACTACTATGTCCTCTTCTCCAACTTCTAATTCTGGTGCAAACTCTGCCCCTTCTGTTCCTGGCCTACAGAACCATTTCCCGATTCTTTCATATTTCTCAAATAAAGGCCTAGACACAGTTTTTTCACTATGTATGGCCCCTACAAATATCGGCGTCCTACCCGATTCTCTATATTTTTTAAGAAACTTCACAGTCGCATCTATTGCAGGTTGGTGAATTGGGTCTTCTACAAATCTCTCCTCTTCCTCTGAATACTTCTTGCAAAAATCTAGTTGGAAATCAACAATAACAAGAGCTGGGTCACTTAACATATTACTCCTCCAACTCTTTTTGTTCCCCACTCTGATGATCTTTCCGATCAACTCTCGCTACAAATACTTTTTGCATTCGGAACACAATGATATTTCATGTACGTTCGAGCAGCTAAGAACCGCGATGAACTTTGGCTTCTTGACCAGATAGAGTCCCTCTCAGCGGATGATGTCGCTTTTCGCTCTAGGGATTACGTAATCTCAATAGATTCAAACAAACATTCTCGATTAGGATTCGGACGCAATCGCATTCACAAAGAACATGAAGAAGATTTCTGTGAAATAACTAGTATTTGTATCTTGGACGATTCCCAAAAAGAATCTATACTCGCCCAAATTTTTGAGAGATTAACCAAAAACGCTCAGAAAGAGGGCTTCGATGAATCTTATTTCTTCACAGAACCGACAGAATATCTATCTCAACTAGGATTTGACCCTGTTGAAGAACTTGAGCTCTCTCCACCTATTCAAAATAGACTGTCTGAAAAACGGGATACTATCTCCCCAAAAGCCGTGCCCCTTTTACTTAAATTTGAATCATTCAAAATACCCCCTCATGTCCAGGCAACTTTTGATTCTCCCAAATCCAATACTCCCCCAACTCCTAAATTAACCCCCGAAGATTTTGGAATAAACCCTGAAAAAACTAGTTATAAATATTCTACTAGGAAATAAAAATCTAAACGTCTGTAATCTCGTCCAACGTCCGTCTCTAAACCAAGACCGTTGCAGAAATTTTTGAAAATTATGTCAAACTTAACGGATGTCATAATTTGGAGTGTAAAGTTTCACTTAATTCGCCGAAACGTTACAGAAGCTTTTTGTTTTACCCATGCACATTTCCGTCAATGATCGACGATCTAAACTGGGCCATCGGGGGCGAGGCCGGCCACGGGATCGATTCCACTGGGAAAATTTTCGCACAAGCACTTTCTAGAGCCGGGAGGCACGTTTTCACATCAAAAGTTTTTGCATCTCGCATACGAGGTGGCTATACTTCTTATAAAATAAGAACTGCGTTGGTTCCCGTCCAAAGTGTTGTTGACCGCATGGACGTTCTAGTTGCACTCACCAAACGAACAGTCGAAGAAAATTTGAGCCAATTACACGACAAATCCCTAATCATTTATGATGGGGAACGGACCATGATGAAAGATTTCGAACCACCTGGAAATATGACTAGTCTTAACGTACCACTTCAAAGATTGGCAGAAGAAGCTGGGGGTGCAATTATGAGAAATATAGTTGCTCTTGGAGCCACTTGCGCCGCAACCAATTTTCCAATCTCCAATTTGGATGAGTCTCTAGAAAAACAGTTTTCCCGAAAAGGATCTGAACTCGTTGAGAATAACAAGAAAGCTGCATTACTAGGGTATAACCACATCTTTGAAAATTACAACCCTAGTGATTTTGGATACATATTAGAGTGCACTGATTCAACATATGTTCTACTCAATGGGGATGAAGCTATAGGGATGGGTGCAATAGCCGCAGGGTGCCGTTTATATGCAGGATATCCTATTACTCCTGCTACTGCAGTAATGAACTATATAAAAGGTAGAATCGAACACTTTGGTGGCCATGTAATCCAGGCAGAAGATGAACTATCTGCAATTAATATGGCTTTGGGTGCTGCTAGAACTGGTGCAAGAGCAATGACTGCAACATCTGGCCCTGGAATTGATCTCATGACGGAAACATTTGGCTTGGTATCTATGACCGAAACCCCCCTTGTTATTTGTAACGTTATGCGGGCAGGACCTTCTACTGGGATGCCCACCAAACAAGAACAAGGAGATTTAAACACCATGCTGTATGGTGGTCATAGTGAATGCGAGCGATTCATTCTTGCTCCTACTACTGTTGCAGAATGTTTTCATAAAACAGTCGAAGCATTCAACCTAGCTGAGAAATACAATACCCCTGTATATTTAGCAGGAGATCTATCCCTCGCAATAACTGAACAAACTTATTCTCCGGATGAATTCGCCCTCGAGTCTACCAAACGTGAACGTGGTTTATTTCTCACCGAAACCTCCGAACTAGAGCCTTGGCTCAACACACAGGGACAATTCAAGCCCCACGCTGATACTGAAGATGGTGTGAGTCCCCGGACATTACCTGGGATTGAAGGTGGAATCCATATGGTAACTGGCCTCGAACACGACGAACTAGGACGCAGAACTGAGCACCCACCCACTCGGGAAAAACAAGTCCAAAAAAGAAAACGAAAAGTAGAAACTGCAATCGAACAAGAGAATTTCGACTACCGCGAGTTTGGTTCTCCCGATTCCGACATTTTGGTCATTTCTTGGGGTTCGAACGAAGGGGCGATATTGGAAGCAATGGATCAACTAGAACAAAAAATTAGATTCCTCTCTTTTCCTTATGTGTTCCCTCGCCCTGATATATCTGAAGCGATCCAAAATGCTTCCATGGTGTTTGTTATAGAATGTAATGCAAGTGGTCAATTTGCCACTCTTCTGGAGCACGATTCCCTATCTCGTGTTACAAGAATATTAAAATATGATGGAATACGGTTCTCTGCAGACGAAATCGCAAAGGAGCTTAATTCTTATTTACTTCCCGAGGAGGTTGTGTTAAAATGAGTACTGGTGCAAATTTCGCAGATTTCAAATCCGATAAAAAACCGACTTGGTGCCCTGGGTGTGGCGATTTCGGAACTATGAATGGAATACTAAAAGCACTCTCGAACACCGGAGCTTCTCCCGAAAATACATTTTTTGTTGCAGGAATCGGATGCTCCGGAAAAATTGGTACTTACGTCCGAACTTATTCAATTCATGGTGTCCATGGTAGGGCCCTTCCAGTTGGTTGTGGGGCAAAAATAGCCAATCCAAATCTAGAAGTCATGGTTGCAGGAGGCGACGGCGATGGTTTTTCGATTGGAGCTGCCCATTTTATTCACGCAGTACGTAGAAATGTAAACATGACTTATGTTGTGATGGATAACCGTATCTATGGACTGACTAAGGGACAATATTCGCCTACAAGCGGGACTGATCTTAAGACAAAGACAAGTCCGAGTGGGACTTATATGCCGCCCTTGGACCCTCTCGCTTTGGCTTTGTCCTCTCAAGGGACATTCATAGCACAGGCATTTTCTTCTGATTTAAAGCGACTCGTCGAAATAGTAGAAGCGGCGATAAACCACAATGGATTTTCATTTGTCAACGTCTTCAGTCCGTGCGTTACTTACAACAAGGTAGATACTTACCAGTATTTCCGAGAAGCCCTCGTCGATGTTAATGACATTGGGCATGACCCCACCGATCATGAGGCCGCGAAAAAACTAATTCTTGATAGTGAAACAGAATACCAAGGGATACTATATCAGAACCCAAACTCAGTTTCTTATGAAGAATCCCACGGTCTAGATTCTCCCATGTGGGATCTATCTGAAAATCCACCCGAAGATATCTTGAATTTACTCCGTGAATTCTACTAACTATAGTCCTTTCAGTATACTATTTTTTTCACCCAATTTTCTTCTCATACGCGAAACTTTCCCTCTCGTGCAGATCCCATGCATTTTTAACTTCTCCTAACAACACTTTTCCATGGGCGTTCAATCGTATGATATTATTATAGTTGGAGGGGGAACTGCTGGTTCTTTTGCAGCTGCCACAGCCGCTAGAGAAGGATATTCAGTTGCCGTGCTGGAACGAAAAACAGCCAAAGAAGCTGGGAATATAGCCTGTGGGGATGCAGTCAAAGGCAAGAGCACTTTTCCCGATGTAATCGATCTAGAACGACTCGCAAAGGAATCTTTTACCAACAGGGATATTCAGCGAGCAGTTTTTGAAAATCCAGCATCTGGACAAACAATTAACATACCCTTTGGTGAAACAAAAGGTACAATCCTTGATAGATATGCATACGCTCAGGTATTGTTAGATGAAGTAAAATTATCAGGGGCAGAGATTCACTATGACACTGTGATTCAAGACGTTGTCCAAAATGGGCAAGTCACAGGGGTCACTGGAACCTGTAAGGGCAAACCCGTTTCTTACCAGGCACCTATCACGATTGATACTGGTGGTTCCATGTCCCTTCTTCAAGACAAAACGGATTTTTCTGGAACTACTTTTGATACAAACGTTTCCTACAGACAATTTTGCTCTGCCTACCGGGAAGTTATTGAATTACCCACCCCTGTAGATTGGCACGACGCTATCATCTTCAAACCCACCACTGAGTTAGGATATCTTTGGTATTTCCCACGAACGCCAACTGTGATTAATGTGGGCGTGGGATTCCAAATGAATAAACCCCCTATGGAACTTGTTAAAGTAGTTCAGGATGATATCCGAGCACATCCCGATTTCAAAGATTGTACTGTAGTTGACAAGTTAGGGGCAGCACTCCCCACCCGGAGGCCATTCGATTCCGCAGTCGCTCCTGGTTTCATAGCCGCAGGAGATTCTGCTGGTCATGTAAATCCAACCACTGGCGGCGGAATCGGGGCAGCAGCAACCTCTGGACACTTCGCTGCACAAACTGCAATGAATGCCATTGAGTCTGATGATGTAAGTGAATCCTCCCTTTGGGACTACAATGTTAACGTGATGGAATCTTTCGGAAAGAGATACGCCGCAATGGATTTATATAATATTTGGGGCGGTGCACATGATGTTTCTGAACTAACAGATGTCATTTCTTGTATCCCCGGACAACAACTCGTCGATATCATGAGCAAACATGGAAGCACAACTATGGGCCTCTGGGTTAAATTCAAAACATTAACAAAAGCCTTCCGACATTGGGGTCTCTTGTTTGAACTTTATAGAATAAATAGAGAAGCAGGACGACTCAAGGAACACTACGACCTCTATCCTTCATCACCCAACGGGTTCGATTCATGGAAACATGAACGAGATCTCATTATGGATTCTGTCTATTCCATTTGCAATGCCGAACCAAAGTATTAATGCATTTTTCTCCGCCTTAGCATCACAAAAACATGGACACATCTGATCCAACAATTACCATCCCTCGAAAAAAAGGCCTACCTGTGTTGGGACTAGGCACTTGGAAGATGTCTGGTCCCTCTTGCTCGGACACTATCAAGTTCGCCCTCGAACTAGGGTACCGTCATATTGATACTGCCCAGACTTATGGCAACGAAATAGATGTTGGTAATGGTATTTCTGAGGCCGAAATAGTTCGAGATGAGTTATTCATCGCAACAAAACTTCACACTGATAACCTCTCATATAAGGGTGTTATGAATGCGGCAGAGGCTAGTGTCGATAGATTGCAAACAGAATACTTGGATCTTCTTTACATACATTGGCCCTCTGGAACCTACGACCCCGAAGACACTCTAGCCGGATTTTCAGATCTTCGAGATGACGGTGTTATCTCCCACGTTGGAGTCAGCAATTTCGAACAACAACAGTTAGACATAGCCTTGAAGGAATGCGACGCACCGATATTCGCAAACCAAATTGAATTGCATCCCTTCCTACATCAGGACACCCTGCGTGCACACTGCGAGTCAAATGATATCCTCGTAGTCGCATATTCTCCAATCGCTAGAGGGGCAATTTTCGACTCCCCCGAGCTAGAACTAATATCTAAAAAATATGGGGTGACCGAGGCAGAAGTAAGTTTATCTTGGATTCAAGAAAAAGGCGCGATACCTATACCAAAAGCATCCTCTGAAACCCATATCAAAAACAATATAGAATCATTTCCCCTAACGCTCTCTAGCGAAGATATCGACGTGATTGATTCTATTACCCATGAAGAACGTCAGGTAGATCCAGAATTCGCTCCCTGGAACCTCTAATTTTCCCCATTTCGATTTACTACATATATCCCAAATCTCTAAGCCGTTGCATGATGCCCTCTTTATCTTGTGCCCTCCCATGCCTTTCTCGTGTTTCTTCCAGATCTTGCCACCATGCGGGTTTATTTTCTGATTTCATAGACCCCTTTTCTGTACCTAATGATCTAAATCCTTCAAAATATTTTGGACCGACTGGCACGTCCTCTATAGAAATCCCATCTGGAAAATCATCATAGTCCGCCGGAATATGGCCAACAGGATATTTTTCTACTGAATCTGGGACAACATATTTCCAAATGGCATCCCATAAATTCCTTTCATCAAATTGTAAAATAGGGTGGATTCTGTCATGAGGTGGGTATTTCTCAAAATCATGACGGGGGCTAAAAAAAGTCTCATCCGATCTAGCCTCCTGTTCATCCCACCTGACCCCTGAAAAAATCCCATCAAATCCATTTTGTATAATCGTTTCGTTGAGAACTGCGGTTTTTAACAAGTGATTTCCCACAAATGAATCTGGATCTACGATTACACTCTGTTCCTCATATCCTAACTTTTGTATTTCTTTCCGATTCGCGTCATTGAGATCTTCAATTTTTATCTCTTGACCCCCTCTTTTCCTAAGCCTGGCAATATCTTCATTTTGAGCTTTAATTAAATCTAAATTCCATATTCTTGCCCACTTGTCTACAAATTCTATAATCTCTGAAAAGTGTGCAAAATGATCAAGAAACACTACTGGTGGAACCTCTTCTCCCCTCTCCCGAGCAACTTCTCTTATCACATAAAGTAGTAGAGTGGAATCTTTCCCCCCTGTCCACATAATTGCTGGAGATTCATATTGCTCTAGGCCGTCACTCACTACTTGGATGGATTTTTCTAGTTTATGTTCAAGGTCATGGTAATCCTCTGCAGACTGACCCTTCCCATCCGTGTAATCAACTTTAACGTAGTTTGGAAACTCAACAACCATTCTCTAACGCACATATTTGTCTCAACGAACACAAATCACTTTTGTATCTCACCTCAGTTTATGTACTTGTTGTCTCTCCAATTCACGCCGCTTTCTGTACTCACGTCCTTTCTCTCTTCAGCAATTTTTATTACAGCCGGTTTTATCTCACCCTCTGTAATCTTCACAACTTCTAATTGGTCATCTTCAATAAATATCGCCTCAAGTGATCCTTTACTCCCCTTCTCCGCAATCTCACACAAAACCTGAAACATTTGGTACTGAAAAGCAGTATTCTGCAATATGGCATCCAACTCTCCTTTAAATGTGGCTATTTCTATAATGTCCATGGGACGCTCTTGATCTGGCTCAAGAGCTTCTATCTCCTCTTCTGTTAGCTCTTTCATTAATTTCAATTCAGTCACTGTCCCCTTTATCACCGCAGTGGGTGTGTATTTCCCAAGATCTGAATCTTCCACTACTGCAGATATGATCAAAGTGTTACTCCTTCTTTTTATATCTGCACTATCCAACCCATCCGGGGGATTCAAATTTTTTATGTGATCTTCCACTTCCGACAAAGGAATTTCTAGAGTGGAATGCAAGTAATATACCTTATTCTCCATAATTTCCTCTCCAATCTCCAAGACTATCCATGCCTTCTATAGGACCCGCTTGAATATAGTATTGCCCTTATCTATTTTTTTAGCTTTAATACTATTTTTTCCCAATTTCTTTCAACTGGTTCACAACATCTTTTAGTGGAGTCACGTCTGCGTATTTCATGTCCATATCAAATAAAGAAGCTTCATTAGCAAACGTGGATCTATCTGCCACACATTCAATCGGGATTATGATTCTAAAATTACTCGAGTGCCCATCTACCACTGTGGCCCGCACACAGCCTGATGTCGTCATTCCCGTTACAATCACTGTGTCAATTCCTCTATTATGCAAAAGCATTGCCAAATGTGTATCAAAAAACGCACTCGCTCTGGGTTTGTCTAGTACAATTTCCTCTGGCAATGGGGCCAATTTTTTGTTAATATTCTGCCCCTTTGATTCTTTCTTTTCAACTGAACTCCTCGCACCCGGGCGTTTTGTAGCACCCGGATATCCTTCGGGAAAGTTCCTAGATGGTTTTATATAATACACTGGGACATCGGCGTCCCTAGCAGCTTCAATTAATTTTTTATTCGCATCAACAGCGGCAGAACCCGTGTCTTCTCTACCAACTCCATAATCTCCCGTAGTAAATTCATCTGTCATATCCACGATTAATATTGCAGCCGATTTACCCCACCCAACTCTATTCCCATATCCTGCTTTTCTAAAATATTCTAAATCATCTTCTGGAATGATGTCCGGAATGTATGAATTTTCAAGTGACATACTTATTTTTCACGTGGTTACGGTTAAAATCTGTCGAACAATTCTATTTCTCAAATGGCAATCGTGATACGCTCTGTCTCCATAACTCTCCCATGAGCACTAAACCCAAAATACATATCCTCGGAACTGGAGGAACTATCGCCAATATCACTGGAAATTACATATCAGCGGCAGACTTTGTCCCTATAGATGCCCTTCTTGATTTGGCACCTGAAGAGGTAACTTCACACGGCGAATTGTCTTTGACAGAAGTAACCCACCTCAATAGTGGCGCACTTACCCCTGAAGTTTGGTTCGATCTCCACAATGAAATCATGCAAAGATCCTCTTCGAACAATCCTCCTGCTGGTTTCGTGATTACACACGGGTCTAATACTTCTGAAGAAACAGCTTATTTTTTAAATCTAGTTTTAAAAACAGAAATCCCTGTTGTTGTCACCGCAGCACAGCGCAACATAGGGAAGCTAGGGTCTGAAGGATTCAAAAATTTATACGACTCCATCCGTGTAGCTTCTTCTCCAGATTCAGTAGGAAAAGGAGTTCTCTTCGTTGCAAATGAAGAAATTCACCATGCCCGGGATGTGACAAAACTCGCAGCTAGCCGGCCCGATGCGTGGAGATCTCCCAATTTCGGCCGCATAGGTGATGTTTTCGACGAAGTTCGTTTCTATCGCACCGCTACTCGGGCTTCCACAATAAAAACCGAATTCGATATCTCCAATTACACTACGTCAGATTTCCCTTTGTTAGACGTCCAAATAGTTTATTCATCTTTTTCAGATGATGGAACGATGGTTCGAGCAGCAGTAGATTCAGGAGCGAAAGGCATCGTATGTGCTGCATTTCCCACTTGCAGTCCCGCCTGGCCTGACAACTACCCCACCCAAGGCGATGCCCTCATCGAAGCTACAAAAAAAGATATACCTGTTGTACTATGTAATCGTGGAACCTCTGGTTTCAAACCAGTAAAAGAACCCTTCTTAAATGGTGGGACCCTCCGACCCCAAAAAGCACGCATACTATTGGCATTGGCACTGATGAAGACCAATGACCACGCGGAGCTACAACGAATTTTTAATTCTTATTGACCACATTTTAGAACTTTCCCTTTTAGTTACTTATGCATTCGATCTCCGGAAGTCTAAAGATCCAAACCTCCCATCGTACTGTACATATGATCAACGAACCTATTAATCTCAGGAGGGACCATGAGTGTTAAGTCCGAACAAATAGAGGTTTCTTCATCCGATTTTGAACAAATGAAGGAGTTCGTTTATGAACGGCTAATTTCCAGCACTCAGCACGATGCTGATGGAAATAGAATGAGATGGTATCCTTGGCACTCTGCAGATTATCGTTTCATCCATACTCTAAATGTCATTTCAATCTCTACAAAAATAGCACAAAAAGAAGGCGCGAACATAGATAGCGTTCGGATTTCTGCCCTCTTCCACGATATTGCAAAGTTCTCTTCGCCTCAAAAGACTCATGCCCAAGATGGTGCAGATCTCGCCAGAGACTATCTACAAAATAATTTTGATTATCCCGATTCTTTTCTCGATGACATTCACAACATAATTTCCAATCATATTCATGAAGGAAACCTATCCGACCTATCCCTCGAAGAGCGATGCCTGATCGAAGCAGATATGATCGATAAAATTGGTGCTAATGGGTCTGCACTTCTAATCCTAAGGATGGGTTATGATTCCCGTCCCTCTTCTCACATTTCCGACACATTGCAAAAAGTCATCACCCGTGGAAAAGAAACATTATCCAAAATCACAAGTGACACTGCATACTCCATCGCATACCAACGAGTCCAACGGGCGACATGGCTAAAAGAGTGGATTGATGAAGAAACCCCCGGGGAATTTGAGTTACCCAATAAATAATATTGAAATCGTTTTCGCTAAAAATATGCAGCCAAACACGGCTAGTATTCCTGAACTCGCCAACGAAATCACTCGGAAAATCTGTTCATTTTTCCTCCCTGCTATTATCAATACAGTTGGAAACACTAAAATCCATATGAGTATACCAACAAATATTCCTATAATTACCTCTATACTCTGCAATTGAACCCCCCACCCCGTAATTCCCACGACTATTTCTGCCACTGTTTCTATGCCTTTATTCTGGAATAATGCTGCAGACACCCCTGCCCAGAAAGCCACTTGCCATGGATTTGTTATCCCCAACCCTAGTGCCTTTAAAAACCCATTTTTATCATTCGTCTTCACTTCCCATTCGATTTTATTATTGCCATCTCGAAACAGCCTGTATGCAAAAACTCGCATAACTAACCCCCCGAATCCTATCAGTGCCCCTTGCCACCACTCTCGCGAAGTTATATCTGAAATCACTCCCATATACGCCAACAAAAGTAGAATCATATCTGACGCCATTGCGCCAAAAC
>JAKURE010000017.1 GCA_022450005.1 Halobacteriales archaeon
TTCGGACCAGAACACCGACTTACTGTCTATTTATCTAGTTCGACTTATGATCTTATGACTTCATTTATCTAACCTTTCCGAAAATATATCCAATTTCTACCGATAGAAGTACGTATTAGCACCGCCCTGTATTCAATATATTCCCCATCCCATCTATCATGGAAACAAAACACAAAATAATTTTTAATGATAGTCGTGATATGCACTATATACCCGACGACAGCATTGATCTGGTCGTAACTTCTCCCCCTTACCCTATGATCGAAATGTGGGATGATCTATTCATCGCCCAAAATCCAAAAATCAAAGAAGCATTATCTTCTCAAAACGGAATTTTGGCTTTCAACCTCATGCACGAAGAACTCAATAAAGTCTGGTTCGAATGTTATCGGGTATTGAAAAAAGGTGGATATGCTTGCATAAATATTGGGGACGCAACCCGAACGTTAGACGGTGAATTTCAACTATACCCCTCCCATGCTAAGATACTATCCCTTTGTTCTGACATGGGATTCCACGCTTTGCCTGGAATCATTTGGAAAAAACAAACTAATTCTCCAGCCAAGTTTATGGGCTCTGGAATGCTGCCAACTGGGGCATATGTCACCCTTGAACACGAACACATCCTATTGCTCAGGAAATCCGGAAAAAGAAAATTTAAAACGGAAGAAGAAAAGAAAAATAGACAAAAAAGTGCAATTTTCTGGGAGGAACGCAATCAATGGTTCTCCGATTTATGGCAAGATTTAAAAGGAAATCGTCAAAGTCTACATTCGGAAGATCTACGAGCCCGAAGTGCAGCATATCCCTTGGAACTATCTAATCGACTGATTAATATGTTTTCAGTCCAAGGGGATCTAGTTCTAGATCCTTACCTTGGCACTGGAACTACTCTTTTAAGCGCAATAGCTTCTGGAAGAAATAGTGTTGGGATCGAGTTAAATGAATCTTTTGGTGGTCATATAACTCAACGTATAATTGACAATTCGGATGTTCTAAAAAATTATTCCCCCCTCCGATTACAACAACACTGTGACTTCGTCCAACAAAGAGAAAACGGCGGAAAAACACTCAAATATCTCAACACAAATTATTCAACCCCTGTGGTAACTAAACAAGAAATAAATCTAACTCTCCCGACTGTTGTAAAAATCCACACGGAAAACGATTGTCTTCACACAGCAACCTATATCGATTGAAAAAGATTTTTATCACTGGACTCACCACGATCAAGTGAGCTATGGTTTCACACGGCTATGTCCTTCCCACCCGTGGTATCGCCATGCAAAGTGATTCTTCGATGTCTCTTTCTTCCAGTACTGCAGCTTTACTAACTCTGGCTTCCCATGCAGAATCTTTAGATTTTTCCTCGTTGTGGGTTGGAGATAGTATCCTGACGAGATATCGACTGGAACCACTAACCACGCTTGCTTCAATAGCGGCTTTAACAAAAAAAGTCCAAATTGGAACTGCAATCTATTTATTACATTTGCGCCATCCCATTCATGTTGCCCATGCAACTGCAACACTCGATCAACTATCTGGTGGAAGGTTTATTTTCGGCGTCGGTGTTGGAACTTCTCACGAATCTACTCTAAACGAAAGCATGAATCTAGGTGTTCCCTTCTCCGAACGTGGAAACATTCTCAATGATTCCCTTGATCTAATTAGAAACTTATGGCGTGGAGAAACTGTTAGTTCCACTGGAATTTACTCTTTCGACGATGCCCGTCTCAATGTTCCCCCTTCCCGAGAACCTCCCATTTATGTGGCAACTACCAAGTTTGATTCAAAATCTGGCTTTCCAAATTCAATCCAAAAAAGAATAGAACAACACGCAGACGGTTTGATGCCCCAAACAGACCCTTCGAACTATTATAGTATGATCTCCCATGCTCGGGATATCGTGGAAAAATCAGGAAGGAAATCTTCGATTGTCGCAACCAATTATACCGATGTAGTAATCGCCCCCAGTGAAAAAGAAGCATTTGCCCAAGCTAGGGCCTATATCGGTTCTTACTATCCTTGGAATATCTCCGATGCCAATCTAAAAAAAGCGGGAGCATTTGGCCCCCCCGAAATGGTCGCAGAAAAAATACATTCGTTCATTGACTCCGGAGTTGAACATTTCATAGTCCGTTTCCCTACACTTGATCAAAAAAATCAACTAGATTTATATTCTGACCTATTCAATTTATAGAGGCCTTGCAACCACACGAGTAGGCGTACCTTCAAATCCTTTTATCAACATGGGGAAACACCCAATCCAAATACTCTCATATTCTGCTATTTGTTCTATATTGCAAATATATTCTACTATTGGGATGTCTGCTCCCAAAAGCGCTTTATGAACTGGCCGGTCTGGTTCCCCCGGAACAGCCTCGGTGAGAAAATCGTTCACTATCAATTCTACCTCTCGTTCAATAAGCCACTCTGCCGCATCAAGAGTAATGTCCGAAGCCTCCTTGAAAAAATTACCTGTAAAAAAATTAGCATCAACGTCTCCTGTGACCATTATGACTTTGTCATTTTTCCCAACCTCACTCCCACGATCATCTAATATTTCCGCTGTAATTGATTTCCCCTTGAATTCCCTCAAATCTACTACTTTTGTAGGGCCTACTAACTCCTCAAATGTCAATTCATCCACAGTTCTTCCACCTGGGATAAAGTGATAAGGTGCATCTATATGTGTACCCTGATGAGTATTCGCCGAGTAATAGTGCATCAACGCACCTCCCCCTTCATTATGCCCTCCCCATTGCTCATATTCAAAACCTGGATACCCTGGAAATGATGGGAGCTCTTTGCCCATCGGAACTGTAAGATCTATCATATTAATTTAAAGACGACCTATCTGCAAAACATTTCTGTTTTTCTAAGCTATGGCGGTTATAATTATTGCCGCACAAATCATTACTATAACCCCTAATACCAATCTCCATGAAATGCGCTCTATATCTTGTATCCAAATATATGAAAAAATAACCACAAATAGTGGGCTAGTTTGGAGAAATGGGACTACAAACACCACTGGAGCTTTCTCTATTGCAGCATAGTAGAATACCATCATTGCGGTATTCGCCAATCCTGCCAAGATATACCATTTGGCAGTTTCTCTATTTGCTAAGAATCCTTTTACATCTGGTAATTCTTCCTTCCAAACAAAGTAAAGCAAAAATCCAGTTGCGGCGATTAATATCTTTATACTTACTCCAACTTGAGATGGGGTCCCTTCCAACACTCCAATTCTAGCAAATATGGGCTCAAAACCAAAACAAACCGCAGCAGATACTGGATATATAATGTCCCTTCTCCTCCCTATCATGCTCTCCTCTCCTTTCTTCAGCATCATCTCCGACGAAATGATCCACACTCCCATCACGACGGCCAATATTGCAAGTATATGGGTTGTGGTAGGATCTTCTCCTAATACTAATATTGCCGTAACCGTAGCAAATATCGGCATAGTTGCCTTGATGGCATCTGCCCGACTAGCCCCTACTCGGCTAATTCCTTCAAAATAAAATACTCTCCCAGTCAAAGTCCCAGTCAATCCCGCCCCCACGAATGCCAAAAATGATCTCAACGTTATGCCATATTCTGGATAGTATATCACTGCTACTGCTGGGATTATGATAACCAAATTCAAAACGAGACTAACAATAACTGCTGTAAACGCATCCCCTCCCTTTTTCGTAGCCATTCTCACAAAAATAGCCATGGCCGCGATTGATATGCCTGCCAACAAAGCAAACAATATCCCTACGGCATTACTCATCAACCTAGTAGTCCTTTGATAGGACGTCACTGTTCCGAAACAATTTCCGCCCCATTTCACCCCCGTTAGCTATTTTTTCAGTCCCACCTGCGAAACTTCAACCTCAACGTGTATGCCTTTTGGAAACTCTATATCCGTAACTCTTCGAACGGAAGCGTCGTGCCCTGATATTTCTATCCACCTCTCGTACACATTATATTCCCACACGGGGAATTTTCTTTCCATATCATCCAATCTCTTATATTGCGGCGCCCGATAAGTCTGAGGTGGTGGAGTGTGCGGCCCTCGAACTCTCACCCCTTTCTTCTCTGCAGAACGCTTGATATCTCCTACTATTTTGTCTAGAGAATTTCTATCCCCGCTCCTCAGCGTAAGTCTAGTTACAAACGTCATACTCTTACCATATAGAAAATCTCCTAGGCACTAAATTTGTCCTATTCATCCCGATATTGTGAAATAACCTCGAATTCTAGTATATGCCATGATACAAGCGGTTAGCGCTGGCGCTATAATCTACCGGGACAAACCAACCAAACGAGAATATCTCTTATTAAAAAGCAGAGCTGGTGACTGGGAATTTCCAAAAGGTGGTGTAGAAGGGGAAGAAGAACTCCAACAAACTGCAATTAGAGAAGTCCGAGAAGAGTCTGGACTCTCTAATTTTAAACTTTTAGATGGGTTCCGAGAAGAGTATGATTATTTCTTTCAAGCAAGTGGCTCTACTATTCATAAAACCGTCCATTTATTCGTTGCAAAATCATTTGATTCCAAAGCGGATCTTTCCGATGAACATTCCGATCTTCAATGGCGCGATTATACTCAGGCAATCAATACAATTAATCATGATGGCCCCCGTGAGATCCTTGAACACGCGAATCAATTTTTAATAGATTCTGGATATTGATTTTATTCCCCCACCGCTCGATTTTTTTAAGTACTTTGGTGAACTCATATTACCTCTAGTACAATTCTCTCACCATGTCAGAACAAGATAAATATGCCGCGATGTTCCAGAAACTCACCGGTCAAACTGGGACGACCGAAATACAAGAAGAAACTGACATAATTGACACCAGTAATGTCACTGAACGAGGTTTGCCTACTACCAAATCTAAATGTTCTAAGTGTGACAATGACACCGCATATTGGTATTTACAACAAATACGCGGCGCAGATGAATCTGAAACGCGATTTTTCGTTTGTACAAAATGTGAGTATCGCTGGCGCGAGAATGACAATTAACTATGCATATTTCCTAGCAAAAGTCAAATATCCCGAATGCCCCACACCTCTAGTTTGAGGCCTCGTACCACGTGTACCAAATTCCATTTCGCGTTGAACTGTATCTATCGTCTTTATATCTGATAAACTTACATCTTTCGCGCATTCAACTACCCGTTTCGCACTTTCTATAAATGGAGAATATGCTACTAAAATACCACCAGTTCTGAGAATTTTTCTAGCATGTTTTACCACTAACTCTGCATCTTTCATGTCCAAAGTTATTACACTAAAATCATTTAACACATCTAAATCCTCAATCACATCCCCCTCCCTCACTTCTACCATCTCTTCAACTCCTGCCTTTTTTATATTGGATTGGGCAACCTCGAAAAATTTGGCATTTTTTTCATATGTTATTACACTTGCTCCAACCTTTCCCAGGCAGATTGACAAAATTCCAGTCCCTGTTCCCACATCCAATATCCGATCATTTGACCCAATTCCCGCCATCCCTATAATCAACCCCACGTCGCGAGGAAGTATTGGGGCACCTGTCCTTTCTAAATGGTGGAAAAAGTCTGTAACTCTTGGCTCCATAACTGTAAATTTTTTACCAAGATGCGTCTCTATTGTATCTCCCATTTTCACATCTTCTGGAACTATTAGTATTCCCAAATCTGTCCCAATCTCATCCCCTGGATGGCAAAGATACTCTCTATTCTCTCCAACTACTAATACTATCACTTCAATCTGTATATTGCAGCAGCAAGATCTCCTTCAGTAGCCTCAATCGATTCCCGAGCTGTTTCTTCATCCACGCCCGATTTTTGCATTACCATCTCGATATCTTCTTTAGATATTTTCGTTCCACCATCTGCCGTCTGATCACTTCCCTCCATTTCTGGGTCTCCAATCACCTGATATGTCTTTTGACCTCTTGCTTCCATTTTTGTCACTTCAACTTCTTTAAATATTAATTTTTCACCACCCACTAGTGTCATTACAACGTCCTCTACTTCTAACTCTTCTAGTTCAATCCCCATCTGTTCCATCATCTTTTTCATTTTTCGAGGGTTCAAACCCCCACCGCTAAACATACCCGTCTACATGTCCTGTCAAAACAAAAATATGGCGCTCGGAATTTTATTCCAATTGGCCCTCTCTAACCTTTACCGCAACACCTCTGTTAAAATCCAACATGGCATCTGCACTCATTTTTGCCCTCCCCACCGCCAACAAACAATCATTTTCTCCTACTACCATCACCTCATCTTTAGGCCTAATACTTGGATCAACCTCTACGACAAATTTTGCAAATGCGTTTTTCCCCTCCCTGACATACACCTCTGACTCTTCTCCTACCATGACTCTGTATGCTGGAAATTCAATCGATTTTCTAAGTCTTTTTCCACCTTCTATCCCCAACGAAAGTCTTCCTCCCTTGGTATGTGTCGCTATATACCCTTCTCCTGAATGAATTTGGCGAGCCCTGCCCGTTCTCGATCTCTCTATCCTTATATCTCCTGTAAATAGTCCCTCTCCCGCCCCCTTCCCAAACTGATAATCTGCAATATTTTGAAGATCAAGTACCCATTCTTCATCACTTTTTTCTTCCATGATCTTTCTCATATCGTTATCGCATACTCGTATTTCTTTGGAAAAGACTATTTCCTTATACGTCTTACAAGACTCAGCACAAATCTAATCTTTACAAGCACTTACCATGACTTCTCTAAATCTAACTGGTGTTTTCCCTGCAATGACCACTCCATTTTTCGACGATGGAGCCATCGATTTTGATCAACTCGAACACGACGCAAAACGATTAGAATCCGCTGGAGTTGATGGGTTGGTCCCTACCGGTTCTACTGGCGAAAGCGCAACTCTATCCCACGATGAACACGTCGAAGTGGTGGACTGTGTGGTAAATGCTGTAAAAAATATTCCTATTATTGCTGGAACTGGGAGCAATTCCACTAGTGAAGCGATAACCCTTTCCAAACGCTCTGTAGATGCTGGTGCAGACGGGATACTTTTAATTTCTCCCTACTACAACAAACCAGAACCAGCTGGTATGGAATCTCACTTTTTGGCTATTGCAGATGCAGTCGAAATACCCCAAATCATTTACAACGTACCTTCTAGAACTGGAAGAAATATAGAAGTACAAACAACAATATCACTCGCCTCCCATGATAATATTGTTGGATATAAGGCAGCTAGTGGTGATATAGGTTTTATATCCCAAGTAATCGAAAGTACTAGGGGAGAAAATTTTAACATTTTATCTGGGGATGATGAAATGACCCTCCCAATACTGTGTCTTGGCGGAACAGGTGTTATTAGTGTTGCAGCAAACATAGCACCCGAATTGACCTGCGATATGGTGTGGTCCACTCTACCCGGAGAGCGACATAATTTCTCCCATGCATTGTCCCTAAACCGAAAATTGTGCCCCATCTTCCGTGGATTATTCATCGAATCGAATCCAATACCCATCAAAGAAGCAATGCATTTAAAATATGATTCATCACCCCACCTTAGATTACCTTTGTCAAGAATCTCTGATGACAATCGTCAACAACTTCTTGGCCTCTTAGGTGATTTAGCAGAATTAGAGCATACCATATGAATATAGCAGTAACTGGAGCAACAGGACGCATGGGCAAATCTGTAATTGAAGAGATATTTCAAAGATCGGATTCAACCACTGTGTCGTTTGCTACTTCCCAAAAAACTCAGAAAGACCTTCCAAACCATTTATCCTCGGCAGAATTTCCAACCTGCACCCCTCTCGATTTTTCTTCCCAACTCCAAAAATCAAACCCAAATGTGATTATTGATTTAACAGTCCCCGAAGCAAGTTTATTTTTCGCTGCAAATGCAGCAAAATTTTCAATTCCCATCGTCATTGGTACTACCGGATTCACGGAGGAACAATTAAATGAGCTACACACACTCAGTGATGAAATTCCCATCCTCTTTGAAGCTAACTTTTCTAGGGGAATTGCAGCATTACATCTAGCAATTGATTCCATTTCTGGAATTTTATCCAATTATGATATTGAGTTAACCGAAACTCATCATAACAAAAAAGTAGATGCACCCAGCGGAACTCTCATATCTCTCTTAGATACTATCGGAAAATCCCGCTCAAATTTAGATCCTACATATGGTCGGTCAGGCATTAACGAGCGCAAACCAAATGAAGTCGGAATCCACTCCATACGGGCAGGAAACATTCGCGGGTCCCACGAGGTACTTTTCGCTGGAAACGACGAAATGATCACTTTGAAACATCAAGCAGAAAGTCGCGGAGTGTATTCTTCGAGTGCTATAGATTCTGCAATTTGGCTTTCTGAGCAGCCACCCGGTTGGTATGGATTTAAGGATGTATTGGGGGTCCCAACATGAGCCTGAAAAATAATATCTCCTCTCTATGGACTCGGCAAACATCCGGGGAACTAACCACCGAAAATTGCACCGAGAAAGACATATCCACCCTCGACGAATTCCTTGACGCTCTCGAGTCTGGATCAATCAAAGCCGCAGAAAAAAAATCTGAAGAATGGGAGGTAAATCATTGGGTCAAACATGGAATTTTATTAAATTTTTCTCTCAGAAAAAAGAATCCTATTGTTTATGGGGATGTTGTTTACAATGATATTTTGCCCCTCGCAGATACTTCCACCTTTTCCCAAAGAGGAACCCGAAACACCCCTTCTGCAACAGTCATCAGACGTGGAGCTCATATTGGTTCTAATGCAATTTTGATGAGTCCTTGTTTTGTCAATATAGGCGCGTCAATAGGTGATGGGACTCTTGTTGACTCAAACGATGTTGTTGGCTCCTGTGCTCAGGTGGGGAATAACGTGAAACTTGGGGCAAATGCAGTTGTAGGAGGGGTATTGGAACCTGTAGAATCTTCTCCCGTCATTATAGAAGATGATGTTTCCCTAGGATCTGGATGCCGTGTGACTAGTGGATTCGTAGTCGGGGAAGGTTCTGTCGTAGCAGAAAACACTCTTCTAACTCCTAGAATTCCGGTCTATGATCTAGTTTCGGAAGAGATTATTTATGGCCGTCTTCCCCCAAATCGCCGCGCATTTACTCGGTTTGTACATTCTGATGTTGGAAACCATCCATTATTCAAAGGAGGTGGGGCATTGAAACCCGCAGTTGTGGCACTATCCATTGAAGAATCCACTAGAACTGCAGCAGAGAAAGAGGACCGATTGCGAAAGTGATTCCATAATGTCAGAACACAGAATTATTTCAGATTGGCCACATGACACACTATTATCGATAGTAGAAACCCACGGGACTCCTCTATATGTAATTGATCTTGAAAGAATTCGCCAAAACTACCGCCGACTATCCTCTGCTTTTGAAGATGCAGATATTTATTATGCAGCAAAAGCCAATACCTCCGGCGCAATATTACAAACACTTGGAAATATGGGGGCCGGAGTCGAATGTGTATCTGCCGGGGAAATTTACAGGTCCATACGTGCAGAAATACCTCCCACGAGGATCCTATATACTGCAGTAAACCCTCCTGATTCTGATCTAGATTTTGCAGTTAACCTTTCTGGATTGACAATAAATATTGGGTCCCACGACACACTCCGTAGATTATCTGAGCGGGATTATCGTGGTCGTATATGCCTTCGAATCAACACCGGATCTGGGGCAGGTCACCACAAATATGTATCAACAGGATCAGACGCAAAATTTGGATTTTCCCTCGATCAAGCCATAGATTTACTCTCCTCACATTCTTCTCATGATTTCGATATCGTTGGAATACATGCCCATGCTGGAAGTGGAATCTCCCCCCAAGACATGGACGTCCATCAAAGTCTTTGTAGGACCCTTGGAAATCTCTCCCGATCTTCACCAATTGATCTAGAGTTCATCGATGTAGGAGGTGGATTTGGTGTTCCATACCGCCCCGACGATCTGTCCCTGGATCTATCCAAAGTCTCGCTCGAAATACACAAATCTTTAGGAGATATTTCTGCAAAACTTGTCCTCGAACCCGGGAGATATCTAGTAGCAGATGCTGGAATACTCCTTACAAGAATTAACACAATCAAAAATCTAGATTCTCACACTATAGTAGGTGTGGATGCTGGAATGCATACTTTACTTAGACCTGCTTTGTATGGTTCTTATCATGATATTCAAAATATCTCTTCAACCAAAAATAACCCATCCTTGCCAAATACTACCGTAACTGGACCAATTTGTGAAAGTGCCGATATCCTAGGAGTTGATATAGAACTCGAGGCTTCTGCTACTGGTGATATTTTAGCTATTGGAAATGCAGGTGCATACGGTGAAGCAATGGAAAGCCAATACAACTCGTTCCCCCGATCTGCGACCGTGGCAATTGATGGAAATAATATAGGTCTCATTCGAAAAAGAGAGACGCTCGAGGACCTTTGTTCACATGAACATGAGGTAGGTTGGTTTTGATACCATTCGATAAATATCATGGTGCGGGGAATGATTTTATACTCATTCACAAACACCTGGACAGAATCTCTGATCGTTCTAAATTAGCCATAGCCCAGTGCAACAGAGAAAATGGAATCGGCGCAGATGGAATTCTCTTTTTGACAATTGAGTCTACTCTCTCCCCTCCTCAAATTACTATGGACTTACGTCAACCAGATGGTTCAGTTGGCCCCATGTGCGGAAATGCCGCTAGATGTGCAGTAAAATGGGCTAGCGAGCTTTTGAATAAAGAAGAAATTATTCTACACACCGCCGCAGGAACATTCCCATCCAAGATTGTTGATAGAGGCGATGTGCAAGTTGAAATGGAACCTTCCACATTCGAACCCAAAAGCGTACCTATAATCTCCGATATTCCTTTCATCGATCAGGACATGTTCGGTCTAAACATCACTGCGATCAATTCAGGAGGGGTCACCCAAGCTGTAATATTTGTGGACGATATAACTGATCCAATTTTACTCGACAAAGCATTTGATATCCGTCATTCCAATATGTTCCCAAAAGGAACCAATGTCACATTTGCTCAAAAAATCCAAAATGGGTTTAAACAAAAAACTTTCGAGCGTGGAGTGGAGGGAGTAACCCTTGCTTGTGGCACTGGTGCATGTGCAATAGCTTCGGTGTTGCACCACTCCAAACAAATTAAACCCAATCAATCAATACGCATAAACCAAGAAGGGGGAGAAGATCTCTTTGTAACTATCAACAAAACAGGTTCTATGATCCTAAGGGGCCCTGCAGCAAAACAGTTCTCTGGAGAAATCCCGCAACCATGACGGATTTTGATATAGTTTCTTTCCTCGAAGACTCCGTACAAATACCCTCCCACGACGATGTCGATGAAATGAGAACTTTCCTTGTAAATACTCTCATATCTCATGGATTTGAACCTTCGGTCGATTCAGCAGGCAATACAATTACAACTAGAGGGGCTGGATCTCCTCATATTGTTTTAAATACCCACATAGACACCGTTCCCCCTTATCTCCCCTTCCACAGCGACAGCGACACGATCTATGGGCGTGGAGCTTGCGACGCAAAAGGCCCACTCGCGGCTTTGGTATATGCATTTATTCATAGCAACCCTTCTGGAAAATTAACGCTAGCCATAACCCCCGACGAAGAACTCACATCCCGCGGAGCGAACGCATTACATTTCGACGACGTTCCAGACGCGTTCATCGTAGGGGAGCCGACCAATCTTGATATCTGCAATGCTTCCAAAGGTAGATTTGAAGCAAAAATAGTAATCACCGGAGAAAATGCCCATGCCGCAGAATCCCATCTCACAAATAACGTCATCGACGTTTGTGTTTCTATTCTTGCAGCATTGAAAACATTTGACAAAGAACAATCTGTAGATACCGAAACACCCCTTGGATCTCCTCTTCTTACTCCTACTATAATTAAGAGTGGGGACTTCTCAAATCAAATACCATCCACATGTGAAATCACCGTCGATAGAAGAAGTGTTCCTCCCGAGTCTGCAGATAGCTTCAAACTTTCTTTGGAGTCCCATCTTAAAAATTATACACCTGACTGGGCTACCATTTCTATATCTCTATCTGAACGAGAAACTCCATTCCTAGGGCCCTTTTTTACCCCTGAAGATACAAATTTGGTTAAATGCTTTCAACAAATGAGTGGGATCAAAACCCGTCCATTCACCGCAGCTAGCGAAGCATCTTATTTCTCTTTAATAGCCCCTACTATCATTTTTGGTCCTGGAGTTCTGACTGACTCCACTGGTGCAGTTGCACATTCTTCCCGTGAATACGTCACCATTGCAGAAGTCAAAAAAGCCGCCCACATTTTGACAGATGTCATTTCAAAACTGGGGTTATAAAGACATCCTTTATTTTGTTCACAATTTCCTATATAGCAAAAAAGCTATGTTTTTTACCCACTGCCCCCTGTGATCTTCGGTATGAGTTATAGAAACTCTCTGTTGGCTAACTCTTCTATTACGAAAATCGAATCTATTCTCCTTATCTCTAGTATTCTACTCACGATTTGTTTATTTGGATTTCTCTCTTTACTAATGGGGCCTCAAGATGGATTTCTTTCTAGAATGCCCCTCTATGTTTTCGGAACGTCTATTTCATTTGTGGTAGCCATAATTCTCTACGATGGACTCTTAAAAACAGGTCAATCTTCAATTCGTTACGCATTTCTAATGGGATTTATAACTTTCATTTTTTTAGTTTTATTTGGAGAAGGAATTATATCTATCTTGGTGAATTCAGATCTCGCATTAACCCCGAAAAATCTATTCTATCTTCCTTCTTTAAGCCTATTCTTAACAGGCACCGGATATTGGATGGCCCGGCATAAATCCGATCTTATCTCTAAAAAATAATCAACGAATCTCATCAACTAATTCATCCGCCAAACCAAAATATTTCTGTGGTACTAGACCTTTTAATTCCTTCCGTACAACATCTTCTATTTTTAATCTATCTACCATTCTATGCAATTCTTCCATAGTAACATTTTCCCCCCGGGTTTCGGACTTCAAAATTTCATACGCATCTTGATACCCCTCCCTGCGTAATATGGTCTGATAGGCCTCCCCCAATATCTCTACATTTTCTGAAAGACTTTCAATCATTTTCTTTTCATCTGGCTCTATCTTAGCCAATCCATCTTTTGTTTTACAATAACCCAATAAACAATGAGCAAACGCAGAACCTATATTTCTCTTCACAGTTGAACTAATCAAATCCCGTTGTAATCTCGAAACTGTAACCGATTCTGATAAAAATTTCAAGTCGCTATTTGCCTTTCCTAAATTCCCCTCTGCATTCTCAAATTCAATTGGGTTTACTTTGTGTGGCATCGTAGATGATCCCGTTTCTGCTTCATTTTTGCGCAAAGTAATTTGTTTGTTTGAAATATACATCCACATATCCCGATTCAAATCTATTATTATTTGATTGGCAATTTGCATCATTGAAAACAGAATAGCTAGGTCATCCCCTGGATTAATTTGAGTCGTTAATGGTATGTGTTTGAATCCCAATTTCCTCACCACTTTCTTTGAAACCTCTGGCCAATCTACTCCTGAAACTGCAACCACTTGGGCCGCATAATTTCCACTCGCTCCTGACATTTTCCCCACGAGTTCTCCCGTTGAATGTTCAATTTTCTTTTGCATTTGGTCCAATCGGGATGCATAGATGGCCATTTCCTTTCCGAAGGTAGTTGGCGTTGCTGGCTGCCCATGAGTTAAGGATAACATAGGTGTATCTCTACATTCTAGGGCAAGTTTTTCTATCTCACTTTTCACGGCATTTATAGCTGGAATTAGAATCTCTTCCATTGATCCTTGTACAAGAATTCGATAAGCAATATTGGTCACATCCTCGCTAGTCAATCCAAAGTGTATCCATGGATGTATCTTCTCAGGTGTCTTCTCTCGCAAAAAATATTCTATTGCCTTTACATCATGATTCGTCGCTTTGTACTCTTTGTACCCTTTCTTTTCAATTTCTTTCACCATTTTTGCGTCGGCTTCTCCGAATCCCGTGTACACCCCGCGCAACGCTTTCACTTCTCCCTCTGATAACTCTAAAGAGATTTCTTCTTCTTCTGACAGAGAAATTAGATATTCAATTTCGACTTGCACACGCTCTCGCATGAGGGCTGATTCACCCATATATTCCCTTAGAGGAAATGTCTCAACTGCATAGCGCCCATCAATCGCTGATATGGCAAAAAGCGCGTCGTCCATAATCTCCCCTTTGTCCTGCGCCCGTAAAAAAGGATCCAGTCGAATTTTCTCAATTGTTATGTATATTGAAAAAGAATCATTCTTCATAAAATCTACCCCCTCTCCTTGTAAAAAGCAAAAACGCAACGAATTTGGTACATCAAGCTTGCATTATAGTATGGATTCCCCCCAAGATGATTTTCCCGCATCTCTAACAATAAAAAACGATCATTACTGTGAATTACGTTATGGGGAAAATCCCCACCAAACTGCAGCTTTATATGCCGATCCCACTGTACAGGAGGCAAATGTTGTAGCAGCACTACAGCTAAACCCTACTGCAAAAGAACTTTCTTATAATAATTACAACGATTCTGACGGAGCTCTCAATCTTATCAAAGAATTCAAACAACCCGCAGCCGCAATAATTAAACACGCAAACCCTGCCGGATGCGCTGTCGGAAAAACCATTTCTGAAGCATATGCAAAGGCACTCTCAACCGATCCTATGAGTGCTTTTGGGGGTGTAGTTGCACTCAATCAAGAATGCGATGTAAAAACAGCAGAACAAATAGTATCCTCTTTCAAGGAAGTCGTAGTTGCTCCTTCTTATACCGAAGATTCGTTGGCCATTTTACGCACAAAGAAAAATCTACGAATATTATCTGTTGGGGAATTGAATTCTCCTTCTGTAATTTTAGTTGAAAAACCTATAGTAGGAGGGCGATTAATCCAACAAAGAGACTTGAGTTCACTATCTTCTAAAGATCTCAAAGTAGTTACAAAACTAGAACCAACCCCTGCCCAAATAGAAACTATGCTCTTCGCTTGGAAAGTAGTAAAACATGTTAAATCTAACGCCATAGTTTTTGCCACCGGAACTGAAACCGTAGGATTGGGAATGGGTCAGGTATCTAGGGTCGATGCCGTTAGATTGGCATCTATTAAAGCAGTTGAACATTCTGAAAATAAAACTCCACAAGGGGCCATCATGGCATCAGACGCATTCTTCCCCTTCCCCGATGCATTGGAAACTGCAGCAGAAGCGGGAATTTCTGCAGTAATCCAACCCGGTGGATCTATAAATGACGATGCTGTTATCGATGCTGCAAATAACCTTGATATCTCAATGGTTTTTACAGGGACAAGATGTTTCAAACATGATTAGTATATTTCTAATTTCAACGTGGTGAGTTCAAAAAATGGAATATTTTGAAGCAATAAAGTTTTTATTTAATTTTCCACGCTCTAGAATAGGACCCGGGACCGATTCCACATCGAAACTTCTGGACCACCTTGAAAACCCCCATATGGGGAATAAATATATCCACGTAACTGGATCAAATGGAAAAGGATCCACTTCCCGAATGATATCTTCCATTTTAATGGAGTCCAACCTCAAAGTAGGACTTTATACCTCTCCCCATCTCTCTGATTTTCGCGAACGAATCCTCGTAAATGATCAACCCATCCCTCACCAATCAATTCGTGATTTTATTAATATTATTTCCCCCTACGCTACCTCTTGTGAATCTAATCCCCCCCTTCCCACATTTTTCGAAGTTACAACTGCTCTGGCACTTTGGCATTTTAACAATGAAGGTGTAGATGTTGCTGTAATAGAAGTTGGTATTGGTGGAAAACACGATGCAACTAATGTTATCACCCCCATGTCTAGCGCCGTCACTAATGTTTCCCTCGAACACACAGATATATTGGGAAACACTGTAGAAGAAATAGCACGGGACAAAGCGGCAATCGCATCTAAAAATTCTCCTCTAATTACTGCAGCAACGGGAGCTGCACTCTCCGAAATTAAACGTGGTGTAAGCGATCTGTTACTTGTGGGAGAGTCTGGTGATTTTAAAGTCAAATATGAAGGTAGCTCTTCTTCAGAATCTTTTGTAGAAATAACCGCACCCAATTGGGCTATAAAAACAGAACTAGGACTCATTGGACACCATCAAGCGATAAACGCAGGCATAGCTGCCGCAATATGCGATCAGTCATTCAACACGACCCCTCAGGATATTTCAACCGGCCTCAAAAATTCTTATTGGCCCGGGCGCTTTGAAATCTTTAGCCAAAATCCATTAATCATTCTAGACGGGGCCCACAATCCTGCTGGATGTATGGAACTTAGCAACACATTATCTGAATTTGAATATCAAGACCTTTTCATAGTTTTCGGGGCTCTTGGTGACAAAGATCATGAAGAAATGATCTCTTCCTTACCTCTTTCTAAAAAAGTATTTGTAACCAAACCCAATATCCCCCGTGCAGCAGAACTTCCTCCTCTGATAGATTTATTCACGAAGAATGGGTCTCACGCAATATCATCTCCCTCCATCGATGTAGCCCTGAATCAGGCTATATCTTCTTCAAATAAAGGGGATTGTATACTTGTAACTGGATCTTTATACACAATACGTGAAGCCCGTCAAAAGTGGGCAAATCATGTAATCAAAAAAGCAACACAATCTTCTTCTTCATATTCTCTAAAAACAAAAACTTATCCTGTATATGCTAGACAAATCGAGAAAGAATTCCTAAAACTTGGAGGCTCCCCTGAACTATTTCTCTTCGATAAACTTGAGGAAGAATTAATCGATATAATCCTTTCTGGTTCTCCCTCTCAATTCAAATCTTTACTTAACATAATTGAGGATGGGGATTTCCATTTCCCCACTCTTGTTTCTCAACTTTCCGCCGCGATCGACTTTCAAAATACACCTATCAAATCTAATGGGTTCCCCTGGGAAAATAGTACCATTTTGATGGGAATTTTAAACCTCACTCCTGATAGCTTCTATGATGGCGGAAACTATAATGCGAAAAATCAAGCAATAACTCATGCAATTTCCATGGTTGAATCTGGAGCAAACATCATCGATGTAGGTGGTGAAAGCACTCGGCCTGGTGCAGTCCCCATCTCTTCTAAAACAGAATTAAATAGAATTTTACCCATCATCCAGAACCTATCCGAATCGAATGTATTCCTCTCTGTTGATACAAGAAAAGCTAACGTAGCTGAGGCTGCAATAAACGCAGGCGCAAATATAATCAACGACGTTTCTGGCCTTTCGGACCCTCAAATGCGTTTCATCGCATCTGATTTTGATGTACCTATTGTTTTAACACATAGCATCAATACGCCAGTAGACCCCACTTGCATCATAAATTACAACGATGTTGTCGAAGAAGTCATATCTCATCTTTCTAATCTAATCATTCGAACTGAAAATGCGGGGTTGGATCGTTCAAAAATAATCATTGATCCCGGAATTGGTTTTGGGAAAACGCCCCTGCAAAATTTTGAAATTCTTCGCCGTTTAGATGAATTCAAAACTCTAGGTTGTCCCATCCTCGTAGGTCACTCTCACAAGTCTCTATTTTCTTCTCTTAAACTCAATCAACATAATCGTTTATCTGCTACCATTGCAACTACTGCTATGGCAGTTTGCAACGGAGCAAACATAATCCGAGCCCATGATATCCCTCAAAATCTTGATGCCATCCGAGTTGCAGAGGCGCTTAAAGAACTCCCATATCTGATTGATCTTTAACCAATTTACCTGCTTTAATTTTTTCTATATTCTCAATAAGTCCTATATATTTCTCTATAAAAATTTTTTCATCATATCCAAAATACTCCTCTTCAATTTCTTTTCTAGGCATTTCTGCAGCTTCTCTAATAGTCTGATGCAATATTTCCCCCTCTGTTATCCTAAATCCCCTTTCTCTGGGTCTTATTAATTCATGGGCACTAGAATTTTCATGGTATTCTGCAATCCCCACACATCCACAAGCAAGAGCTAGTAAAAAATCCTTGGGGAATTTACTCTCCAGCGCTGTGTGCACACAAACATGTGCACCCTTGAAAATTGCTATTTTCTTTTCTATGGGGACTTCTCCTAAAAATTCTACTCTGCGTGAAATCCTTAGATCTTTTATTTGCCTCTCATAAATTTCCTTCATCTCACCCTCTCCAATTATCGCGGCTTTCCATTTTACATCACGAAGCTCTGCTAGGGCCAATAAAAAAGTCTCCAAGTTGCAATTTTTATCTAATACTTTGGAGTAAACAATATCTGCAACCTTCTCTTTCTTTGTATCCTTTATGCGTTTGATCTTGATAGGGTTCGGTAGCTTTTCAATTAATTTCCCCCCAAAACCCGCTTCTATCACACTCGTTTGAATCATTTCCGATGGGACTACTACCATATCTGCCAAACCAATAATGAAGTCCGACCTTCTCTTACTCCCCTTTTCAATTTTAATTTGTTTGTAGAAATCCAATATCAGTGGCTTTCTCAAAAATAGACACGTAAATTTTGACCCCATCACAACCGCCCGCTCTGTCCCATCCGCAATTATCACATCTGGTTCATACTCTTTAATTTTTGAGGGTAATTGTGCTGCAAATCTCCATTCAACATCTTCTACATCATCTGATATTGCGTAGTATCTGACTCCGTTGTGTATTTTTTCCCTATCTTCCCCTTCCCACCACCTAAGACAATAAAAACTAACTGCATGCCCTTTCATAGCAAGCAATTCTGCCACAATGTGCAATCTTTTCGCAGAACTCTCCCCCTCTTTGTGGACAGTCCGCCGCTCTACAATTGCGACTCGCATGTATATTTATTGAAGATCGAACTCAAAAATAGCCATCGATCCGCATTCTCCGTTAAATAACTCCTGTTTTTTCTGCTACTATCTCTGCGTCCCTTTCTCCAATTCCCTTTCCTAATATTGTATGTCTATCTCGTATTTCGTGCGCGGTCGATAGGGCCTTAATGACATTTTCTCTTGTGACCCCTAGTTCCTTGGCAGTCGTTGGGCACTCTAATTTTTTTAATGTATCTTTTATTTTTCTCCACCCACCCGATTCCCCCGACTGGACATAAGCAGTCAATATGGTCCCCACCCCCACTTGATGCCCATGAAGTCTCTCCCCCCTTGCCA
>JAKURE010000018.1:0-7385 GCA_022450005.1 Halobacteriales archaeon
TACATTCCCACCCATACAGCAAGACCCGTCTGTCTTCGTCGAAGAAGTACTCTCTGTAGGTGGGGATGCACAAGCAGTAATCTTAGAAGCAGACGTCCCCTTCGATCTAACAAAAAATTTACAATCTCTACAATAACCGCCGTTTATAACTTAGATATTATTTCTTCTGCGACATCTACTGTTTTCTTCTTCCCACCAAGATCTGGAGTAGTTTTACCATCAATCAAAGTTTGCTCTGCAGCCAAACGAATTTGTCTTGCTTCCTCCTCGTATCCTATGTATTCAAGCATCATACATGCTGACAGTATAGACGCTATTGGATTGGAGATCCCCCTCCCTGCTATGTCTGGAGCCGTCCCATGAACCGGTTCGAATAGAGCACATTTAGGACCAATGTTCGAACTAGGTAGAAGACCAAGACCCCCTACCAATCCTGCGGCCAAATCTGATAATATATCTCCTGCCAAATTAGGGCAAACAATCACCTGATAATTTTCTGGGTGCATCACCATCAACATAGCAAGCGCATCCATTATTGCAGATTCTGTTTTCACACCTCTTTTAGATGCAACTGACTCTACAGTTTCTCTAAAGAGCCCATCTGTAATTCTCATCACATTATCTTTGTGGGCAATAGTAAATTTATCCAATCCTTGTGCTTTCACATATTCACAAGAATATTCTGCCAATCTAGTAGAAGCGGTTTTGGTTACTACTCTTGTTAAAGTTGCCATTTCTTCTGATACTCTGGATTCAATCCCTGTGTAAACGCCCTCTGAATTCTCCCGAAGTATTACCAAATCTGTCTTTGGCTGAAGTGCGTTTACACCTGGATATGCCTTTGCGGGCCTCACATTCACAAATGAGTCTATTTCCCTTCTAAGTGGAAGTATCACATCTGCTGCAGATTCACCCGCTGCTCCAAACAGTATGGAGTCTACTTCTTCCACAAGTTCAAGTACTTCTACTGGTAGTGCATTTCCAGTTTGTTTTTTTATCTCATCCCCCGCATTTGAATTAATAAACTCAATTTTTAATCCTAGTGACTCTATCACACTAACCGTAGCTGGAATCACTTCCAATCCTATTCCATCTCCTGGTATTACTAAGATTTTTTTCATTTTATATAGGGTATTTGTCCTGATATTTGTTTAACTTCTTCTGGATTTGATTTCAACAGTGCCGTTGTATCCCATATCCCATCCACAAGAGCTTTCCTATGCGATTCTGGGATACTAACTTGTATATCCTGTTCATTATATCTTATTTTTTGTGCCACGATATCTATATGAATTTCTGTACCTGGATTGGATTCTACCCATTCTTGTAGTATCTCTATCTGTGCAGCTTCCATCTCAACTACTGGTATTCCCAAAGCTAGGCAATTTCCTGCGAAAATCTCGGCAAAACTATGTCCAATTATTGCTTCAATTCCCCATCTCATTAAAGCCTGAGGCGCATGCTCTCTAGATGAACCACACCCAAAGTTAGAATTGACCACTAATATGGATGCATCTTGATACTCCTTGTCATTAAATGGATGTTCCAGTTCCCGGCCCTCTCCATCAAACCTTAAATCTCTAAATGAAAACTCCCCCAACCCATCAAATGTTATTGCCTTGAGGTATCTAGCTGGAATAATCTGATCTGTATCAATATCACTACCTCTTATGGATATTCCCTTCCCACTGGCAGATTTTATCGCAGGAGCGCCCATTCTTATATCCTCCTCACATCTGTAACTTCGCCCTTTATAGCCGCAGCAGCAACCATCGCAGGACTCATCAATATAGTTCGACCATCTTTCGATCCCTGCCTGCCAATGAAGTTCCTATTCGAAGAAGATGCACAGGCCTCATCTCCAATCAATTGATCTTCATTCATGGCCAAGCACATAGAACATCCTGCCAATCTCCAGTCAAAACCAGATTCTATAAAAATTTTATCTAGTCCTTCCTCTTCCGCTGCTAACTTCACTCGTTGACTCCCTGGAACTACCAACGCCCGAACATTCGAAGCTACGGTTTTTCCTTCGACGATTTTACATGCTTCTCGAAGATCTGACATTCTAGAGTTGGTACAAGATCCAATAAAAGCAACGTCAATTTTATATCCTTCCATTTTATCCCCTGGTGTAACACGCATATGATTTTGAGCCCTAATAGCACTCTCACGTTTTGATTCTGCCAGTGACTTTGGATCTGGGATTTCTTCTGATATACCAATACCCTGGCCGGGAGTGGTTCCCCATGTCACCATTGGTTCTATTTCGTTACAATCAATTTCAAAAACATCATCATATTTTGCATCTTCTTCTGACCTGATAGATTCCCAATATGGTAATAGCTCTTCAAATCTGTTTGGATCCTTTTCAAATGTATCTGTGTTCTTAAGCCACTCATATGTGGTCTCGTCCGGATTTATATACCCTGCCCTTGCGCCTCCTTCAATTGACATATTGCATATTGACATTCTACCTTCCATACTTAATTTTGACACCGCAGGGCCTCCATATTCATACACGTGACCTACTCCGCCATCTGTGCCCAAATGCCGAATTATTGTTAGGATTATATCCTTAGCAGTGACGTACTCTCCCAATTCTCCTTTGACCTCTATTCTTCGAACCTTCTGACGACCTAGAGCCATTGTTTGTGTGGCTAGTACATCTCTAATCTGAGTTGTCCCAATCCCAAAAGCAAGGGCCCCAAAAGCACCATGAGTAGACGTATGGGAGTCCCCACATACAATAGTCATCCCTGGTTGGGTTAGTCCCCGCTCTGGTCCAACGCCATGGACAATACCCTGATCCCCACTATCCGGACCTGCAAATTTAATATTTGCCTCTAGCGTATTAGATTCCAATTCCGCCATCATCTGTTCTGCCTGATCATCTTTAAATGGTCTCGATTGATCCTTTGTAGGTATTATGTGATCCACTGTCGCATGTGTTAGTTCCGGGTATGCAACTTCCATTCTTTTCTCTCTTATCATACCAAATGCCTGTGGACTAGTAACTTCGTGTATCAGATGCAATCCCACAAATAGTTGATCCTGCCCATTAGGCAATTCTCTCACTTTGTGGCCATCCCACACTTTATCGTATAATGTACCTTCACTCATTTTCTTCTGACCACGAAAAGAGCGAGCGTAGGTTCACTCCCACCTTCTCTATTTGATGATTTTGTTCTTCTAACCTAATCTGGTTGTATTTTGGCCTTCCTGCTTTGTCTTCTGCAATCCACTCTTTGGCAAATGTTCCATCTTGAATTTCTTTTAGTACTACTGCCATATTCTCTTTCACACGCTCGTCAACAACTCTAGGCCCTCTTGTTAAACCACCATATTCTGCCGTGTCTGAAACATCAGTCCACATCTTCATCAAACCACCTTCATATATCAAATCTACAATTAATTTTAACTCATTAAGACATTCAAAATATGCCATCTCGGGGGAATATCCATTTTCTACTAGTGTCTCAAAACTCATCCTCATAAGACTAGTCACCCCTCCACACAATATGACTTGCTCTCCAAATAAATCCGATTCCACTTCTTCTTGGAACGACGTTTCAACCACTCCTGCTCTGGCACATCCAATACCTTCTGCATAAGCTAAAGCCACTTCTTTTGCCTTCCCTGTATAATCTTGATATATTGCCAAAAGTGCAGGAGTACCTTGATCTTTCACGTAATTCCTCCTAACAAGATTACCTGGACTCTTGGGTGCAATCATCGACACATCAATATTACCTGGAGGTTCCACCTGACTATAATGAATATTAAACCCATGGGCGAACATCAGCGTATTCCCCTCTTCTATTGCTGGCTCTATTTCTTTATAAACCGACGAAGCAGCAGTATCCGGAACTAGCATCATGATTATGTCTGCTTCTTTCGTGGCCTCAATGGGGGTTGCAACGTTTAATCCATCATTTTTAACTGTTTCCCATGAAGACGAATTTTCTCTTAGGCCCACTATCACCTTCACACCACTATCATGAAGATTACGTGCATGGGCATGTCCTTGGCTTCCATACCCTATTACTGCCACAGTTTTATTATCTATATGTGCTCTATCGGCGTCTTTTTCGTAGTATACGTTTGTAGTGAATTTTTTGTTAGTCATGTTGTTTTCTTAGAACCTCTTTCTAGTGCTACTGTTCCTGTACGTGCAACCTCTTTGATCTCGAACTCATCAAACATTTCGATCATGTCGTCAATATCTCTTTTACTCCCTCTGACTTCAATTGTCACTGTGCCATCACTAATATCCAAGATATCTACCCCTTCTTTCTCTACTAGTTCCTTAAGTTGTTCAAGTGAATTTCCTTGGTCAAAGTGGTTTGTAATTTTTACCAAACAAAGCTCTCTTTCCACCGCATCCTCTGATAATTCCTTCACCGAAATAACTGGAAGTAGCTTTGCCAATTGCTTTTTCACTTGAATTATTCCGGTATCATTTTCATCAACCACTAGTGTAATCCTAGCACTATTTTCATCCTCTGTAGGCCCTACTGTTAGACTTTCAATATTAAATTGACGACGTGAAAATAACCCCGAAACTTTGGCGAGAACTCCTGGTTCATGCTTAACTAATGCTGAAAACGTTGCTAGTCTATTTTCAAGCTCCCCTGAACTACCTGGATCAATCCGTATCCCCTGTGGATTCCTCCGCTCATTTGGATGTGGCCTATCACTAGGACTTGGCCCCTTGAGACCTTTTGATTTTTCACCCATTTTATAGTTCCTCCAAATGCTCTTCTGTCAGTGCAAACAAACCATTCGCCCCACCGCTAGGGACCATGGGGAATACATTTTCTGCAGGATCTATCCTAGCGTCAATAACCGAAGGTCCCTTGTATTCTATTGCCTCTCTTATAATTGATTCTACGTCCTCTACATTTTCCAAAAGGAATCCCTTCGCCCCAAACGCATCTGCAATTTTTGAGAAATCTGGGACCCATGGATATTCCGAAGCCATTCTTCTATGGCCGTAAAATGCATCTTGCCATTGTCTCACCATCCCTATCCCGGCGTTATTTAGAACTACCACTGTAATGTCCAATTCCTCTCGAACAGCAACAGAAAGTTCCTGTAATGTCATTAGGAACGACCCGTCCCCATCTATGCACACAACCTTTTGGTCGTCACTCGCAGCAAAACGTGCGCCTATCGCTGCTGGAAGTCCGTACCCCATCGTACCCAAACCATGGGAAGAAACCCATGTTCTCGGCTCTTTATATGTCCAATATAACATTGCCCACATCTGATGCTGTCCAACACCCGTTGTGACAATAGTATTACTTTCAGTTGCTTCACAAAGTTGCTCTATTATGTATTGGGGCCGTGGCTTTCCATTACTCTCACGTTCTCCATATTCTATGGAATATTCTTGTTTCCAAGTTTTAATTTGTTCCAACCATTCCTCTGCATTCGGTTTTGCTTGCATCACTTTATGCAATTGGCTAAGCACGGTTGCGGCATCCCCGACTAACTCGTAATCTGCATGAATGTTTTTTGATATTTCTGCAGGATCTATGTCTATGTGAATAATCTCTGCGGTCGGGGCGAACGTATCTACCCCGCCTGTCAAACGATCATCAAATCTGGTTCCTACTGCAAGCATAACATCACAATGAGTCAGCGCCATATTGGCATATCCTGTACCGTGCATCCCCGCTGGTTTGAGGGATAGTTCATGATCTTCTGGGAATGACCCGATACCTGGCATTGTCGTAACCACTGGTATTTCAAATTCTGTAGCAAATTTATAAAGTTGCTCACAAGCATTCCCCTTAATGACACCTCCCCCTGCAAGGATTACCGGTTTTTTAGCATCAATAAGGGCAGTTGCTGCTGATTCGACCACTTTTACATCTGCCCCATCTGGAATCTCAACATGGTCTGGTAATTTCGGTGGTTTATATTTCCAGTCAGAAACTTCTCCTAGAGTGACATCCTTTGGCAAATCCACCAAAGTCGGACCTTGTCTCCCTTCTCTAGCCAATAAAAACGCCAGAGAAACAAGATCGCCTACCGTTTCCGATTCCGTTGCAAAGAAATTGGCCTTTGTAACTGGATTCGACACCCCTATCGTATCACATTCCTGGAATGCATCATTTCCTACAAAGTTAGTTGGGACTTGACCTGTTAAAGCCAATACAGGAACTGAGTCCATATTTGCATCAGCCAAACCCGTAATAAGATTGGTCGCACCGGGACCAGAGGTGGCTATACACACACCAGGCTGTCCTGAAACTATCCCATATGCATCAGCGGCGTGAGCCGCTCCCTGTTCATGCCCCATCGTAATATGTTCTAATTTTGAATCGTATAATGCATCATACACTGGCATTATTGCCCCCCCTTGGACTCCGAAAATCACTCTTACTCCTGCCTCTTCAAGGGAAGCGACAACTGCTTGTGCACCCGTTTTTGGATTGGATTTTTCCGCTGTGTTTTCTTGATCCGCGTTCGTTGATTTACTCATATTGGTTATTTTTTTTATACCGGTTTTTGTTTGCTTCTAGCTTATTGCTCATAGGCGTTTCGAACTTACTCTGATTAATTGTGTTGTTAGTATGGCGAGTTACGCCCCTACAAAAACTTGTACAGCCGCACAGCTAACGAACAATCCTTCTTTAGTTCGAACAACGGCTTTCATCTATGCTACGTCTTGTTTTTGATCTTTATAACCCTTTTGCATCTTCGATATGGCTATTATTCTTTAACCTTCTCTCTAAATACATTCCCCTCCCGTGCAAATCTCATCAGTTCTCTTTTTGTCACTCTCTTTTTTTCCGCGCCATAATCTTTCACTCTGCGGGTTATGTCTCTAACTTGAGTTTCAGTCGGATCGAATCCTGCCTCTCGTAAATACATTCTAACTGCATGGGTTCCCGTATGTTTCCCCAGGACAAATTGGCGCCTAGCACCCACCATTTCTGGAGTCATAACGCCCGGCTCAAAAGTCTCTGAATTTTCTATGACACCCGCGGCATGAATTCCACTTTCGTGACTAAATGCATTGTCCCCTACAATCGCCTTATTTGGAGGTTTGGCTATTCCACTTATATCTTCAACTATCGATGAAAGTTCCATAATCCTACTCGTGTCTATTCCCAAATTTGCATTATACACTGCAATTGCTGCCATAACTACTTCTTCGTATGCTGCATTCCCCGCCCGTTCTCCGATGCCGTTCACCGATACTTGAGCCTGATGCGCCCCTGCTTCAAATCCTGCCAATGCATTAGCAGTTGCCAATCCAAAATCATCATGTGTATGGACATCTATGTATGCATCCGTATGCTCTTTCACAAAACGAATTAAATCGCCAAACCTCGTTGGAGTAGCAACACCGCATGTATCTGGGATGTTAA
>JAKURE010000018.1:7395-18040 GCA_022450005.1 Halobacteriales archaeon
TTCAACAACTTGTCCTAAGAATGTCAAGTCAGTCCTCGTAGCATCCATTGGAGAAAACATGCATTCCACTCCTGCATCTTTTACAAGTTTAACGGATTCTATTGATTTTTCTACAACTTCTTCCCTCGTTGAATGCATTGAATCTTCTATTTGAACGTCAGAAGTACTCGCAAAAACATGCACCATATTGACACCCGAATCAATTGCAGCCAAAATATCCCCTTCTATTACTCGAGCAAGGCCTGCAACTGTAGTTCCAGTCCCCTCCGCAATATCTCTCACAGCTTCGAATTCCGCTTTTGAATTTACAGGAAAACCCGCTTCGATCACATGAGTTCCCATTTCGTCAAGTAATGTGGCAATCTCTATTTTATCATCATACGAAAACGAAACATGTGGAGATTGCTCTCCATCTCTCAACGTTGTATCAAAAATTCGAACTTCGGTAAATTCTGGTTCTTTAACTGCTAACGTTCCCTGGAAGAAGTCGATCGCCCTGCGTTGGCGCAGAGATATCCTTATTTGAGTTCATCGTGAATAATCGAAGATTGGGCCAGTTAATATAACTGTCGGAAATGGAGTCTTTTTGTTTTCCCCCGTACAATTAGTCATATGGACCCATATGAACTCGACCTAGAGTCTATAGAAGAAGCATTAGATCTCCCCTCTGATCAAAAAATCGTTTTAGGTTTTCTCGACGGTTCTGTTCCCGAATCCGAATGGATAACCGAATTAGAACTTGAAAATATCTTAGTTTTACAAATAAAAGGGGAATTGGAAGACCTAATCCAAGAAATCGCCCCCCATATCAAAGAAAATGGAGGCTCAATAGTTCATTTTAGAGGATTTTTAATCATCACTCCACCTGCCATTTCTGTCGACAACACTCGACTCTCTTAAATTCACCCCTTTCCAATTGAATTTCTTTTTTCTCTATGCAATTCTAGAATAGTTTCTGAGAACAATCCCAGCATCATAATTTGTGCACCAAGTAGTAGGAAAAACACCCCTCCAATTATGATAACCTGGTGGATTTTACTCTGAGACAACCAGTCAAAAATCGCATACCCGCTCAATATTCCTCCTATTATCAGTCCAATTAGGCCAACTGACCCAAAATAAAATAAAGGATTACTCGTTTGAGCTAGTTTGTATAATGTTTTTACTATTACTATGCCATCCCTGATGGGGTTCAATTTAGCAACCGAATCTCCCGTTCTTGACCTATAACTAATTGGAACTACCTCTGTGGAAATATTCTCACTTGCACACCGTATCCCCAATTCAACTTCTATCCCAAACCCACCCGAAGTCAAAAATAAATCTTCTATTGCGTCCCTATTGAATGCATGATACCCACTTAGCACATCTTTAAAATTTTCTCTATAAATTTTAAAAAACAACGTGTTGATTAGCTTATTCCCAACTCGATTTAGTAGGGTCATCGCATCTGGACTCATATCGTGAAATCGATCTCCAATCGTGTGGTTTTTCCCATTTGCTAATGGTTTGACCATGTCCAACCCATCTTTTGGTAAATATGTCCCATCACCATCTATCATGAGAATTATTTCCGATTCAATCATTTGGAATGCCTCTCTAACTGCATTTCCTTTCCCCTCTCCCGACTGAATTATCACCCCTGCCCCCATTTCTTTTGCCTTCTCTCGCGTCCCATCTACCGAACCCCCGTCAATAACAAGTATGTTGGTAAACCCATTTTGATAAAAACCATCGATGACCATCTCAATTGTTTCTATCTCATTCAATGTGGGGATTAACACACATGTCTTTTCTTGGATTTCCATCTACAAACATTCATTTCGCAATCTGCAAAAACCTTCCCACATATGCCGCAAAAATGTATTTAGTAGCAGTCTACTCCATCACACCATTCTCTTCAAATCACCCCTGTGACAAAATCTAGAAAGATTTTATAAACGATTCCCCTACAGTATCCATGAACGTGCTAGTAACTCTAAGTTTGATATTCTTACTAGCCACTCTTTTTCCCTATCTATTCTATGTTTTAATTTATCTTCTAATTCAACCCAATCCCCCCTCTCTGGATGCGCCAAATTCCTTACCTTCTGTAAGTATCGTTCTGCCCACTTTCAATGAATCTTCCATCATAGAAAAGAAGCTCAATGATTTATTTTCCTTAGACTATCCTCTTGATAAACTAGAATTGGTTGTAATCGATTCCAGCACAGACGACACTCCCGCCATCATATCTTCTTTCTTTAGAGATGTCAAAACAATCCAGTTGACTTTAATCCAAGAATCGGAGCGGAGGGGGCTTGCTGTGGCTCTAAATGAAGCATATGCCGCAGCTACTCACGATATTGTAATTAAAACTGACTGCGATTCTTTACTAGATCCTTCTTGTTTAAAAAAAGTAGTTTCCCATTTCTCCGATGAAAATGTGGGGGCAGTAACGGGGACAAACGCAGAAGTTATCGGAGGGAGTAAGGTCGAATCTGGTTACCGCAACGTACAATCTTACATACAACTCCTAGAATCTCATTTTGATTCGACCTTTATTTTTCACGGCCCATTCTCAGCTTTCCGTAAAAATTGCATAGTCTCTATAACTGAAGATTCATTAGCAGACGACACAGAACTCGCCCTGAATATTCGGAAACAAAATTTCAAAGTATTGTTTGACCCAAACATAAAATTTAAAGAAGCGGCACACTCTGCCTTTTGGAAACGGAGACTGCAAAAAGATCGCCGTGCGGTGGGTCTCGTAAAAGTTCTATTACAGAACAAAAATCTCCTGTATAAATGTGGACTATATGGTTCATTTGTGTTGCCATTCAATTGGTGGTTTTTAATACTATCCCCTTGGTTTGTCTTTTTGAGTCTATTGTCTGCAACTATGGCTATTTTTTCAGTTTCGCCTTCTATGACTGCGATAGCACTATTAATGTTCCTGGCCTCCATGTGGCTTGGCCAAAAAGATTCACTTGGTCCTTTACAAATTTTTTATTCTCTGTTTGACACCCAAGTATCCCTCCTACGTAGCCACTTATTACTTTTAAGTAAGAAAGACATGGATGGTATGTGGGACGTGGACTCAAATTTGCGAGAGATGATGCAATGAAAATAATTCAAGTTTCACCGAGATTTCCCCCCAATATTGGCGGCGTCGAACACCACGTTGCATCTATCAGTGAGCGTATGGCGGGGATAGGGCACGAAGTAACTATATTCACACTAGACAAAAGTAAAAACACCCCCGATACATCTCGCGAAAATGGGGTAGAAATTCGTAGATTTTCCTATTCAAATTTACCCAAATTTATCTATGCCATTCTCCAAACTCCCCGTGACGTTCTCCATGTCCATAATTATCATTCCCCCATCCCCCTCCTTCTATCTACCCTATGTAGAGGGACTAAACGGTTTTTTGTAACCTCTCACTACCATGGTGTGGGTTCCACAACACATACGAATATTTTACTTTCTCTCTACAAACCATTTGGATCCTGGTGTCTATCCCGAGCAAAATCTGTAATTGCAGTAAGTGATTGGGAGAAAAACCTTCTCTCAAATGAATTTAAAATCCAACCCACTTTAATTCCCAACGGAATAGACCCATCCCCTTTCCAACAACCACCATTTGAGCATGAGGGTCGTCCTTACATCCTGTGTGTTGGGCGACTAGAACCTTACAAAGGATTTCAACATGTCATTCGAGCGATGCAATTCCTACCTGACCACGATCTCGTTATTGTGGGTTCTGGAAACTATATGCCTTCTCTCGTTGATATAGCAACCCGAGCTGGTGTTCAAAACCAGGTCATTTTTATGAATAATCTTTCTATTTCCAAACTCGCACAAATGTATTCTGGTGCAACAGCCCACGTTGCACTTTCAACGCATGAATCATATGGCCTAACTATCGGGGAGTCTCTATTATCTGGAACTCCGTGCCTTGTCAGAAAAAGTGGAGCTCTAGGCGATTGGGCTGGACATCAAGGCTGTCTCAGCACCGATGAAACAGAACCAAAAATACTATCAAATCTCATTCAAGAGTGTTTTTCACTCACTCCCTCTTACACACAACCAACGACGTGGGACGACGTAGTAAAATCCCTTCTTGATCTCTATTCTAATGAATAACTCACTTCTTGTACTACTTCTCATATTGATGCTTACTACAGCTGGGTGTTCCCAATCCATTTCACCTTCTGAAATTTCAACCCCCTCACCCCAACTCTCCTCTGAAGATATTCTGCACCATGAAGCACCAACACCTCAAACTTTAGTCAAAAATGATGGAACCACGCCATCTCCTATTATGGAGCCATCTAGTAAACCATCTCCCCAACCTTCCCCTCCTCAATCCTCTTCTCCCCAACCACTCCCCTCCCCACCTGAACCAACATTTTGCACTGCATTAGAAATTGAATACATCTCCGATTCTCCCTCCCCCTCAATAGATAAAAAAGTAGATGTCTTTGGCATTCCTGTACTTGCAACCAAAAGATTCACTGAGCCAAAAACAAAACACGTCGCAAATGTCCTTGCAAAATATATCGATAACGACGAGGACGGAACTCCTGACAATCCCACAGTAGCCAAAGTGATTGTGGAAAAAAATGTAGGAATGATCTTGACAGTAAATGACGATGAGTCCGAGCGCGTATTCGATCAATGGGATCTACTCTCCAAATATGGGCACCCTTGGAATTACCAAGAACAATTTCTAGATGAAACCGATCCTTCTCGGGCATTCGACGCGGCATTAGAAGAGACACTCCACGTTATCACCGATGCTGGGTATGATAATGCCTACCCCAACGTCTTTGGGGAACATTCTGGATCTACTCTAGCCAATTTAATGGACAATGCCAGAGGGGGACATTTCAAAGAATCTTTAACCTATAATGAAGATTTACCTTGGCTTGGAAACAGTGCAGTTCCTTCAAGATACCCCGCAGGAGCTTGGTATACTTATGACGATGAAACATGCACTTACGAATGCATGATAACTGAGTACATTTACTGGGGTTTAACATCCATTCTTGGGGCACAAGAAAACCGATCTGATGAAATCGAACACGAGTGGAAATTACACACAAAAGAGCTCGTTCAAGAACGTGACCCTGGGCTGTATAATTTACTAACTGATCCCCAATGGGGCCTCCCCACCGAACTACCCGACGGATCTTATTGCGAGTAGATCCTATTTTATCCCAAACGCCATCCGAAGAATTTTATTTCTTTTAGCAATCTCAAATACCAACCAACACCCTATGCCTGTGATTCCTGTGATGATTATAAATTTGAATATCCAATATAGTTCCACATCTTTTAGATAGTAAAGTGCAACAAGTGTGAAAGGTAGGTGGACGATGTAGAATGGATACACCCCCTGATTGAGATATGTGAGAAGTTTACTAGGCTTATTAAGATATTTTGCCCCCCATGAAAAACACACCATACACCACGCCCACGCATTCAACGAATGAATGATACTAACAAGATGTCCCATCGGCACTTCCCAAAATCCAAAACCTGCTAACATCCAACCTCCTTCAAAAATATACTGCGAACGGATTGCCTCCCCTCCCCATATGTCGCCGGAACCCTCAATTCCTACTGTCACAAGAATAACAATATACGATAGCATAAGTGCACATCCTAGTACTATTGAACTCACTCGTATTTTTTCAAGAGATTCCCAGAATTGCTCTCTGGCTATTATGCACAAATATCCCGTAATAAATAATATTAAGTACCAGAAAAATTCATACCCGAGCCCGACCTCTCCTGGTAAAACTGGTCTAATTACAAATTCAACAACTACTAATGGTAATGGTATTAGTAGTAATAGCCCAATTCCATTTTTTAGCTTAAAACACCATTTAACTAGGCCACCAATCCCACTCTCTGGATCTCTTTGAATCCTAGCAAATATCGGTGCACAAACCAAAGAATATATGAACAGATTCACGAGAAACCACAGATGTTGTGGATGTGAAATAAAGCCCAATTTTCCAAACCACCCTTTGACATATTCTATAAATGATATTTCCATTCCTGAGCTATTCAAAAATTGAACATATCTTGGAAAAATGAGGACAAATACCATTGAAAATATTAGTGGAACCAATAATCGAAACGAGCGCTCATTTAAAAATTCCCTCATCGTTCTACTCCCAAATGCAAAGCATGTTCCCATCCCTGCTATTAAAAATAACAACGGCAATCTCCACCCATGAGTAAATAAAATGAATAGGCTTAACCACGTGCCACCCAGCTGATTGTTTCCGTATCCATACACTAAAAATCCAATTTCATCAAATCCAATAGAAATGTGAAATATAATCAGTAGGCCAAATACCAGAACTCTGAGCCAATCAAGATCATACCTTCGGACTCTGTTCTCAGTTCCTGCCATACTCGATTGTATCGCAACCTTTCGAGAAAACGATATCGAAACCTCATTATTCCTTTAAGAATTACATTGACCATGGAATTTGAAGATGAAATACAGATTCAACTACCGAGAGAAGAATTATGGGATCTAGTTTCCGATCCTGAAGCTCTAGCCTCCTGCGTCCCTGGAGCAAAAGAAATAGAACAACTTTCCGAAACCAAGTATCGTGGAGTCATTGAAAGGGGGATCGCAGGGGTCTCAATCAATCTCGTTGGCGAGGTCGAAATGACCGAACTCAACCCCCCTGAAAATCTAGTCGCATTAGTAGAGGGACAAGATCCTAAAACTAATAGTAGAATGGATGCAACTGCAGAGATGACTATGGAAGATAACGGAGATGGATCCACAACTCTGACCTACTATGTCGACGTCGAATTCACAGGCAGACTCGCAACCTTGGGTGCTCGAATTGTAAAACGGAAAATAAATTCAGATATCGGCATATTTTTTGACAATATTCGAGACAGGGCAGAATCTTAATTTCCTTCTTTCTGTTTTATTTTTTTTTACAATTGCCGCATTAAAAAGAGTCAACCCTTAGCACGGCTTAAACAACCTCATAATGCCGCCCGAACCTTTCACTAGTCTTAGAGACCACATAGACGCAATCGAATCTGCAGGTTTGCTACAACACATCAACAACGCACATTGGAATTTAGAAATAGGTGCAATAACTGAACAGGTCGCCTTTTCTGGAAAACCCCGTGCGCTTCTTTTTGATTCAATCGTAGATTACAATCCGGGATTTAGGGTAGCTACCAATTTACATGTATCACGCGACCTCCAAGCACTCGCTTTGGGAATGCCCATTGGGGTCAGTGGAGTGGAATTAGTCAAAGATTGGAGAGCCCGGACTTCTAAACTCGATCGTCTCCCTCCTCTTGAGGTCAATGATGGCCCCATACGTGAAAATGTTCTAACAGGGGACGATGTCGATTTATTTTCATTTCCAGCTCCTCAATGGCGTGCTCCTGATGGTGGAAGATATATTGGAACTGGCGATGTGACTTTCACAATTGATACCGAGGGCGACTGGGTGAATGCTGCCCCATATAGAGCTCAACTTTTTGGTCCCAAAAGAATGACCATAGAAATTGCAGAAACTCACCATGGAAAGCAACATCTCAAATCCTTTTGGGAAGCTGGGGAACATGCCCCCATTGTCATGGTCGCCGGACAAGATCCGTACACCTATGCAGGTGCATGCACCCCCATTCCTGCAGGGTATCCCGAATTGGAATATGCAGGAGGATTAATGGGGAAACCAATCGAAGTGATTATGCACAAAGAAACTGGTCTTCCCATCCCTGCGACTGCAGAAATAGCTATCATTGGATTTGTACCACCTCTGGATGAAGATTCTGAAGATGAAGGCCCCTTTGGAGAATGCACTGGATATTTCACTCATGGCGGACTCCACCCCGTGATAAATGTAACTGAAATATGGCATCGAAATAATCCAATTCTTCAGGGAAATCCAACCATGCATGGGTCTGCAATGCGACATGCACTAGGGGCAGAAATACTCACCAGCTCTCGAATGTGGGATGCAATTGAAAATGAAATTCCAAACATCCAAGGTGTGTATGCAATATATCAACAATGCCAACAAGGTGCCCATATCACTGCAGTATCCATTAAACAAACATACGATGGACACGCCAAACAAACTGCAACTTCAATTGCCGGCTCTTTGGCAAACGGAACTTTAAGTCGCGCAGTCATTGTTGTAGATGAGGATATTGATCCCTCTGACTGGGAAGATGTTCTATTTGCATTTTCTACCCGATGTGATCCTTATGAAGATATTGACATAGTCAGGGGAATGCCAAATTCACATCTCGACCCAAGAATACCTCCAGATCTCAAAAAGCAAGGTGTGAGGACAACTTCAACCATGTTAATTAATGCCTGCAAACCATTCCATTGGAAAGACCAATTCCCTCAAACCAATTCTGTAGCCACTTCCTTAAAACAAGAAATGATTGAAAAGTTCAATTTGAACGATTGGTGATATTTTATTTTTACCTATCTTGTGAGATGACGTCCACAAGAACTGGTTTTCCAGTTTTCATTTCATCCCATGCCCTTTGGAGAGTGGGTTTTAGCTCCTCTGGATCTGTAACGGGCCCATATCCTGAAACTCCCATCGATTCAGCAAGTTTTGCAAAATCAGTTATTGGGTCGTCCAAACCAGTCCCAATAAGCGCCCTCTCCCGACTCGAATCTCTCCCTCTCACTTCTGCCAACTTCATCCGATGATTTGTAGAATTAAAGAGGGCATGATTGTTATGCACCACTGTGAATAGAGGTATCTTATAGTGTCCTATTATCCACAGTGCACTTGGAAATTGCAATAAGCTCCCATCCTGTTGAAGGTTTATCGGTAGTTTTCCACTATCAAGGTAAGCTAGAGCCCCTCCTATTGCACCTCCAATTCCATACCCTACGCCCCCTCCGCCCGAATCTCCTCCAAAGTATTGGTCAAATTCATCGATCTCCCAGAGTTTATGTGGCCAACCACCATATGCCAATCTACCATTTTCAAGTATCCAATCATCATCCCGTACCACTTCCCATATTTCTTGTGCCAAACGTGAAGGTGCTATTGGATTCTCATCCCATGTTTCTTTAATAGCCAAACTCCATTCCTCTCTTTGTTTCGAATGAAGTTTACCCATTTTTTGCGCTCGTTTCTGTATTTTTTCCTTGATACTTTTATTATCTCCAATCCGCTCTACAATTGAATTTTTCAACGCAGGGATTGCCAATTCACTATCTGCTAGAATCGATACCTCTGTTTCTCTAATTGCATAATACTCTGGAATCAAACTAGATGATTCTAAATCATCAGTTCCAATTGTTATTATCTTATATTCTCCCTTAATTTGGTCTGTCATTGTATGGGTTATCCCAATTTCTTTCTTAGTACAATAGTCGACGTCCCATACATCAATAGCAAGGAGGACATCAGCATTTTTGTAAACATCAGTCCCCGATAGGTCAAGGGGATGCGTATTTGGGAAATTATAACGGCGCATTCGCTTATCTACTACGGGGGCACCTAGGGTTTCCGCTAGTTCTATGAGGGAATTAACTGCAGCCCTTGAGTCTCCCACTTGATCAACAAATATGACTGGCAATTCTGCATCCACCAAGATCTCTGCTGCCTTTTCTATTGCATCGGGATCTGCCCCCATCCGAGACGGTGCCATTAATTTGTCTAAATTTGGTATTTCTATGGGACTCTCTAGACTGCACTCTTGAACTTCATGATCCAATACTACATACACTGGTCCCTTCGGAGGTGTATTCGCGATCCTATATGCACGTGTTATTGAATCTGCAACACCATCTATGTGAACTGGTTGGTCATCCCATTTAGTATATCCCCGAACTAAATTCCCTTGCCATTGCGCAGTATGGATCCAATCTATCCACGGTCTTCGCTTCGATTTACGCATAGGACCTGTCCCCGAAAGGATCACAATTGGAACTCTATCTGCAAACGCATTATAAATCCCCATCGACCCATTCAATGTTCCCACTACATTGTGCAAAATACAAAGCGCGGGTTCACCTGTTGCTTTGGCATACCCATGAGCGATAGAAACTGACAGAGACTCATTTGGTGTCGTAATCACCTTCGGAACGTTATCATTATAGTTGACTATTGATTCTTCAACCCCCCTAAAAGAAGCTCCTGGATTAAATGTTACAAAATCAAATCCGTACGCTTTGACCAAATCGGCAATAAAATCAGATCCCCATTCTTGGTCTTTTACATCAACTTCTCTTATTTCCCGTTCCTTTCTATATCTCTTTTCGTTTCCCATATTGTGAAGCATCTGCTTCTTGAGTATTACTTTATCGGTTGTCTACGTTCTATATTTCCTACTTCGTCAATCGAATACCATGACGCAGCGTCTCGATTCCTTCTATGTATATTTCCACGACATCGCCATCAGAAACCAACCCTGGCTCTATCGGCGTCCCCGTTGTGAATATGTCTCCTGGTTCTAAGGTCATGTATCTGGTTATTTCTGCCAATATTTCCCCCATCGAAAATAATTGCCCTGAAAAATCTGTAGCCCTTTCCACCTTTCCATTGATTCTAATCTCCATATCCGGGCATTCTGGTACTAAATCCATGGAAGCCATCACTGGACCAATCGGCGTCGCTGTATCAAATCC
>JAKURE010000019.1 GCA_022450005.1 Halobacteriales archaeon
CCCATTGGTGGCATACCCTCACCCATTGGTGGCATACCCTCGCCCATTGGTGGCATTATTGGCCCTTCTCCACCTCTCCAAAATGTTTCATCGTGTATGTGATCCTCTGCCTGATCTGCAAAATCAAATGCCGCATCATAATCTCCAGATTCAAATGCTTGCATTGCCTGGGTCAAATATTGATTCGCTTCCACGGTCGCATCCCAGTTTCCTTGACCATCTGATTCAAATGCTTCCATCATCTCTTCATGTGCATCTTTCATTTCTTGCATTGCTTCTTCCATCTCTTCTTGTTTGATGCCTAGTTCATGTTTTAGATGGTCTTCTATTGCATCTCCATCCTTTCCAGTTTGTTCTTCAAATACTACTTTGGTTTCTTCAACTTCAGTTTCCATTTCATCTTCAACCTTTTCCGCCCTTTCTTCTAGCCTTTTAACAGTATTTGCAACCTTTATTTGATCCTCTTCTGATACCACGCCCGATTCAATTAGTTCTACAATTATCTCTTCCCGCAATTCTTCTTCGAAGACTTCAACTTTTTTTGCGTGCTTCTTAATTTTTCTCTCTATTTTCAATTGAGTCTCAAGTTTCTCTTGAGCATTCTCTCCTGTATCCAAATTCTCTATTTTGGTTTCCACTCTATCTAATACTGCATCATGCCGATTTTCTGCTACCGCCATTGCATCGAAATTTCCTTCTTTTGCCATGGCTCTAGCCTCTGCTACCTTCTCCTCTGCAAATTCTAACTCCAAGTCAATCTTAGCTTCTGGGTCTAGCGTTATTGCCAATTGTACTGATTCTCCTATCCCATCTAGGAAATAAAATGGACTGTCTGGGGTAAGTCCTGGATTTTCTAAACTCGCTCCTCCTACTTGGGCAGCTGCAGATCCTGAAAATGCCATTGATATGACCATCAAAATTGCCCAAATTTGCATTCTGTCTGACATATGTGAAAACCATATTATTCTAGCTATTTAGTCCTTTTGCAGATATTTCTCCCAAAGAGCTATGCAGTGCGGCATTTTTCACAATACTAAGAAATGAACTCCAATGAAGATCAAAATAACCCCGAAACTACTCCCCTATCTCTCGGATTTTTATCCCCCGCAGATCGGGACTATCTCCTATTTGGAGAGGGGGATATGGATGCTGCAGACTTGCAAAAAAGAAAAAATTCCATTCGTGATAATACCATTGGGGGTCTAATAGACTTCACATATCTAGTCAATTTAGATCCTGACACTAGAGCCGAAATTTTCAAAGATTTAGTACCTATACTTGACCAAGAAACCTTTCCCAATTTCGAAAATCATTCCGAGCGTATTCTGATCTCCCCCTCAATCTATCTAGGAGTTTCACATTGCATCGATTTTCTGTACACATCTTTAGGATTTTCCCAATTTAAGAAATTACTTCAAATTAGCATCTTCCAGGCACTATTCTGGGAGTGCAGAAAACATTTCGAACGAATCCATCCCGTGAGACCTGAAGATATCCATTTTAACATAGATATAGACACAAGCGAGTCTTCTTATCTCCACAACTTATTTCGATAACCTATCTTATTTTATACAATACTACGAGCGTCTCAAAATGGACCCAGCGGGATTTGAACCCGCGGCCTCACGCATGCCATGCGCGCATTCTTCCACTGAACTATGGGCCCGTCAGCGAACATGCTATTTCATTATTGCAGTTAAATCCTTCGTTGTGTTGTGTTTATAGAAATCAATAGTAACCCTTTTATCTATTTGTCCTCTTCATCCCTCGTAAGGGACAGCGCAGCCGCTCATCCGACAAGCTACACATTTGTGTTGCTAGGGAATGTGGTAGTGCTGGCAATATGCCCACTATATATCAGCTGACGTGTTGTTCCACACATACTAACCATCATGGCACGAATGCACACTCGTAGGCGCGGTAAGTCTGGTTCTACCCGACCAGTACACACCACGCTCCCCAAATGGAGTAACGTCAAATCAAAAGAAATTGAAAAAGAGATAGTTAAACTCTCTAAAGATGGCTACGCCCCTAGTGAAATTGGACTTAAGTTAAGAGATGAGGGCATCTCTGGAGTCCCTGTACCTAGTGTTAAATTGGCCACCGGGAAGAAAATAACAAAAATTCTATCTGATAACCAAGAGTCTCCTTCTCTTCCTGAAGATCTTACAAATCTTATGCAAAAATCAATCCGCCTCCACGAACATATCTCGGAAAATCCTAAAGATAATCAAAATAAGCGATCTCTTCATAACACCGAAGCAAAAATAAGACGACTCGTTAATTATTACCGTGGAAACAAATTGGACGAAGATTTCACCTATAATCAAGAAAACGCGAGGAAATTATTAGATTAAATGTTATTATTTGAAACTCTTCACACACTACCGGTGGAATTATGGTAAAAGCTACTTTTTGCATTTTTTCCAAACAACCTGGTTTGGTAGCACAGTCCATAACTCCTGATAATACCTCTTCTATAGACACAAAAATTTCAGGAAATTCAATCATTGCAACCGTCCAACGAGATTCACTTGGTAGTCTTAGATCCACAATAGACGATTTACTTGTCAATCTTCACGTTGCAGTAAAAACAATAGAACAAACCCAAAATTACCTCCAATCACACCCAACACAAGATAAAACACAATAGAAACTTATGAGTAAAAGATCCGTATCCAAAAAAAGACAGCATAAACAGTGGTACAATATACTTGCACCAGAACAATTTGACAGAGTCAAGCTGGGAACCACCCCCGCAGACAACCCTGAAAAACTAATTGGCAGGACCATTGAAACTACTTTGGGAACTATCTCTGGAAATCCCAATCAAAACCATATAAAACTTAAATTCAAAGTCGTTGAAGCCAGTGCAGATTCTGCTCACACAGAATTAATTAAACATGAGATATCCTCCGATTACTTACGTAGCCTCATTCGCCGAGGAGCTTCTAAAATAGATCTCATTATGACTGTATTGACCTCTGACTCCTACCAAGTCCGAATACATCCCCTTGCATTTACCAACAAAGGAGTAGATCATAGTCAAGAAAAAGCAGTCAGAAAACAAATGCAGTCAATATTAATTTCAAAATCTTCTAGTCAGACATATCACGAATTTATGGAAGCGATTTCCGAAGGAAAACTATCTTTGGATCTCTATAACGAAACAAAACATATCTACCCCCTCCGTCGCGTTGAAATACAAAAAGCAACCTTGGAAAATCACCCTACAGCGTAGTACACGTCTTACTCTCTAACTTCTATTATTCCAACCATTCCTCCTATTTCATGAGGAACACAAAAATAGTGATACGTTCCAGTAACTGAAAAAGTGTACTCAAATATTTCTCCAGTTCCCAGTGCCCCTCCCAATCTTTTAACCCAAGCCTCTCTGGCTTCCTTTTCAGTTCCAAACCCTCCTGATGCAAAATACTTCGCACCCTCTGGAATTCTATCCTGATAAGCAGTTACTGTATGTAATCTAGAATTAGTATTAACAAATCTGAGAGTCTCCCCCACTTTTGTTTCTACCCGATATGGTAAGAACCCACTCGCACTCATTCTTATATCTGGAACTACTTCTGGGACCGGATCAATACACCCCTGAAAAGCAATTCCTCCCAGCCCTACTACCAGTCCTTTTCCAAATTCTCTTCTGTACACTCTTAAACTTATGAGCACAGTGAAATAACATTTTTTCTTTAGTTCAAAGATAAATCGTAAGATGTATGCCCGCAGTAAATTAATTTCTGTGTTATGCGGCCCAGGTTTTTAGGATATGACCAAGACGGAAAAAAGAAGTTTGGCCTCGCAGATCTAATTTCCCTTTTCAATGCCATAATTGGTCTTGCTGCTGTTTCTTTCGCCCTTGTAGATCCAATTCTATCTTGTAGATTAATCCTCTTATCAGCCCTTGGAGACGGAGTTGATGGCATCGTCGCTAGAAAATTTGGAGGATCTTCCATTGGGCCCCATATTGACTCAATCTCTGATATAGTTTCTTTCGGTGTCGCCCCCTCTTTAGTAATTTATAATATTGTTACCCAAAATAATCCCATCTCATTTTCCAACCCCTCCCTATTCTCCTATGACCACGTTTTGATCCTTTTTTGCATCTTAGCATTTTTCAGCATGTCGGCGGTTAGGCTCTCTCTCTATATGGCATATGATATAGAACATAACCACACAGTAGGCGCACAAACCCCTGTGGCGGCTATCATAGTTTCTTCAGTAGTTCTAGTACAAACTTTCAGCATCACTACCATTCTATTATTGACACTTGTCTTAGCATACCTCATGGTCATCCCGATCAGATATCCCGATTTACTCTTCCGCGATGCTCTGCTATTGAGTATAATCCAATTACTTACTATCGTATTCCCCGATGCAATTGGGCATGCATTTCCGTATGCCCTTTTAATCCTCTCTCTTGCGTATCTCTTCTTATCCCCTTCCTATTATTGGAATAATTTTTCAGAAAGAATATAGAAACCCTCTTAGGCGATTCGTCCCCATTTCTATCACATGAGCAAAGAAGACTCTTCGACAGAAACAAACGCATCTGACGGCGAAACTTCCAAACTTTCCACTAGAGAGTTACTTCAATCAAAAGGATTTTACGACGTCCTTGAAGGGCGACCCAAAGATTTTCCCCCCGAACTTTCTGCACTCAAAGAACACGAAAAACTTGGCAACGTTGATATGGTTTTACTAGCGCTCGAAAAATTAGGAATGGAGTACATGCAACAATATTGTTTCAATGCTCTCAAACGCATGGGAGATGTGTCTGCGATAGATCCCATGATCGATCGCGCCGCCCGACGTGATAAATCTGCAATAGAAGTTTTAGGAAAGATCGGTTCTGAAAAAGCCGTGGATTCCATCTTATCTTATGTCGACAACGATTCTGACCCACAATTACAGCTTGTAACACTACGTGCTCTTGGAGAGATCGGATCTCCCCTTGCAACCCAATCCATTGCAAATAAATTAACTTCTGAAAATGAACAAATTCGGAGTAGTGCTGCACGATCACTTGGTATGATCGGCGACACCCGTGCAATAGGTCCATTATCCTCGGTAGTTTCAAACGATCCTTCTAGTTTCGCTCGTTATAGTGCCATATGGGCTCTCGTACAAATACGCACCCACCGAGCGCTTGAAGCTGCAATGTCTTATTCCAACGACTCAGACTACTTGGTACAATCTGAAGCGATAAAAGCGTCTGAACTCCTCGGTTCTCTATCCTGATTTATATTAATATAGCAATAAATTCCAAAGAAAATGCTATTGCGATCATCAATGCCCCTGCCCTTCCCGCTAGTGTATATTGTTGAACTTCAGTTGGTTTAATTTCAACATCATACCGATTCAATTTTGGTTTGTATCTCACATAACTTGGTACTTGGAATAACTCTATAAAAATTAAAAGACCACCAAAAGCTCCTATTATATATCCTACCATTGCAATCACAACATCGTACTCTACCATTGTTCTACCCTATATTTCCCATCGATAAAAAACCCACTATTATATCTCATTTTTACTTGACTTTTATCGGCGTTTCTGCCATTTTTCTTTCCAATACTTCTCTTACTGCTATATCTTCTCCCGGTATGAATTTCATCGATCCAACCACCAAGTGACCTCCTCCACTCACCCCTGCCTCTGGAATCTCATCTTTAATTTCTTCTATCATTTGAGGTATGTCTAGATCTACGCCGTCACTTCGTAATATTGCAAAATCTGGTCCATACCCAACAGTGATCATAGGGGTCCCATTTTTTTCAACGAAATAATCATGAATCGAACTTGTCGTTTTCCCCGGGGCTGGATATGTATATCTATAAGCGCCCCTTTCAATTTCTATTCTATTAAATTGAATTCCGGTTTCTAATTGCTCAGAGTGAGTATGCCTAAGTGAAGTTTCCACTTGCCGTTTCATATTTCTCTTCGCTAACTTGGATAGCAATTCTGTCACTTTTTTAAATCGATTTTCTTTTCCAACCCCTAGTATGTCTTCAATTATCCCCTCTCCATTGTTATGCTTTAGCACATACGTTGCATAATCTAGAGCTTCACATATTCTGTACAAATCCGTTTCTTCAAATCCTAATTCTTGAGCCAATAAATAATACTCTGCCATAGCATTTGCAGACGATCTATCTGCCATCCCTGAAATAGCAGGCAAATGGCTGAATTTAACCATGGAATCTGGGTCAATCATTCTAGCAATCTCTGCGCAAATCATCCCCGTTGTTATACGATAATCTTCCCCAACTAGATATGGATTAACGTGTTCTACTAGGTATGGATCAACTTCATCCGCATTTGGATAATGATGATCTACAACTAAGATGGGGATGTCGTAACTATTGAGGTATTCATATGCAGGAGTATCCTCTTCCGTACTACCATTGTCAATTAGTAATAATAATGGCAACATTTGCCCGTGACGATCTCGAGAAGACAAGGCGGAATTCAAATCGTGAACTGCATCTTCCATATCATAATATGGCGCCCTACTTGCCAATCGTTTGACTAAATTGTGCTGAGATTTTTCATCACCATATATCTTTGTCACAAGACCTTTCAAAGATTTTTCAATGGGCAAACCAGCACAAATACCATCCACGTCCGCATGATGGCGAATTATTATCGGACGCCCTGATAAAACTGATCGGATAAGTATCTCTGCACTTGACTCCACACCCTTTCTTAGTTTCAAAAGAGCAGGCCAATTTACTAAAAATTCCAATTCATTCAAATTTATTTTCCTATCAATATTCTCTTCATACTTTCCTGTAATCCTTTCTAGCACCTCCACTCCTGCCATTTCCATATGGTCAATTTCCAATTGCCTTCCATATTTTCCATCCCTCATTGTTCCTATTATTTGAATCCCGCTCCCCACGTTCACGTCATTTGAAGATTTTTCATTTGCTTGACCTAATTCCACACAGCGAATAACCCCCGTCCCATCTGTAACATTATATGTAATTGGACCCATAGTCTGTTTCACCTGAGAAACAAACCCTTTGATCCGGACGGTTTTCCCAATGTGTCTTCCTAGTTGATCTATGTCTATCCCCCCACCCTCTCCAAGAATTTGAGTTCTATATTCGTTCAGTTTACCCGGAGAAAAACTCAAATCTCCATTTTCTTTAATCTCGCTTAGCTGGACAACTAATTCTTCACCCTCTCTATATTCTCTATCGCAGATAGATTCATGAACTAATCCTGAAGTGCGCCTCGATAAGCGAACAAACATCCCATACTTAACCAAACGATCAACTCTAGCGTGGTAATATTTCCCAACTTCTAGTTCCTCAAAACCACTATTTTGCCTAAGTTTATAAACAACTTCTGAACTATCTCCTTTCTCCATATTGACCATTATGTCCAATTTGCCACCATCCCTGATAATTGTTGGTTTCTACACTTACATGCTATTGCTTCTTTCATTTCACATTATTGTGTAACTCAAATCAATCCATTAGCACAAAGCCTTTCAATCGCGTCTTCAATGTTTTCCATTGAATTAGCATAGGAAATTCGTGCATATCCTGGGGCCCCAAATGCTTCTCCTGGAACCATCGCAACGTGGGCTTCTTCAATCGACTTTTCGCACCATTCTACCCCATTTCCATCAACTGGAATCATAACATAAAATGCCCCGTTCGGGCTTAAAATATCCACCCCATTATCTGATAAAAGCTGCAAAATAAAATCCCGCCTCTGCCTAAAAGAACTCACCATTTCCCTCACTGCATCTTCTGTATTTTCTAGGGCTTCTATGCCCGCACGCTGAACCATGTTCGTTGCACATGTAACCGTGTGCGAATGAATTTTTGCAGCTTGTTTTATCAGACCTTGAGGCGCGCCCATATACCCCAAACGCCACCCAGTCATCGCATACGCCTTAGAAAAACCATTCACAGTTACCGTTCGATCCCCCATGCCTTCTATCGCCCCCATGCTTGTATATTCTGGGGCGTATGTGATCTCTTTGTAAATTTCATCTGAAATGACCATCACATCATTGTCTACTGCAAGATCTCTCACCCCTTCAAGCGCCTGTCGGGAGTATACTGCCCCTGTTGGATTCGACGGCGAGTTTATAACTATCAGTTTTGTCTTCGAAGAAATTGTTTCTTTTAGTTCACTTATTGCAGGACCCAATTGAAACTCATAAGGCTCTAAATCCACTCTAGTTATCTCTCCTCCTGCCATCGAAATAATCGGCTCATATGATACCCATGCAGGTGTGAGCACTATTGCTTCATCCCCCTCTTGTATAATTGTCATTATAGCTTCGAATAATGCCTGTTTCGCACCAGGAGTGACAATTATTTCCTCTGGCCCATACTCCAGCTCGCACTTACTACTAAAATACTTAGAAATGGAGCCTCTTAATTCCAAAATACCTTTTGAAGAAGTGTACCCATGATCTCCCGAATCCAGTGATTTTTTTGCCACTTTGACTATATTTTCTGGTGTTTTAAAATCCGGTTCTCCCACACTTAGATCAATTATATCTATTCCTTTTTGTTTAAGCATTGACGCTTTATTCCCAACCGCAACAGTCGCGCTGGGCTGTATTTGCTCAACCCTTCGAGCAAATTTCATGATATTCTTTCAACCATTTTTATCGCACTCTCCATGGCAAAACCCCCATTTTCAATTCTATCTATGGCTTGTTTTGGATCCATCCCCGGTCCAGTTATCCCTAGTGTCACGGGTTTATCTCTGTCTAAACTAATTTTTATCAACCCCTGGGCCGTCGCATGGGCAATTACATGCTCGTGATCCGTTTCCCCTGATATTATTGCCCCAATGACTACCACTGCGTCAACATCATCTCTTCGTGCTAATCTGTCAGCGGCAATCGGGGAGTCATATATTCCTGGAACGTAAATGGTATCTGTCAGTGTCACACCATGATCTTTTGCAATTTGTTTTGCACCCTCTTCCATAAGTTCTGTAATCGGTCTATTAAACTCTTCTACTACCATTCCTATTACTACCATGATCTGTCCAATGCTTGATTGGCTAATAGCTCTGACGATAGATGGAAAGGTTGTAGTTTGTAGACCTACTTTACCCACCAATGAAATCCCAATTTAGTACTTTTCTGTCTAAAACCGATCACACTTTACTTGCTATAATTTGCATCTCATTTGTGTCTCTTTTATTCCGAATAATAAACCTTGGATCTAGAGTTGCTCATTGGGATGAAGGAAGGGTTGGTTACGATATCCTTCGCTACATAGACACTGGGATATGGCAATATAGGCCAATTGTTCACGGTCCATTTTTGCCTCAGGTAAATCATTATATCTTTGAGTTCGCCGGTGCAAATGACTTTACTGCTCGCATCTCTGTGGCAATCATAGGAAGTTTATTGCCACTTGCAGTCTGGCTTTACCGCGACCACCTAAATAACCGTGAACTAATAGCGTTATCTCTTTTCCTAGCTTTGGACCCTCTACTTCTTTACTACTCTCGATTCATGCGAAATGATGTAATTGTAGCGGCATTTATTTTCATTTTTGTGGGCTATTGTCTGCGGTTCCTTTCTACCCATAAACCCCAGTACCTCTATTATGCAAGTGCATTTCTAGCTCTCGCATTCACAGCCAAAGAAAATGCCCTTGTGTATGTCGCAATATTATTCGCCTGTACATTCTTACTCTTCGATCACAAACTCTTCTTACTCCGTGACAAAAAGCCAGGCTGGACTGTTACTGTAACTGAAACTCTTTCCAACCTATTTGAGTCAATTTGGCATTGGAGACGGCACTTATTGATAGTCACTATAGAATTCATTTTCATTCTATTCTTATTTTATTCTCCTCGTACAGGATCCCTCGGTGGCATTGGTATCGATCATATCTTCTCCCATCCTTTAATTTTACCAAGTGTTCTTTCTGCAGCAATTATAGATTCTGCCTCAAAGTTAGTTGCAGAGTGGATCCTTGGACCTTCCACAGACCATGCATATCTACCTTTCTTCAAAAATTATGTCCTCTCCCTTTTAAACGCATCAGGTGCTTTGGTTCTATTATCCTTCATCGGATTCCTTTCCGATCGTTATGGGGGCAAGCATCCTCGAAACATAGTTGCATTAGGATTCTATTGGGGAATCTTTAGTCTATTCATCTACCCACTTTCCATAGACATCAGTTCCTCCTGGGCAGTCGTCCATACTGTTGTACCACTTGCCATCCCCGCAGCGGCTGGGGCTGCAATAATCTATGATTGGGCCTCTGAATCTTTCACGTCAAATGATAAAATAGGAGCAAGTCTAGCTATAATTTTACTCCTCTTAATATCTCTTGGAACTCTTGGAATCTCTATCTCGACGAGTCACGTCAACTCATACGACGAATCCAATTTCATTGTCCAATATGCACAACCAGATGCTAATATGCACGCAACTCTCCAATCTATACAAATGGCTTCAGTTAGCCATTCTAATTTAGATGTACTCTTTTATGGCGATTACTTTTTAGTTGAAAACGAAGAAGATGCTTACATTCTCCCGCTTCGAGATGGAGAATGGTATAATCGACTTCCTATCCCCTGGTATCTCGAGTCATATGGATCAACCGTAGATAGTACTGCAGACATATTATCTTTCGAAACAATTCTTGAAGACGAAAACCCACCCGTCATCATAGCACGCTCAAATGAAGTAGGGGCGATTCAACCTTTCTTGTCTGAATATCATCAAATTGAACATGAAATTCGCCAGTTCAACGTTGACATAGTTTTCTTCATTCACGAAGATTATTCTCTACTTGAAAACTAACACTCTTTTCCAATCTCTATACCTCTTAATTTACAATTCAACAAATTAACACTTATACGGACTCAAGACCACGTAAACACCAAGTAACATACACTAATGAATCCTTGGTTTGCTATAGGTATGCTGTCGTTTGTGGCATTGCTCATCCCACTTGGAATGATACTCATCTCCTCTCTCCTCCGCCCCACCGTCCCCATCGCGGGAAAAAGAGCGGCCTATGAGTCCGGTGAGATTCCCACTAGTTCTACCCACTTTAGATTTGACATTCAGTACTATATGGTCGCTCTATTGTTTGTAGTGTTTGACATAGAAACTATCTTCATTTTCCCCTGGGCACTTATATATCGAGACGTAGCAGCATACGACTTGTTCTGGGCCCTTGTACCTATGTTGATTTTTATAGCAGTCCTGTTCGTAGGACTCATTTGGGCGTGGAGTACCGGAGCAATCCAATGGATAGTTTCCGAAGCTATCTCTGAAACTGAGGTGTCGCCATGACCGTAGACCCACGTCTCAATTCACGTTTACGAGAGGCATTCGGATCTTCTCCTTTCATCCTGACAAAATTCGATTCATTTATGGATTGGGTACGTGGATCTTCACTTTTCCTTCTCCAATTCGGGATAGCATGCTGTAGCATTGAAATGATGCATACTTTCGCAGTGAAACACGATTTGGATCGTTTCGGCGCAGGTGTCCCTAGAGCCTCGCCCAGACAAGCAGATCTAATGATTGTCCCTGGTACAATTGTTTCTAAATTCGCACCTAGAATGAGGCGTGTTTATGATCAGATGCCAGAACCAAAATTTGTAGTTGGGATGGGCTCTTGCACAATTTCAGGAGGCCCTTTCCATAAAGGATACAATGTGGTGAAAGGCGTTGAAGAAATTTTGCCCGTTGATATCCATGTTCCTGGCTGTCCCCCTCGACCAGAAGCATTAGTCTATGGGATAGTAAAGCTACAAGAACGTATTATCAGTGGACAACGTTCCCCTGTGACTGTCGATCCTTATGAACTCGAAAAATTTGGCGATCTCGATACCCACGAACTTATAGAACAACTCGCGGATCAAATCTCTGAAAATGATCTAGTCATGCGCTATAATTGGAGTGATTCCCCCTGAGCTCTGCAACCAATCCTATCAAAAATGTGATCGGAGTATCTAAAAATGGTACTTTAGATTACGCTAAATTAGAAAAAATGCTCGGTGATCTAGTCCTACAAAAAGAAGATCATGTCAACGCCCCTGCATTTGTAATTCGACCAGATGCAGTTGAAGAAACATTGACTTTACTTAAGGACGAAGCCGGGTTTGATCATCTCTCATGCGTCACCGCACAAGAATACGAGGACCGTTTTGAATCCATATATCATCTCAGAAAATATGATTCTCCTCAACATGAGCTGGGCATTGTCGTTCCATCTCCCAAAAGTAACCCCTGGAACCAATCCGCATCTTCTGTTTTTCGAACTGCAGATTGGCATGAAAGAGAAGCATATGATCTAGTTGGAATTAATTATGTGGGGCACCCAGATCTCCGGCGTATTCTTCTACCTGACACTTGGCAAGGACATCCACTTAGTTTAGACTATGATCAAAATAAGCCTCAAATCATAACATTACAAGAGCACGAAAATCCCCTCCAACATACTCTGGACGACAACACCATGTTCATCAACATAGGTCCTCACCATCCTGCAACCCACGGTGTATTGCACCTAAAAACAGTACTCGACGGAGAACATGTTGTAGCAGTCGACCCAGATATCGGCTATCTTCACCGTTGTGAAGAACAAATGGCCCAAGGATTAAACTATCGCTACCAGATAATGCCATATCCCGATCGCTGGGACTACGCATCTGCAGGATTGCTCAATGAGTGGGCATATGCTCGAGCAGCAGAGGATCTGGGTAATCTAGAGGTCCCTGAATATGCCGAAATTCTTCGAACCATGGGTGCCGAGCTTTGCCGTATATGTGCACACTTCTTAGCAGTCGGAACATTTGCATTAGATATTTACGGCGATTTCACTGCCATCTTTATGTATGCTATGCGAGATCGAGAAATCGTTCAATCAATACTAGAAGACTTGACAGGTCAACGAATGATGTTTAACTATTTCCGTCTTGGTGGCGTTGTATGGGATTTACCAGAACCCCGAAATGAATTCTTATCTAAAATTCAAACTTTCCTAGACGCAGTCCCCGCGGGAATCCAAGAATATTCTGATTTAATGACCTCCAATGAAATTTTCCAATTAAGATGTGTCGATATTGGAATTTTGTCCCCCGACGTCGCTCGGCAGTATGGTGTAACTGGGCCTGTAGCCCGAGGATCCGGAATTGACTATGATCTCCGTAGGGATGATCCCTATGGATATTATTCCAATCTCGATTGGGATGTTGTAACTGAAGATGGTTGCGACATCTATTCTAGATTTTTGGTCAGGCTAGGTGAGGTTGAACAATCTGCAAAAATTATTCAACAGTGCGTATCTTTGCTAGAATCTTGGCCGGAAGATGACCGGATAATTCAATCAAATGTCCCCCGTACAATCAAACCACCTGCAGACGCAGAAATCTATAGGGCAGTTGAAGCCGCAAAAGGAGAACTTGGAATTTACATACGTTCTGATGGGACCCAACAACCAGCTCGATTTAAGATTCGCAGCCCCTGTTTCAGCAATCTTTCCACACTATCTGAAATGGCCGAAGGCGGATTAGTGCCCGATCTAATTGCAGCTCTAGGTAGTTTGGACATAGTCCTTGGGGAGGTCGATCGGTGATCAACTTTATCCTTAATACTCAGACACCTCTCGTAGATGCAATCTACCACCTCTTAGGATTTGATGGATTAATTGGAACTATCATATCTGCATTCATTGCAGCATTTTTAATTGGAAATATAATGTTAATTTCTGCAGGAATTGCTGGCCCCTGGGCAAAAAGAAAAATCACCGCTGTTTTTACAGACCGAATAGCAGTCAACCGACTTGGGCCCTTTGGCCTGCTAATTATTGTAGCAGACGCTATCCGTTTACTAGCAAAAGAACTCATAGTCCCCGAAGGAGTGGACCGCCCATCTTGGGACATTGCACCTCTGATTCTTCCCTTTTCCGCACTATTGGGATTTGCAGTCATTCCAATGGGGGGTCCTCTTCAATTAGCGGATCCCGAAACCGGTTTAGTTTTTGTTTTCGCCGTGGCCTCCATCGCATCTATCGGGGTTGTAATAGGAGGGTATTCTTCCAACAATAAATTTTCTATGCTGGGGGGGCTCCGGGCAGTGGCAATGAATATAGCCTATGAGATTCCCCTCATAGTAACTGCAGCTTCTGTTGTTTTATTCGCTGGATCTTTACGTCTAAGTGAAATTGTATCGGCACAAGCCGACCCTCTAATAATAATCGCCGGGGTTGCTATTCCCTCTTGGTTTGCTTTTGTAAATCCATTCGCTTTCATTTTATTTTTAGTTGCAAACTTAGCTGAAATAGGTAGAAATCCCTTTGATATACCAGAAGCGCCCACTGAACTTGTTGCAGGATATGTAACTGAATATTCTTCAGTATACTTTGTTTTGTTTTTCCTTGGGGAATTTTTACACGTTTTCCTAGGTGGTGCTATCATCGCAACCCTCTTTTTAGGCGGCCCCGCTGCACCTATTTCTTCCTTATCTTTTATACCCGGGTTTATTTGGTTTTTATTAAAAATTTGGAGTGTGTTTCTATTCACCCAATGGATGCGGGCTGCCATCCCCCGTGTTCGAATTGATCAAATGATCGAAATTGGATGGAAAGGTTTGTTGGCGTTGTCATTCATTAACTTAATTTTCACCGCAGTACTGGTAGGTGTTATAGCATGATCGGAATTCTTCAATCTATGGCAACAACAATGAAACATGCTCTAGATGGTCAGACATTTACAATCGAATACCCTGAGTCAGTTCCTCATGTCTCTCCCCGATTCCGTGGAGTTCATAAATTTAGCCAAGAACGTTGCATTTGGTGTCGCCAATGCGAGATAGTCTGCCCCAATGATACTATTGAAATCAAATTAGATGACAAACGTCAAGGAGAGGAATATAATCTCCACATAGGCCAGTGCATTTATTGTAGATTATGCGAGGAAGTCTGCCCTGTAGATGCCATTGTATTGACCCAACAATTTGAGTTCACAGGAGATACAAAAGCCGATTTAGTCTACAACAAAGAACAACTTAAAAATGTTCCTTGGTACAAAGGTCTTGACCCCCTTGCCTCCCGCGAACCAACTCGGTCAGCTTGGGTTGGTGAAACAGATGGAGAAATTGATTACCAATGATTGAAACTAGCATACCCGATTTGTTGGTATTCTCATTTTTTGCTGGGGTAACTATACTCAGTAGCGCTGGAGTAGTTTTGGTAAAAGATGTGTGGCATTCTGCTCTACTTCTAGGAGTGGCGCTTTTGAGCATCGCAGTTCACTATGTAATTTTATCAGCAGAATTCATCGCAGCAATGCAAGTCCTCGTCTACGTAGGTGGTGTTCTCATCCTAATCAGTTTTGCCATAATGTTAATTCGCCGAAAACTAGACCCAACAGCTATGACCTCTCCCGGATTAAATCTCGGACCGCACCTAACTCGTGGAGTGGGTGCAATTATATTTTTTATTTTATTTTCAAGCATACTACTAAATACTACCTTTGCACTCCCAATCGGTTTCCAAGATGGCTCTTTGATAACTAAAAGCATTGGCTATGCTATGCTTGATCTACCCGGGGCACCCATCCCTAGTGAAGGTTTCCTAGCATCATTTGAGATAATTGATATAGCTCTCGTTGCCGCCCTTGTAGCGGCAGTTATGCTAGCCCGAAGAGACACGGCAGGTGAAAATTAATATGGTCCCTATAAGTTACTATATACTGTTGTCTGCAGCAATTTTCTCTATTGGTCTCTTCGGCGTGCTAACACGTCGAAATGCCCTCATGTTTCTCATTTCAATTGAACTCATGCTAAACGCTGCAAATTTAAATTTTGTAGCATTTTCAACATTACATGGAAACTTGACTGGGCAGGTTTTCTCACTGTTCGTTTTGGCACTTGCGGCGGCAGAAGTTGCTGTTGGGATCGGGATCATTTTAGTATTGTATAAGAATTTCTCTGGTATTGATGTCACCAAAGCTGTGACATTGAGGTGGTAACTGTGGATTCATTTGATCTAATTGCAGCAATACCACTTTTACCTTTGATGGCATTCCTGATCACCTTATTCGCAGGCCAATTTGCACCCTCAACTTTACCAAAACGTGGGGCAATTCCTGGTATAATTGCATTATCTGGATCTCTTTTGATATCCCTCTCTCTACTTCCCCTTGTTTACTCTGGAAATTTCTTCAACCAATCTGCTTATGTATGGGCAAATTGGACCATTTCCGATCTCCATTTTGGATTTCTAATTGACCCCCTTTCTGCACTTATGCTCATCATAGTTTCTCTCATAGCACTTCTAGTTTTCATACACAGTCTTGGCTATATGAATGATCAAAACGAGCAAGGATTATTCCGATATTATGCAGGACTATCTCTATTTTCATTTAGCATGTTGTCATTTGTCATCTCAGATAATTTATTGATGTCCTTCATCTTTTTTGAGCTAGTTGGATTTTGTTCTTGGATATTAATTGGATTCTGGTTCCGCGAAGATGCACCTCCCAAAGCTGCCACAAAAGCATTTTTAGTAACTAGGTTTGGAGATTACTTTTTCCTCATAGGTGTAGTTGCAGTTTTAGTCATATTTGGAACTGCCAATTTCGCGGGACCGAATTCTTTCCCAGTTCTAGCAAAATCTGCTATCCTTGCAGGTCACAATTTACATGGGCTCGATCCACAACTTTGGGTCACTATAATTGGACTTTTAATATTAGGAGGTGTTATTGGAAAATCTGCACAGTTCCCTCTTCACACTTGGCTCCCAGACGCCATGGAAGGGCCCACACCTGTATCTGCACTTATCCACGCCGCAACCATGGTTGCAGCCGGTGTTTATCTAGTAGCAAGAATATATGGATTCTACGCATTGTCTCCCACCACCTTGGCTATCATCGCACTCGTTGGCGGGTTCACCGCATTACTCGCCGCAACGATGGCAACGGTCAAACACGAACTCAAACAAGTCTTGGCTTATTCTACAATAAGTCAATATGGTTACATAATGCTCGCTTTAGGAGCAGGTGGTTACGTGGCCGGAGTCTTCCATCTCACCACTCACGCAATCTTCAAAGCATTGCTTTTCTTGGGAGCTGGGGCTGTAATAATTGCAATGCATCATGATGGTGATATGTGGAATATGGGTGGACTTCGAGAAAAACTCCCTGTTACTTATTGGTCTTTTATTTTCGGATCCCTCGCATTGGCTGGGATCTTCCCGTTCGCTGGCTTTTGGTCTAAAGATGAGGTTCTCTTAGAAACCTTGAATTATGGTTTGGGGGGTTCTCCCATTTTGTTGGTTGGGTTTGCTTTTGGTCTAATAGCAGTCTTTGTAACTGGTTTTTATACTTTCAGAATGATCTCATTAACCTTCCACGGTGCCCCCCGATCAAAAGCCGCAAAGGATCCCCATACCCTGCGTTGGAATATCAAATTACCCTTAGTTGTGCTAGGTATACTTTCTGTTATAGCTGGGA
>JAKURE010000002.1 GCA_022450005.1 Halobacteriales archaeon
ACTTGATTTCCGATATTTGTTATATGCTTCGGCGGCATTTCATTCAATTTGCTACCGGTTCTCTTGCTCTACTTTCCACCTCTTCGGTTGCAATAGCTGCAGAGGACTCTTCCTCCACTCCCCAAACACATATAGTCGCCATGACCGACGATATGATCTATGACCCTGAAGTAATCACCATCGCACCAGGTGACACAGTACGATGGTTGAATATCGGTAAAATGGGACATTCTGTATCTGCATATGAAAATGAATTACCTGAAGGCGCATCCTATTGGGCATCGGGAGATTTTTCTTCCGAAAGTGAAGCAAGAAGTACGTATCCTCTTGGAGACATTCCTGGTGGAGATTCTTATTCTTACACGTTCGAAATAGAGGGCGAATATGGCTATTTTTGCATCCCTCATGAAACTATCCAAATGATTGGCAAAGTCGTAGTCCAAGAAGGAGGGGCATCCATTTCAGCTGGTAGTTCTCAAACAGGAGAAACTTCCGATCAGTTTGGTAGCAATCTCCCTGGAGGGTCCGTAGGTGGGGCTTTCGCAGCAGTTGGGATTCTGCTAACCGGACTAACCGTCTTCCTAGTCTTTGCAAGTGATCTCTATTCTTTTATCATGGGCGACCCCGAAACTGGACCAAAGAGTGCTAGAATCGCCGTTTTCTTTGCAGGGCTCGCAGGGCTGTTACTATTATTATTCATGTTAGGGACATTGATCTTATCTTGAATTTTATTTTCAATCAAGTCCCCACTGCCCCTGCACTTTCTTCCTGTCCCCCACTGCCTCTACGCAATTACTTTCTCCCTCTGATTTAATTGCCTCTATCGCAGCTTCTGCGCTAGAGCACGTTGAAAAATACGTAATCACTTCCTCCACCGCAATCTCTAATATTCGACGATCTCTTGAAATTATTATATCAATTTCTTCGTTAGCAATGGCCTCCATCATGCTCTTCTCATCCTCAAAATACCTTATTTGGAAGAATTCCTCTAAACTTTCAATTAGTTTTTTCCCCCGATCACTTTCTGGACCTGGGAATTCCTCACTATCCAAATCTACTATTGCATTACCCGATATTGGGATTGGTTTCCCTATCGCAACTTGTGCTTTTGCATATGATTTCCCAAACGAATCCGATGTACTCATTATCTCTCCTGTAGATTTCATTTCAGGTCCAAGGCATGGGTCTACCCCTGGCAAACGACTAAATGGTAAAACAACTTCTTTCACACTCACTTGCACTGGAATTTGTTCTTCTACTCCCACTTCTTTCAAAGTTTTACCTGACATGACTTTCGCGGCAACCTTTGCAATAGGGACTCCCGTTGCCTTTGACACAAATGGAACCGTTCTCGATGCACGTGGATTGGCTTCTAGTACATATATCTCTCCATTTTTTATGGCGAGTTGTATATTCAACAACCCCACTATCTTCAATGCTTGGGCAATTTTCTCCGTTATTTCTCTCACCCGTCTAAGGGTTCCTTTATCTAGATTTACTGGTGGTATCATACAAGCAGAGTCGCCCGAATGAACTCCTGCTGATTCAACATGCTCCATTATGCCTCCAATAAGTATCTCTGTCCCATCTGACACAGCGTCTACATCTAGTTCAATAGCATTTGAGAGGAATTGATCAATTAACACGGCGTTATCTGGACTTACCCTGACCGCTTCTTTTAGATATTTTTTCAATTCTGTGTCATTTTCTACTATTTGCATGGCCCTTCCCCCCAGTACATATGAGGGACGCATTAATACTGGATACCCAATCGTGTTGGCAAGTGATAGGGCACCCTCTTCATCAGTCGCCTTTCCACCTACCGGTTGAAGTATATCCAAACTTCCCATAAGGTTGTTAAACCTGTCTCTATCTTCTGCTAAATCTATAGAATCGACCGAAGTTCCCATTATCTTGCAATCTATTTCCCTCCGCTTAATTTCTCTCTGAAGCGGTCCCGCAATATTCACCGAAGTTTGTCCTCCAAATTGAAGCATTACCCCTCTAGACCCTGTGGCTTCAATCACGTCCGCAACTTCTTCCGCAGTAATTGGCTCAAAAAATAACCCATCTGATGTATCATAATCTGTGGAAACGGTCTCTGGATTGTTGTTGACCACGTGAGTTTCTATTCCCTCTTCTCGTAACGATTGAATTGCATGAACGGCACAATAATCAAACTCTACACCCTGTCCAATTCGAATTGGGCCGCCTCCCACTACCACTATGCTTTCTGCCTCTTGATCCACTCGAAGTTCTCCTGCAGCAGCATCCCCTTCATATGGTCCACTAAACCATTCTGGTTTCCTAGAAGAATAATAATAAGGTGTAGTCGCCCTAAATTCCCCTGCACACGTGTCAACCTGTTTATATGTTCTGCCTGGGACAACTTTTTCTATCGAATCAATGTCCCATTTTTTCCCTTGCACTTTATTCCATTCGGATTCTACCGGTAACCACGAACTCTGAACATCTGAATACTCCCCGGTTGCTATGGCTTGAATTTCATGGTTTGTAAATCCCATTGTTGCCGTTTCTACAATCGAATTTTCCATTTCCAATTTTGCAGAGTTACTAATCCGGGCATACCTCTCTACATACCACTTATGTATTCCTGTTACTTCTGAAACCTTATCTATGGAATATCCCCTATAGAGTGCTTCAAGCATAGCATATAAACGATCCGGAGTTGCCTTTTCCAAATACTCTTTTATGAGCTCTTCATCCTCGACAGTATTCCAATCCACAGCAGGCTTGTACTCACTTGACCTCATGGCTTTCATTAATGATTCCTCAAACGTTCTTCCAATTGCCATGGTTTCCCCTGTCGACTTCATCGCAGTGGTGAGCTCAAATTCCACTTCTGGGAATTTATTCTTGGGCCATCGGGGTATTTTAGTAACAATGTAATCTATAGCTGGCTCGAAAGCGGCACTAGTTTCCCCGGTAATTTCATTTTTAATTTCATGTAAACATTTTCCCAATGCCACTTTTGCAGTAACTCTTGCTATCGGATACCCCGTCGCCTTGGAAGCTAATGCAGAAGACCTTGAGACTCTTGGATTGACTTCTACAATACGGTATTGCCCTTCTTCGGTTCCATTATCCCTCCAAGCAAATTGAATATTACAACCCCCTTGCACTCCCAACTCTCTAATAATCTCCAAAGCAGAATTTCGCATCGCCTGATGCGCTACATCTGGTATGACTTGAGATGGGGTAACTACGATGGATTCTCCTGTATGTATCCCCATCGGATCAATGTTTTCCATGTTACAAATAATAATACATGAATCAGATGCATCACGCATGACTTCATATTCCATTTCAATCCAACCAACCAACGATTCTGTAATCTGAACCTCTGAATTCCGTGATAATTGCAAACCCCTTTGTACCCATTCGATGAGAGTATCCATATCTTCAATAACTCCTGAACCACTCCCTCCTAGTGTATATGCAGTTCTCAAAATAACTGGAAGTCCCCCTACTCCTTCCACTGCATTTTCCACTTCATCTAAAGATCTGATTTTCTCTGATTTAGGAACTGGCTGTCCTATTTTTTCCATTCGTGCACCAAACAAATCCCTATCTTCTGTTGCATAGATGGTATCTAGTGGAGTTCCCATAATCTCAACCCCGTATTTTTCTAATACTCCCCTTTCTGCCAATTCAGCTGTTACATTCAACCCCGTCTGTCCCCCCAATCCCGCAATTACCCCTTCAGGACATTCTTTCTTAATAATTTCCTCAATGATCTCTGCAGTAATAGGTTCGATATAGACTTTATCTGCCATCTCTGGGTCTGTCATAATTGTTGCTGGATTCGAGTTCACCAGAACAACTCTTATTCCTTCCTCTGCCAAAGCACGACAAGCTTGGGCACCCGAATAATCAAATTCTGCAGCTTGTCCTATTTGGATAGGGCCACTACCTATCAAGAGAACAGTTTTTCCTTTTTTCATCTTCCCTGTCCGATTTGGTCCATGGTGCTTAATAAGGTCGACGATATTGAGAGGAGACCTTTATATTCTCTAAATGCACTCCTCTGCGTAATCTTCTGGATCCAAATCCCTCTCTGCACGATATTCTTTCACAAACTCTGTAATATCAAAAAGTGACATATCCTTTTCGAAATTGCCCATAGCATTTTTATCACCCGAATGACTCATAGCATGTTCCATTATCTCCACCACTAATTCTACTACTATCTCATGCAGTCTCCAGGAGTTAAAAGTTGAAATCCAGAGTCCAGAATAACCAAGATACCCATCTTGACTAGCATCAAAAAAAACTACTTCCTCTGAGAAATCTTCCATCACCAACCCCATCAAATGGACCATTCCAAATTCTCCCCATTTTTCTGAATCTGCAACTTCTATTATTTCTTCAAGTGAATCTACTAAAAATTCAGGCAAAAATCGAGTTAATGGATTGACATCTGTCACTACGGCATGCATCTCTCCACATTCGCACTTCAATTCTCTCATTCCCAAATCAATCCTATGCGAGTCAACCGAGACGCCACAAGGAAGCAAGACTGCATTCATATGTGTGTCCCTTCAAGGCCAATTTTCACGTTTATCTTCTCCAATTTCAATCGTTTCGTGTTCTATATTTTCTCCAAGTTCCCATCCTGCCTTTTCGGCGGCATCTGAAATGTGTAGGTATTCCCACCCCGTCTCGTTTGCCATTTCTATATCTTCCTCTCCTGTTCCTATCAATACGTGACGATCTGTATCAAAATGATATTTAACACTTTTTAAACTTTCAAATTTCCCTTTGGGCCCTGAAAAAAAATCCTGCCTGATTCTTTTTTTTCGTGTGTAGTTAGTTACAACATATGTCGGTTCATCTGTGATGACTCCTACATATTTACTCCAAGCACGAGCACTTTCAAACACCTCTTTAGGGGCTGTTAATTCCTTTAAAGCGGATAGTTCGAATGCAAGGGTCATCGTACCTTGGGAATTACTCATATTTGCACTTTGAACAATTCAAATTGAAAACACCTTCGATATAGTTCGACTATGCTTTTTTCACAACTATCTTCTCCAAATCAATTTTTTTGTCTAATATGGACATTTCTTGATCAACCTGTTCTACCCTTTCTATTATTATTTTTTTGTATCTACTTTGTGAAGACACATCCCCAATCAAAACCCCTCCAATCAATCTCCCTTGTTTAAATGCCAACCGACGCCATTCATTTTCATTGTATTTTTTTTCAAGAAATTTTTCCCCTTCTGTAGGATGCCCAAATGAAATAATTGGATACTCAAAGTGCGTTATGGAATATGATGGAACCCACTCAAATTTCTTGTAATCCTTTCCATTGACCATATTTTCTCCCGCAATCATCCCCTGCTTTTTGGCACTTCCCCACGACCCGTTTTGTAGCTCCTCTCCCATTATAACATCGTGATATCTTGCAATATCTCCTGCAGCATATATCCCCTCGACACCTGTAAACATATGTTCGTCTACAACTATCCCATTTCTGTATTCTATACCTGTATTCTGTATTAATTCTATATTATAGTCTAAACCAACTGCCACTCCTACAAAATCTGCTTCATGTCGTTCCCCATCCGTTGTGACTACTGCCTGGACTTTTCCTCTTCTTTCCTCAAAACATTCGATTTCTTTATTAAACACTGGAAGTACATTTCTTTCCCTCAGCGATTTATGAATTATCTCACCCCCTACCTTTGAAAGTGCATTTCTCCACCATCCATCTCCTCTCATAATATATTTACTTTCGACCCCATGTGCCCCGCAAATGGCGGCCAAATCAATTCCCAATAACCCTGCTCCTATGACCACTCCAAAATTCGCGGTTTCAGCATGATTTCTAATCCCAATCGTGTCTTTCATGGTCCAAAAATGATGTATACCTTCTGCACCACTATTTGGAACGTTTAACTCCCGGGGAGTTCCCCCCGTCGCAACTAATAATTGATCATATTTCTGGTGGATACCCTTATCCAATTCTATAATTTTATTTTCTGAATCAACCCTGGTCACTTGGGTGTTTAATCTAATATCAATATCCCGATTTAGGTACCACTCCTCATCTCGAATATCAACTGAATTTTGATTCAATTTACCCTTTGCAAATTCTTTTAGTAATATCCTATTGTACAATGCTTTTCCTTCTTCTGTAAACACGATTACTTCTGATTTAGGATCTCTTTCTTTAATGACACTAGCAGCTGCGTCACCAGCCACGCCATTTCCCACAATGCAATATACTTTTACCATTTTTCTATATATTATTTGTCTCCCGTTCTACTATCAGGGATGCGCATGCGTACCCTGCCTCTATTGCCCCATTTAAACTCCTCTCTGGATATTGGGCTCTACTAGCCATACCCGCATAGTATATCCCCTCCCCTACTTCTTCAGAAATATCATACGGGACAATTTTATCCACATACCCCATCTCATATATTGGAGCAGTTAGTGGATTCCTCGAAACTTTAAACCAGTTAATTTTTTGTCTATCAAAACCCGGAATCAGTTCTTCAATCCCCTTTATCCAATATTCTTCAATTTCCTTGTCTGTCATTTTCCATATTGATTCTTCAAAGTCTTGAATGTAGCTCACCATATAAGTCAAATGTTCCCCTCCATACCTTTTCGGATGTATAAAGTTTGTATGCTCAATAATCGCCCCAAAGCGAGATTCATCTGATATATTTAACCAATAGGTTTCAGTTATTTTTTCGGAATAACTCATGAGTGCACACACGGCACCTTGAAATTGAATTGGACATTCATACCCTGTAAGATTCTCTAGAACGCTAGGCATTGTGGCCACAATCACCGCATCAACGTTTTCTCTCACCTTCCCATTCTTGGTATCAATTACCATTGACTCTACCCTCCCATTTTCAACAATTATCTCCTCCACAAATGCTCCTGTAATTATGTTTTTCTGTCCAATTTCTCCAATGAGCGTGTCAATAAGTTCGACAAATCCCCCGTTTATGTATCCTAAAACTTCTCCTTTTAGAAAATCCCTTTGACCTCTAAATTTTATTCGACCCAATAACCATGCAGCACTAACTCGATGTTTATGCCCACCAAATTTTGCCTCTAGTAGCGGTGTGACAAACTTATCAAATATATTGTTTGTCGTATGTTCTCGAACAAAATCTTCCACTGGTGTATGTTCAAAATCTTCCAAATTCCGATAAGCACCAATTTTAGGAAAAATTCCCCTCGCATCTACCCCTAGCGTAAGAAGTGTCAAACGCATTTTATCATATATAGTCAAATGCGGATATCTCAATATTTCCCACGGCGTGTCCAACGGAAATATTTCCCCATCAATATAATATGCATTTTTTCCAATTTTCCACTCAACTTTGTCCCCTATTCCCAATTCCTCTGCCAACTCCACTATCGTTTCTTCCGATTTCGATAGATGGTGATAAAATTTCTCAATCGAATCTCCCTTTGTATCGTAAGAAACAGCCAACCCACCTAGTTCTTCCTCCCCCTCAAATATCCTCACTTGATATCCTTTTTTCTGTAGATAATAAGCAGCGGAAAGACCAGCAAGACCACCTCCTATGATTCCAATCATTGTTCCTACTTAGTTCTACACCGGAAAGAACTTTTTTGAATCACATTGATACAGCGGTAGGTTTTCATTCCCCTAAGAAAAATAGCTTCTATGGTTACCGTCCGAGCCCCTGCTACTGTGGCAAACCTTGGCAGTGGTTTCGACGTTTTTGGCATTGCACTTAGTCACCCTGCTGATATAATTCATGTTGAACCTGCAGAAGAAACCACGATAACTGTTACTGGCGCTGGAAGTCAATATATTCCTGTTAACCCAAAAAAGAATACTGCAGGGGTAGTGGCAGAGGCCCTAGATGCCCCTGCTACGATCACAATTGATAAAGGAATTCGACCGGCTTCTGGACTTGGATCTTCTGCAGCTAGTGCAGCCGGAGCGGCAGTTGCCCTGAACGCTTTATATGATAAAGAACTTTCAAAAGAAGAGCTTGTTTGGATAGCCGCCAAAGGGGAAGAAGCCGCATCTGGAGAGGCACATGCAGATAATGTTGCCCCTTCAATCCTTGGCGGGTTCACAATTGTTAGCCAAGATAGAATTACTAACATAGATGCCCACCTCGAAGTTGTCGTGTGTCTCCCTGAAATTACCATATCTACTCGAAATGCTCGAGAAGTTTTGCCTAAATCACTCGATCTAGATTCTCATGTCCACACTGTTGGAAGTGCCGCAACATTAACCGCGGGAATGTTAAAAAGTAACCCCGAACTAGTGGGTCATGGGTTGGCAGATTCTGTCGTAACCCCCGCTAGGACTCAGCTCATAAAGGGATATGAATCAGTCCAAGCCGCAGCTATAGAATCTGGGGCAGTTGGGGTGACAGTTAGTGGATCTGGCCCCACTATTCTTGCGATCCCAAAAAAAGGAAAAAGCCGCTCTGTGGCTTCAGCTATGGTGGATGCATTTTTCTCTCAGGGAATTCAATCTACTGCCTATCAAACTAGAATCGGCGGTGGAGTCGAATTATACTTAGATTAAAAAGAAGTTACTCAAATACCTCTTCCCTGCAATTTTTTATCTTCTGGCATGTCTATGTTTGCCTCTCCCTTCATACCTTTCCCTATTCCTGTTGAGATTTGTGCCAATTTTTCTTTGTTGTCCCAGTTATTTACGGCTTCAACAATAGCATTCGCCATTTTCACTGGATCCTCCGCTCCAAATATGCCCGAACCCACAAATATTCCATCACACCCATGGTGCATCATCAACGCAGCATCTGCAGGAGTTGCAATACCTCCTGCTGCAAAATTTACCACTGGCAATCGGCCCATTTTTGCTGTTTCTTCAACCAATTCTGTCGGTGCTCCTATTTTACGAGCATATGCTTCACATTCTTCGTACGACGCATTCCCCAATTTACCAATTTTACTTGTAATGGCACGTTGATGTTTCACGGCTTGATTAACATCCCCTGTCCCCGCTTCACCCTTTGTTCTTATCATCGCAGCCCCTTCATTTACCCTACGCAACGCCTCACCAAGATCTCTAGCGCCACACACAAATGGTGTAGTGAAATCCCGTTTATCAATATGGTATTCACTATCTGCAGGGGTAAGTACCTCTGACTCATCAATCATATCGACCCCAATTGACTCCAAAATTTGAGCCTCTGTAGTGTGGCCTATTCTAGCTTTCCCCATCACTGGTATTGAAACTTCTTCTATTATTGCTTTAACTATCTCAGGATCTGCCATTCGCGCAACACCTCCTTCTTTTCGAATATCCGATGGAACCGCTTCCAATGCCATAACTGCCACCGCACCCGCATCTTCTGCTATCCTAGCCTGCTCCGGCTTCACGACATCCATTATAACTCCTCCCTTCTGCATACTAGCAAAACCACGTTTTACAAGTTCCGTTCCCTTTCTTAACTTCTCAAACTCAATAGGTACTCCCATGAACCACCTTTGACGGCAATGCAATTATACCCACTGATATCGGCAATTTTGTAACCCAAATATATTTAGTACTCTCACTCCTCCATAATTCTCGTTGAAAGAACCTCAATGCAATAGAAATATACTCCATGAATCACTCTCCATCCCTTAACCCGAACATTTGGTCTCCAATCCCTGCACCCCTAGAACGAATAGCATTTCAGCTCGCTTGGCCCATCATATTCATAAATTTACTTGGAACGGCATTTGGTTTCTGGTATTACCTCCCTCAACTTTCAACCGAACCCCTTTTGATGTGACCATTCGTCCCAGATAGCCCTATAGCAACTCTTTTTTTCGCTCTTAGTTTGGGACTTTGGAAATTGGGTAAAAATTCAATTTGGGTTTCATCTATAGCCTTTATAGGATGCATCAAACTTGGTCTATGGACGCCCTATGTTTTACTCATATTTTATTCTGATTTCTCATACCTTCATCCCTTAATGTACCATTTTCTTTTTTGGAGCCACCTTGCCATGGCTTTGCAAGCATTCTTAATTTTTAGATACACTACCTTTTCATTCATACCTATACTGGTGGGTGTTTCTTGGCATGCTTTTAACGACCTAGTTGATTATTTTATCCCTTTACTTGGTTCTCCCCACCACACCTGGCTTCCCTCTGAAATGGTTGGAGGGGTCATAGATCACACTGGATCTGCACACCTCATGGCTGCAGCAGGAGCCGTATTATTAACCTGTATCTCTGTTGCTTTTCTGCTCATTTCAATATACTCCCCCTCTCAAAAATTATAATAATATAATACCTACTATAATTGCACCCCAAACAGAAGCAATAGCTCCTATTAAAGTCGCCATGAAATTCACACCCTCGTTGCTCATCCACTTATCCTCTAAACTAGCTCCTAGAATACTGTCACCAACCATTCCTACCACTCCTGCAATCCCAATTACAATTGCCCCACCCAGTCCAATTCCTAAAGCCCAACTAGTCAATAGTCCTATGAAAAACGCTCCAACAAAACCCGCCAATGAACCCTGTACTGTCACCCCACCATCCGTTCCAACCTCAACTTTACTAAATGTAGTTATTAACCTAGTGTTCTCAAAAAGAATCCCAATTTCACTTGACAGTGTATCGCTCATCGCAGCTGCAATGGCACCTGCAAAACCAAATATGAATATATCTCCATTGATTCCCAACTGTGTGTCCATCGAAAAACCCACGACACATATTGCCGCAACAACTGTATTCGCCAATACATTCTTTGCCTCTCTTGCACCCCCATTCCCTTCCGCAACACCCATCTCTAATTTTTCTTTATAATTCAATCGCGTAACTAAACTTCCCACTCCGAAAAAGGCAAGCATTATACTAAACCAAGCAAACCCTCCAAAAACAATAACAATAAGCGAAAATATAATTCCAGTTAGCATACCCGTTACCGAAGCTGAACCCACTCTCCACGAAATATATCCCAACCCTCCTGCAATGCCAATCCCAAGCATCAATTGTTGCGGAATGATGTCTAGATACTCAAATGATGGGAGTGATAAAATCCAAAGAATAAGTGCAATAGTCAACATACATAAAGTCCTATTATTTCTTATCCAATTCCCCCGGACTAAAGCTACAAGCAATCCTCCCATGACTGCAAAAAAAACAACTCTTGAGGTCCCAATCTGAACCCCATTTAGCATACTTAAAACTTGACCGAAAGCTCCCAAAAACCATGCCCCTATCACAAAACCCACCACTTCCCGTATGGGGGATATATCCCGTATTAACATTACTTTTTCAATAACATAGATTCCACCCACTAGTATTGCTGAGACTACAAATACATTCATGGGCATCCCGGCGAATGTCACCAGCAACGTTAGCAATATCAATCCCATCGAAAATTCAACTATCTTTCTTAGTCCCTTTTCTTTCCCCAAAAACCTAAAAAAAATCCCTCTTCTTGGAATGAAGTTTACTATGATTACAATCAATGATAGTGGAACTATTATCACTATTAGCTCTTCCATTATGGACCCTCCTAATACCAAAACCGCCAACAACGCAAACAACCACTCCATTTCAACTCGATCTTGCACGTCAAATTATACCCTCAGTGATTATTTAATCTTCTTGTCTGAACCGAGGTATTTTCCTCTCTTGGAACCTGATTTTTTGTGTGGGACTCTATGATCAGTATCTAAGTTTTCGGATACGCCGTTTACAGGAAGCTACCCCTCAGCATGTAGTTCTAGTGATAACCGAAAGTGATTTACTCATCAACCAATCCTATTCGACACTCGAGCAATTTTTCAAATGGGCATTTGATTATGGGGCCGAAGTAGTCTCCGTTTATGTTAGTGTACTCGACTCTGCCATAATCCCAACCCTCGACCGAGAACTCTATAGAATCCAAACACCACATGAGATCACTATCTGTAAACCAAGTCATTTCTCACGCGCCGAAACACCGATTAGAATTGGAATCGGACTCGGAGGAAAATATGAGTTCCTCGAGGCTGTAAAATCTATTTGTATTGATGTCTCTGATGGGATCTTATCTACTAAAAAAATATCAAAAACCACTATAGAAGAACGTCTTGTCTTCCCAGCAGAGCCCGATTTGGTCATTAAAACAGGAGGCGAGCGCCTATCTGATTTTATGATTTGGCAATCTGTCTACTCTGAGCTATATTTCACTGATATCAACTGGAGGGATTTTCGCAAGCGTGACTATCTCCGGGCTCTCCGTGATTATGCATCTCGCAAGCGTAGATTTGGGAACTAGTAAATTACCCATAGTTTCTCACTTTTCGTTATATTTTACAGAACCTCTATTTTCTTGATCGACCTCACTTACTATTTCTTCTAATACTTTTTCTGGAATATATGCACGCAAACGATTTGCCACCTTTTTGACATCTTTAATCTCTGCAGTTTTCATAACTTTAATAATTGCTATTGCTCTTTCTGCCCGGGTCGTTTGCCAGGTACTTTCTCTATGCTCATATGTTCTAATACCCCTTAAAAAATCAATTTTTGAAAACCCCGGCCAATAAGGGGTGCAAAAAAACACGGCGGCTTCATTTCCATTCGCATGCCACGGGAGAAAGTTCGACGTACGAACATCTCCCCCTGTTCTAATTATTAAATCCACATCCCTAATATTCTGCTCTGACAATCGAGATTCTATCATTTTACCATCAATTTCTTCTACAGATATTTTTTTTGAAGCCACTTCCTCTGCTATTTCTATTGCAGCATCTAACATTTCATCCCTCCCCCCATATGCAAGTGCAATATTAAGTTTGAATTTGGTATTTCCTCTAGTATCTCTCTCTATTTCTCGAGCCACTTTTCTAATACGCTCTGGCACTCTTTCTAGTTGGCCTATAACTCTCACTCGAACATCTCTCGAATACTCTTCTTCCATTTCTGAAAACTGCTTTAATTTTAACTCTATCAAATCAAATAGTTCTTTTTGCTCTTCACCCGACCGATCAAAATTTTCAGTTGAAAATGTATACAATGTCAGTTCTTCTACCCCGATTTCTTTGCACCAGTGAAGTACCCTTTCAGTCGTTTTTGCACCTTCTATATGCCCTTCTTCCCTCCCAATTCCAAATTTTTGGGCATATCTCCTATTTCCATCTTGTATGATTGCCACATGTTTTGGAGGTTTTTTTATCTCACTCTGCAAGAGATCTTCATAAAAATTCTCCAATTTTCTCCTCAAAAACGAAAGCATAACTGTATGCCTTTTAACAAAATTTTTAAGTAGTTAACACCTCCCATCGAAACCAACCGTTTTTATGTGATTATTCTGCCTACCTAAAAACATATAAAACTCAGGAGGGTTCTCATGTCAGCTGTGAAACCCTTTTATACGTTCTTATCTTGAAATCTTGTATGGTCAAAATGCAAAAGGAAATCCGTGATATCCAAAAAGGATCGTATTTGATTATGGATGACGCACCCTGCGAAATAATCGCCTACAGCACGGCCAAACCAGGAAAACATGGAAGTGCAAAAGCAAGAATTGAAGGTAAAGGTGTATTTGACAACAAAAAAAGAAGCATGTCCCAACCTGTAGATGCAAAAATATGGGTCCCAGTAATCGAACGTAGACAAGGACAAGTCATCAATCTAGAGGGGAACAACGTCGCCCAAATAATGGATCTAAACTCCTATGAATCATTTTCACTAGAAATACCCAGTGAATTGAATATTTCTGGTGACAGTGAAATAGAATATTTGGAGTATGAGACCCAAAGAAAGGTCGTCGTAAAGTAATGTTATTTTCTGGGGCAAATGCCTCTCGAAACGAAGCTTCTTATGTACTTTTTGGGGCCCCTTTTGATTTTTCTACCACTTTTATCCCTGGAACCAGATTTGGGCCAAATCAACTCCGAAAATTCTCTGCCCATTTTGAAGATTACGACCCAAGAACTAAGACACATTTTTCGGAATTGTTGGTCCATGACTTTGGAGATGTAATACCCGAATCTTCTCATCTTCCCACTTATCTTGATTATTTGGGGGGATTCATCACAGAGGCAGTCAACGACAACCTCCCTCCTCTTCTTATCGGTGGAGAACACACAGTAAATCTGGCTGCAATCCGGGCACTACAACCTGACACTTACGTTTGTCTCGACGCACATCTCGACCTTCGAGATTCGTATCAAGATAACTCTTGGAGTCATGCCACTTCTACATTGAACGCACTTGAAATTGTAGACCATGCAATTATTCTTGGAGCAAGATCTGGCTGTGAAGAAGAATGGAATCGTTCCACCGGCAGTGATGTTACTATCATACCCCCCGAAGAAGTTTCTAGTTGGGAACCCAATTTAACCGGATCTGTCTATTTCAGTATTGATATTGATGCGGCAGATTCTAGTATCGTCCCCGGGACCGGAACTCCCGAGCCCTTTGGATTGAGTGCACAGGAAATGCTCCATGTAGTTCGTTTAGTATCCCCCCACGCATCTGGATTCGATATAGTAGAGGTCAATGATAGGGACTCCGGCCAAACCGCAATACTTGGTGCAAAACTCCTCCGAGAATTTGTACATTCACATCAACGCCTATCCTTGTAATTCCCTCCTTTCTCGACATGCTAACTTATCCAAAAAGTCTTACCACTCGAAGGTAACTCTTGTTCATGGATGCCATTGTTCTCGCGGGCGGCTATGCAACGCGATTATGGCCAATAACTCAACACAGGCCAAAAATGCTATTGCCCGTGGGCCCATCCACGGTCATCGACCGAATTTTTCAAGAACTCGAACAAGAGCCCAGAATAAATAATGTTTATGTAAGTACTAATGAATTGTTCGCAGCTGATTTCACTGACCATTTGACAAATTCCCCTTTTTCAAAACCTAAACTAACTGTGGAGGAAACCACTGCAGAAGAGGAGAAATTCGGAGTTATAGGCGCACTTGGTCAACTTTTAGACCGAGAACAAATCAAAGATGATTTATTGGTCATCGCGGGGGACAATCTAATAAGTTTCTCTATAAGTGATTTTCTAGACTTCTTTGAGTCTAAACAAAATGTGTGTCTCGCTGCATACGATGTTGGTAACAAAGAACTCGCGAAATCCTATGGTGTGGTTAAAGTAGACCAAGAACAAGTGGTGGGATTTCAAGAAAAACCATCTGATCCTCAGAGTAGTCTAGTTTCCATTGCTTGTTACGCATTCCCTGCTAAAACTCTCTCTTTATTTCATTCTTATCTCTCAAATGGAAACAACCCCGACGAACCCGGATGGTTCCTCCAATGGCTTTACCCAAATTATTCTGTTTATGCCTTTTCATTCGATGGGGCTTGGTTCGACATCGGCACTCCTGAAAGTTATATAGGGGCCGTAGCTTGGGCTTTAAACGATGGAACTCTTGTAGACTCCGAAGCAATCCTTTCTGGGACTACCCTGGGGAAAAATGTCCATGTCATGTCCGGTGCAAAAATAACCGATTCTCATATAGAGAACTCCGTTGTTTTTCCAAATGCAATTGTCGATTCTTGCCACTTAAAAAATTCCATAATAGATGAAGCAACTCAAATACGAAATATCGATCTTTCTGGAGCGTTAATTGGAGCACACACCCAAATAGGGTAATTCTGTGTAAGTTCTTCTATTTGCTTAACCTATCCCTATCACTCGAAACTCAACATAGCCAAGCATTTTTCACTCGTACCTCTCCCCAATTTTCCTCCCAAAAAACATCATATTCCACTTTTATCTCCCGATTCATATGGGGCCCATTAGTTACTAACGTCTCGTATTCCCCCCCTTCCCCTAGGATGTGAACTCCATATTTTTCATTGAGAACTTGCAATTCCTCAATTGCATTCATATCTATATATCTCCCCAACCAAGATTCATCAATACCATCTGCAGCAACACTAACCATCATAATTTCAAAACCACCTTCTACCATTTTATTAATCATAGTTAATGGATTGGATTTCCACAAAGGGGCATACAATGTTATGTTCAAATTGTCACACATTTTTTGAATTCTACTCCTCTGGTACTCACTCTCCACCGCTCCTGCTATGATACCCTCTAGGCGAATCTCATCTGCTATTTCTCTCAACGAATTTTCAATACATTTTACTTCCCTGTCTCCCTGCCCCCCCGAATCTGTATCTCCTAGAATTTTAAATTCAGGTTCAATTTCTATGAGTTCAATCCCAATACTCTCCGCCACAAAGGGCACTACCCTCGTTGCTGGAACATGATACATATATGAACCAGCTGGAGGGTGAACCGTCAATAGATATTTAATATCAAATCCATTTTCAAGCGCCTGATATAATGCCCAATTAGAGTCTTTTCCACCTGAGAATAGACTTACCCATTGACCCCCCTTCATTTCACTATCGAGCTCATTTAGCTTTACTTTGCATCTTTCTTATTCTGGGTGCTATTTTTATGCCAACAACACTCACCAATATTCCTAAGCCCACAAATATGGCCAAATGTTCCTCCGCTGTCCAAACCAATGGCCCTATTTCGATCAATCCTCCCATTCTCATTTTTGCTAATCCAATCGCTCCTATGGCACCTTGCTGCTGTAGGAAATAGGATGAAAAACCCCTGATTACTATTGCAGTTGATATTATCCCAAATATCAGGTTTATATGTGCAGTTTGAACTTGTTTATTCCTTATCACACTGTCCAATGCTTTACCTAGACTCATTACCAATCCTCCCAAAGCTACCCATGGAATACTGTAATGTATAAATCCCATCAAAGAAGTCACCGATCCGCCTACATCTTCTGATATTGGCGTGTTGACCACTCCAATAAAAACTCCAACTAAAATTAGTCCCACTGCAACTACGTATGTCACAACAGATACTCTGCCCGAGTAAAGCGTTTCACGAATCTTCGTGGGTATGATTGCAATACTATCATCAATATCAAGTGACTTGTATAATACAAACACCCCTAGAATCGCTGTAATAACTGCAAATGTGGTTCTCACATCTACTAAGTATGAAAGGATTGGTAGAACTGTAAGCACAACCCCCATGGGTACTAAAATGGTTGATCTCAACTCATCATCCGCCAAAAAACGTTTTGCTAAATAGTATTTTGATTCCAGGTCGTGTATCTGACGAACAATAACTCTATCAACTGCGTCTATTCTAATTCGACTTTCCAATATTGGAATCAATCTTTCTTGTTCAATTGACCCTATCACTAAAACGGCTGAATCTGGTTTTACTTCTTCTAAGAGTAGATCCAATTGTCTCGCCAATGATCTATCTGTTTCTGATACTATGGCCCCCGATCTACCCGAAACAACTGCAACTTCTGCCCTTTCTCCTGCGTGTTCTAGTTCTTTTGTTACTTTCAGTGCCTCTAGCAAACAGTTAACCTGACTATTCTCTGGATCTTCCAACCCCACAATAGAAACCAGTTCCTCTACCTCCTCTTGCCCCACGAGGTACTGGGACTCCTCTGAGCTATCCCTATTTCCACCTTCATTTACGTCTAAATATACTACCAAGACACTCATTTTTCACCCTACTAAGGAACTTACTACTGCAAAAAGATGCGTTTTGTGGATCCCTCTCCCTCTCGTTACACTTATCCTCTATCCCAATTTTAGAGCAATCCGGCCTTTTGCAATTTCATTAAATCTTCCGTTCCAAGAGCTTGTCCTTTTTTGAACCTCTCATATATTTCCTCTCCTTCTTTCTTCGCCTCTTTCCGAGCTGCTTCTCTCACACTTTGACGTGAGGATTCATCTTTTTTATCCATTTTTCTCAGTTTCTTTTGGACTTTAATGAACCATTCATGGTGGAAATCTGCCAACTCCTGCGCGCGGATAAATTTAGCGTGAATTTCATCTGCCTCATTTCTGACTTGATCTGCCAGTCTATAACATTCAATCATCTTATTATGTTCTACCTGAGCCTCGTCTGCTAGTCGTATCATTTCTCTATGAAGACCCGACGCCTCTCTTCGTGAATGTTCTGCCTGTCTTTTTTTCTCACCAACTTCCCGATCCTGTTCAAGTTGTTTCTTCTTCTCGGAATATTTCTCTTTCAAATCCGCTATTTTTTCGATTAATTTCCTTTCAGTCCCTCCTGTTAATACTTCTGTTTGCTGTCTAAATTCCAGGGATTCAATCTCCTTTTCCAGTGCAGATAGAGGTTTCTCTTTTTTTGACCCATGTTCTTTCTTATCGTTACCCACACCCTTGAATAATTCACTTGCAGAACGATTCATCTCATCTCTTTCATCCTTTGTAGATTGAACCGAACCATTGAGTTCATCTCGCGTTTCTCGATGTGCATGTGCTTCATCCACTCTATTTCTTGTTTCATCATTGAGACGATCTCGCAGAGTCGCTCTACGCGAAGCTTCTTGATTCAATTCATTCCTTCTATCTCTGAGCTCTCCTGCTATTTTGATCAGTTGGGACTTCGATTTCGCTTCCACATCCTCTTCTGTCACTTCAATATTTTTGCTTAAGTCAAGCTCTTCAAGTTCAATCACTTCTTTCTCTTCTTCAGGTGCATTCCCTTCTTCAAGTTCAATCACTTCTTTCTCTTCTTCAGGTGCATTCCCTTCTTTATTTTCTATACTTTCTATTGTTTCTGTCGCCGGTTCCATTTGTAGTTTCACCTTCTATACACTTGCATTACTCCTAAACTCTGCATAAAATTAGCTAACTAAATAGCCTCTCCTCTGATAATGGTCAGTTTGCTTTTCTATTCGTAATGAAGTACTCTAACGAGTTGGGATACTTGTCCTATGGGTTTAATAGTTTCGAGAGAAAAATCCCCTTGGCGTACTCTTTATATGCTAAACTATTACTACCTTCTATTGTGCAATATGTTGAGAATTTAGTAGCTTATGGTAATCCAAATGTCACCGCAAACCATTCTTCCACCCTCGAAATCACTACTGATTCTTATCTAACCCCCTCTGGAGATTGCATAGTTGGTATCTCTTCCAATAGATCCCCATCTGCCTTTTCCAACGATTTCATTACCGCTTGTCAAACTAAAAATGCAAAAATAACTGCCAAATTATCTGTTGGCAGCCACGAACAATATATTTTCGGCTGTGGTCACCCCGATCTAACATTTAAAAGTACCAATTCTGCCGTCATTCGGAAAAGCTGCTACGTCGATGATAGAACTATCATGATCAATTCAGATACTGCAGCAAAGAATTTGAATAGAAATATCATACCCCTCTTGCAAAATGAAAATAAAATTAGCCTTCGCCTAACTGTTCTATAGAACCAATTCCTTATAGTTCTCGAACCCAATCTATTTTTTCATGATAACTCCATCTGATCTCAATGTAGCAATAGTTGATGGTTATGTGGACGAACCTGCCCATTTTGGAGTTCCCCCTTACATCTCCACTTATCCTCGATACACAGCCGGGGCATTGGTCGACGCCGGGGTCTCTCCTAATAATATAATTTACCACACAATTGATGCACTTCGGCAAGAACAAAATCGTTGGGACCACATAGAGAATTCAGACCTATTAATTTACATCGGGGGCATGACTGTTCCAGGAAAATATGTGGGAGGTACACCTGCCGAACCAGATGAAGTCAAAAAAATATCTTGGACGGCAAAAGGAGTATCTCTTCTTGGAGGTCCCATCAAATTCGGCGTTGGAATTAAAAACGAGGGAGCTAGTGATATGCATAGAGATGACCTAGACTACACATTCGTGGCAAAAGGAGATGTAGAAGCCGCTGCTTATGATTTAATCCATCAAAATCTTGAAGGATTTTCTGATAGAATGCGCGATAACAACGAGATCAAAAAATGGGCATCAAAAGGTTCTTTTATAGTTAAACAACACCCCAACCATCCTCATTATCTCATCTGTGAAATTGAAACTTCCCGTGGCTGTCCTTATCGATGTTCATTCTGTACCGAACCACTCTATGGTTCCAAACCATCTTTTAGGTCTGTTGACTCTATATTACATGAAATATCTGAACTCTATAACTCTGGAATTCGCCATTTTCGTATCGGGCGTCAAGCTGACATACTAGCCTATGGTGGAGATGGAAAGTGCCCTAATCCTTCTGAGCTGTACGATCTTTATTCTGGTATTCATAAGGTGGCCCCGTCACTTGGGACTCTTCATCTAGACAATATGAACCCAATTACTATTGTAAATTGGCCTTCGGAATCTGCAGAATGCCTACGTATTATTTCTAAATTCAATACACCCGGAGACACTGCAGCATTTGGCCTCGAATCTGCCGACCCAGTAGTATATAGTGAAAACAACCTCAATGTGACTGCAGAAGAGTGTTTTGCAGCGATAGAATCTGTTAACCGAGAATCTGGCTGGAGGACAACCAAAGATTCACTACCAAAATTACTCCCCGGAATTAACCTTGTGCACGGGCTTAAAGGAGAAACAAAAGAAACCTTTGAGCTCAATAAAAAATTCCTTAAAAGAGTTCTAGATTCTGGATTTTTAGTCCGCAGAGTTAACATACGCCAAGTTATGGCATTCCCCGGAACTCCCATGTCCAGCACTGGTGCTTCCATCGCAATGGGCCACAAGAAACACTTCCGAAAATACAAGGAAGAAGTCCGCCAGACTTTCGATAATTTGATGATCCAAAAAGTCGCTCCGATTGGAACTATATTGCCCCACGTACATCTAGAGTTCCAAAATGGTAGGTTCACTTTTGGAAGGCAACTTGGTACTTACCCAATTCTTGTAGGATTTCCTGGAAAACTCCCTCTTGGAACTGTTCTCGATGCCATTGTGGTCAATCATGGCCAAAGATCTGTCACGGCACTCCCACTAAAATTGAACCTCAATACTGCAACATTCTCTGAACTGTTAGCAATCCCCGGTGTGGGGAAGAAAAGAGCACAAACTTTGATTTCAAATCGTCCCTACATTTCCATCGAAGCCGCATCCAATTCTATCGAAGTGGATATATCTCAGTTTGCTACTACTCTTTTATAGAGAATGATCCCCTCTTGTTTCACTCTAGTAAGTCTTCAACAACACTTGCCATAGAAAAATTTGGTTTGACGTCGATGATTTCTATCTTTACTTGTTCACCCACACTTGACCCTGGGACAATTATGACATAGCCCCTCTCCGCACGTGCTATACCGTCTCCCTGTTTCCCCAAACTTTCTATTTCTACATATCGTATCTCTCCCATTTCAACTGGCGGTTGTGGGTAATCAGGCGCAGTAGTAGTTTCTGTTTGAACCCCTAGTTCAAAGTCTTCCCCTTGCTTTACTAGCGCAATTCGATACACCTCCCCTTTCTCCAAACTTTGATTCTCAATCTCTTCATTTGGAATCCTAATAATATGCTCTCCGTCTATCTTTTCAATCCCTGCATTAAACAAACATAAAACTTGATCTAAATTTATCATACCGATATCCTCAAATGACCTGAGTTGCACTCCAACTTAATAGCCCTGTCGGTATTTCTATATAATTTTCCCATCTCCATTCTTTGCGCCTTCTGAATCATGAACAATCAATTTCTCCCCTCCTATCTTTAAACTTCTATACCTTTTTACCAATTGTATTGATTCTTCTATTTCACGTATGGTTCTCTCTTTTAGAACTTCTGCCATTTTCATCGCCTCTTTGTACTCTATTTCCCTACCAACCCCTTCGCATTCATGTATCAATATATCCCCCACTTTTTCTACAACCTCGCCCTTCGGATTACTACTTCCCCCCAAATCGACACTGAATGGGTATGTCTCACAAATCAAAGGTTTGAACCCATATATGCTACACATCCCCTTCCCATCCGTTTCCCTATAAAATGAACAATCTCCACACTCCCCTATCTGCAAAGCCCACTCGAACGTTTCTCCAACCAATTCCCCTTTCTCATTTTCCCGAACTCCAAAGGGCATCGGACGGGCAATGTCTCTCCATTCCATTTTACCACTATTTTGTATTTTCCTAATTTCACTTGGAAATATTGTCGCCGTGTGCTCTTCTTCCCCTCCTTTGCAACAAGCCCCGCAGTCAGTACACTCAAAACCAATCCCTACGATAGTCTCTGCCAATTCCTTCACGTCTAACATTTGTGCAGCTATTAACTCTTCTTCCAATTTCACACCCAATATCTGTAACCTGTTTGTTAAAATCCATCGAAGAAAGACCGCTCCACCATCTATGTTTTATCCAATTATATCCTATGTTCTAATTGTAAATGAAAGGTAAAAGCTGGTATCAAGAAATCCCAAATGCCACTCGGTATGATGCCAAGCGTTTCTCAAAAGGGGGGAGTCTAATTGATTCCCATGAGAAACAAATAGTAACTAATTTTATAGACTTCATCGATGGAAAAAGGATTTTAGATATGGCCTGCGGAACTGCAAGATTCAGTCTAATGTTAGCAGACCTTGGGGCCGATGTCGTTGCGCTCGATATCTCTGATCCCATGATCAAAATAGGAAAAAATAAATTGGACACATCGCCCCACGCTGGGGATCTAACCTTTTTGCACGCAGACGCAGGGAATTTGCCATTTGAAGATTCCTCTTTTGATATAATTCTGGCCATGAGATTTTTCCACTTAACTCCAATTCCTATGTATTTCTTTTTAGAAATGCTCCGCGTCGCCCGTGAAAAAATCATTTTCGATACTTTCAACAAATATAGTGCACGATCTTTCTATAATTGGCTATTGCCAATGGGATCCACGCTCCACGATAGATCCTATATATCTCGATTATTATCATCTATAGACATGACAATTGAAGATTCGCACCAGGATTTTATTTTTCCATATGGAATCTATAGGAATCTCCCACTCGCCCTAGCAAAACCTATACGATCTATCGATTCTTCAGTTGTTTCAACTCCGATAGGCCAACGTATTTCAACCGTATCTTATTGGTCTGTATCTCTTTGAAGTCTACTGATTCAAGTCCGTTAAATTAATATAGACTCGCTAACCTCCAATTAGTAATCACTATGGCACACAATCAGCCTTTCATTATACTAGGCGACAGTACTCAACGCACGCAAGGACGGGATGCACAATCTATGAATATCGCTGCTGGAAAAGCAGTCGCAGAATCAGTTAGAACTACATTGGGCCCTCGGGGAATGGATAAAATGCTGGTAACCTCTTCTGGAGATGTGATCATAACAAATGATGGCGCTACTATTTTGAAACAAATGGATATTGAACATCCCGCTGCTCAAATGATCGTAGAAGTATCCGAATCCCAAGAAGAAGAGGTCGGAGATGGTACTACAACCGCAGCTGTCATAGCTGGGCAATTACTAGCAAAAGCCGAGAAACTCCTCGAAGACGACGTCCACCCAACAACTATTGTGGAGGGCTATTCAGAGGCAAATCAAATTGCACAAGAAGCTATCACTTCCCATATTCTAAACGAAACTCTGGACGACAAGACTCTACAAAAAGTCGCCACTACCAGTATGACTGGCAAAGGAACTGGAGATGTTTCCCCCTCCGAACTATCTAAAATCATTGTCGATGCCGTCAAACACGTCACTAAATCTGGAAAAGTAAATCGAGATGATATCCATCTTCAGACGCGTGTGGGTGCTTCCTCTAGTGCAACTGAACTAGTAAAAGGATTCATATTGGAATCTGAAAGAGCACACGAACACATGCCAAAATCCGTCTCTAAAGGAAAAGTTCTAATTCTAGATATGGACCTAGAAATACGTGACCCAGAAGTCGATGCAGAATTTACAATAACCAGTGTTGATCAACTAACCGCTGCCTTTGAGGCCGAGGAAGCTGAGCTTCGTGACTATGCAGACACAATTTCCAAAGCTGGAGTGAATGTTGTATTTTGCACTGAAGACATAGATAACCGAGTTGCAGGATTTTTGTCTGACAAAGACATTCTTGCATTTGAGGATGTTAGCAGCGACGATGCAAAAGCCCTTTCTCGCGCGACCGGTGCAATGAGGGTTGCAACTCTGCATAATCTTTCCAATGAAGATTTGGGTACTGTAGATTCCATCGAGATTCAAAAATTCAACGACGATGAATTGACTTTTGTAGAAGCGGGATCAAAAGCAGAAGCGGTCACTGTTTTCTTACGTGGTGGAACTGAACATATTGTAGATGAACTAGAACGTGCTGTCAGCGATGGACTGGACGTGGTTACTGCTGCTGTGGAATCCGGTGAGGTTGTTCCTGGAGCCGGTGTAATCGAGATCGGAATCGCCAGTCGAGTCCGAAGTGTAGCAGCTTCCATTGAAGGAAGGAAGCAATTAGCCGTCGAAGCATTCGCAGATGCCGTAGAGGTGATCCCTAGAACTCTAGCAGAAAATGCGGGCCTAGACCAGATCGATACACTTGTTGATCTCCGGGCTGCAAATGATTCTGGCCGTGCCGGAATAATTGCCAAAGGAGAATCTGGAGAACTAGATGACCCGGTAAAACACGGAATTTTGGACCCTGCTGCAGTAAAAAGAGAAGCAATTGATAGTGCCACTGAAGCAGCAACTATGATAATCCGAATAGACGATATTATTGCAGCGAGTTAAGTTTCACCTCTCCGAGTCACTTTCGTTAATTTTTTGAATTCTTCGAATCCCCTCTATTTCTTCTATTATATCTCTCACTGGAATTGGAACTAGAGATTGCCAATCCTCTTCATTTTCCATCCTCCTTCTCACCTCCGCTCCTTCCAATACTTCCCGATCAAACATTGGAACTTGCCGGATTTCTTTTCCCGCTTCTCTAAACAATTGAATCACAAGTGGATTATTAGAATAAGCCACATCAAAACTTGGGCTTATACTTTCGACATGGCTCACCCAAATAGAATTCCGTTTTAAATCTTCTATTTGTACCACATATGAAGGAACATCAAATTCTTCAATTGCCCTTGTAACCATTAACATTCGCTCTCCTGCGGTGAATGGATTTTTCCCTGTGTGAGAGTCTCCGGCACTTCCTATTCCTAACACCATCTCGTCCACTTCCCCTGAAATTTTTTCTACCACTTTATGGTGGCCATTATGATACGGTTGAAAGCGCCCAATGTATATCCCCCTGACCATACCTTATCGATCGTTTTTATCCGTAATAACCATACCGTGTATAGTCCGAAATCTATCTGCTACATTTACCAGCTATCTACAAAAAGTATATCAGCCCTCTTGATCCCTATACTAATACCACGTTTATGACTAAAAAGAGCCAGAAGCTTTCAGACCAGAAAACGACGAAACCATCAACTTCTGATGCCCCCTCTGTTAAGAAAAATCCTCCCAAGGATTTGAAAATAAATGAGGAAATAGCCGAAGAAGATATACTTGGTGGATTGATCTTTTCCACAACCGATGAAGTACCTATACCTGAAAAATTAATTGACCAGGTAATTGGCCAGGACAGGGCAACAGAAGCCATCACCAAAGCCGCACTTCAACACAGACACGTCATGATGATTGGATCCCCTGGAACTGGAAAATCCATGCTAGCCAAAGCCATGGCAGAGCTACTGCCCAAAGAAGAGTTACAAGACGTTTTAGTTTATGAGAACTCCGATGATAAGAACGTTCCTAAAATTCGAACAGTACCTACTGGAAAGGGGCAACAAATCATTGATGCGCATAAGGAAGAAGCCAAAAAGCAAAACCAAATGAGATCATTTTTAATGTGGATGATCATCATCGCTGTAGTTGGATATGCACTCTTAATAGCACAAGATCCTTTACTTGGAATCCTGGCAGCTGCAGTTATCTATATAGCCTTTAGATATAGCTCCCGAAACGCAGACGCCCTGATTCCTAATTTATTAATCAACAACGCTGAACAAAATACTGCACCCTTCCACGACGCAACTGGATCTCATGCAGGAGCCCTTTTAGGAGATGTCCGGCATGACCCATTCCAATCAGGTGGAATGGAGACTCCTGCACATGAACGAGTAGAAGCTGGTGCCATACACAAAGCACATAAAGGCGTTCTCTTCATTGATGAGATCAACACCCTTGAACTCCGTTCTCAACAAATGTTAATGACCGCAGTACAAGAAAGAAAATTTTCTATAACTGGCCAATCTGAACGCTCTTCTGGTGCAATGGTCCAAACTGAGCCGGTCCCTACCGACTTCATCATGATCGCTGCAGGAAACCTAGATGCAATGCAAAATATGCATCCTGCATTGAGAAATCGAATCAAAGGGTATGGGTATGAATTGTATATGGATAACACAATTAAAGATACCCCGGAACTCCGCAGAAAATATGTCCAATTTGTCGCACAAGAAATAACAAATGATGGTAGGATCCCTCATTTCACTAAAGAAGCAGTTGAAGAGATTCTCGTCGAAGCCCGAAGAAGGGCCTCCCGAAAAGGACATTTGACTTTGGGCTTCCGATCACTGGGCGGTCTCATTCGAGCAGCTGGGGACTTAGCAAGATCTGCCGAGGAAAAATATGCAACTCAAGAACATGTTTTGCAAGCAAAATCACGCTCACGTTCTATAGAACAACAATTGGCGGATGAGTATGCCCAAAGGCGGAAAGACTACGCTCTTTCTAGTAATGATGGCACTTCCATCGCCCGCGTTAACGGTCTAGCCGTTATGGGTGAAGATTCTGGAATAGTCCTCCCCGTCATGGCCGAAGTTACACCCTCTCAAGGACGTGGAAAAATAATTGCAACCGGGCAACTACAAAAAATAGCTGAGGAATCCATAAAAAATGTTTCTGCCATTATTAAAAAATTCTCTGAAAAAGGTTTAACTGATCGTGATATCCATGTTCAATTTGTCCAATCTTACGAAGGAATAGAGGGGGATTCTGCGAGTGTCACGGTGGCAACAGCTGTCTTATCTGCTCTCGAAAATGTCCCTGTTAAACAAGATGTTGCTATGACTGGCTCCCTCTCTGTTCGTGGAGATGTTCTCCCAGTTGGAGGTGTAACTCATAAAATTGAAGCTGCGGCAAAAGCTGGCATTTCTCGCGTTATCATCCCTAAAGCAAATGAACAAGATGTGATGCTTTCAAGTGAATATACCGACCTAGTCGAAATGGTTTCAGCAACCAACATCTGTGACGTTCTTGATTTCGCTTTAGTCAACTCTGCCAAGAAGACTAAGCTTATTCGCAAGCTCAAAAAATCTTTTACCTAATCTCCAATTTCACTTCTCAATTATACTCTCATCAATTGCTTCACCAAAGTGACGAGCAGCATGTTCGTAGCAAACCAATACCTCATCCCCAACTTCCAAAGCCGTTACAGCTTTGGGGCCTTTCTGGGTTGCTACTTTGACAGTTTCTGCATTCTGCAACAATGTCTCTATTCTATCCTCTCCCTTTTTTGTTCCAATTATGGCCTCAATTCGAAGCATAGGGCGTTTTTCTATTTTACACCTTCCTACAACTGCTTCTCTAGTTTCTCCCTTGGTATTTACAATTTGAATCTCATCCCCACTTTGCAGTTCTGCTAGGTACCTAGTTTTCCCTCCTAAAGATCGAACGTACGCATGGACCGCTCCCGCATTCACCCGAAATGGCCGGGAAGCAACATATGGCGATTCTGCAGTTTCCGCATGTACAAAAAATAATCCTCTTGCCATTGAACCAATAAGCATACCCTCCTCTGAATGCATGAGAGAACCCGTATCTACACATACTCTATCTGCCATACCTGTACTTTTTACAGACACCACTTTTGCCCATTCCAATTCTAAAGCTTCTCTATCCGCAGAATCTCTCAAATCTACTGTTGATCTAATCTCATTCAGATCGTCGGAATCTATTAACACCCCATTTGCTCCTATCTCCAAAGTCTCGAAAGCAGTTCTAGCTTCTTCAGAGCTATTTACCCCTGCAACCAATTCTGTTTGACCTCCAATTCTCGCAATTAAATTTTCTAGAGGGATAATTTTCCAATCCTCCCCACTAACTATCGTATACTCTCCCACCTTCGCTATTTCCTCTGCCAACGATTCATGTCCCTTCGATAATATTCGAATATATCCTCCATTTGCCCCTCCCCTTCTGACAGCTTTTACGTCTGTAGAATCTGAGAGTTTTTTAGGCAATTCTACAGTCCCATCACCTTCACCTTTTTTTCCTATAATCACCGCATCAGCTGCCTCCTGGCCACTGTCCGTCCCTTCTGCCTCCATTACTTGAACGTCATTAGTAGTAAACGCAGCAATTTTTATATTTCCCAATTCTCTAACGGCATTTACATCAACATCATTCACTAACACCCAATCCACTCCTGCTTCCAAACCCGCTGTTATGCGCCTCTTTTTGGACTCCCAATCCCCTGCATCTGCTTTAAGCCAAACACTCCGTTTCATTTTTCTAACAAACCTGATTTTTCCATTGCTTTCTCAACAGATACTCCATTGTGAACTATCTCTACTATTGCACGGGATATTGATTCTGGATCTTTATGTTGGAATATACACCGACCCATTGAAACTCCCGATGCACCTGCCTCCATCGCACCTTTAACCATTTCGATAGTTCCTTTGTCCGTTCCTTTCGCTCCCCCTGCAATCACTACGGGCTTGGAAGTTGCAGCGACCACTGATTCAAAACTTTTTGGATCACCTGTGTATACAGTTTTTATGATGTCTGCCCCGAGTTCTTCCCCGAGGCGAACTGCATGCGAAATCTTTTCTGGATCCTTCGTATTCTCTTCGTGTCCTCTAACATAGCACATCACTAGCACCGGCATGCCAAATTCGTTGGCATCTTTCGTTACCTTTGCAAGAGATTCTATCTGATTCCCTTCATATTCACTTGTAACATTTATATGGTATGAAACAGCATCCGCACCAATTTTAACAGCCTCTTCAACAGTCCCAGTCAAACGCTTATCTTCTGAAGCCGGCCCAATATCTGTTGATCCATTTAAGTGCATAATATACCCTGCCCCATTTTTATTCTGATGAACCCTCTGCGCAATCCCCTTCTGAGAAAGAATGGCATCAACACCACCCCTTGTAACTGCGTCAACAGTCGATTCTACATCTCTCAATCCATCCACTGCTCCTTGAGTCAAGCCGTGGTCTATTGGTACAATGACGTATTTGTTACCTTTTCCAATTCTGCATAATCTTGCAGCCGTTCCTGTATTCATTAGTGTGTTATCGTGTCGCACTCACCGGTTATGTGCGTTACGGTTTATTATTCTCTGTTCCTCCTCCAATACCGCGTACCAATTCTCGAGCTTTTTCCTCTAGTAATCTACCCGTGTCTTCCCTACGAACTCCTTCCATTCGACCTTTATCAATCATATCTACAAATACACTCCCTGCTATCACTCCATCTGCCCCTGATTCGATTATCTCTGCCGCTTGATCTGCATTACTCACACCAAACCCTACTGCTTTTGGAATGTTATATTCTCTTAATCTATCCAAACTTTCATACGTAGTTTGACTCACATCTTTATGGACCCCCGTTGTTCCAAGTCTAGCTTGAACATACACAAAACCTGAAATTTTTTCCATTATCTTTTCTATTCGTTGCTCACGTGTAGTAGGTGCAATAATGAATATTAAATCAACCCCATTTTCATTGCAAATTTTCAGCAACAGATCTGCTTCTTCAACCGGTAAATCTGGAATTATCATCCCACTTATGCCGCATTTCACAGAATCAGAAACAAACGATTCTATAGGGATTTCTCCATATTGATGAACTATATTATAATATGTCATTACTACTATCGGAACCTCACAATCCATCATAGAAACCAACTCAAAAAATTTTCTTGGAGTCATACCCGCTTCTAGAGCCCTATTTATTGCCTCTTGAATTATTGGCCCATCGGCTATCGGTTCTGAAAATGGCAATCCCAATTCTATTATTTTCGCTCCCCCTCGAACAAGAGCGGCTACATATTCCACTGTAGCCTCTTGATCTGGATCTCCTGCCGTTATGTACGGAATCAGTATTGGCCCATCTGAAAATGCATTCTTAATTAAACTCATATTCCCTTTTTAATCCGATCCATTGTCTGATTTTTTAATCCCAATCTGTGCGATTCTTCGATCACGGTTTCTACATCTTTGTCCCCTCTCCCTGAAAGATTTACAATTACTATTTCCCCTAGATCTCCTTCTACATGATTCTCTAAGTACCCGATCGCATGAGACGTCTCGAGTGCCGGAATTATCCCTTCCATTTCTGATAATAAGAAAAAGGCCTCTATTGCATTCTCATCACGGACAATTCTTGGTATTACTCGGCCCTCATCAACCAAATAGGCCAATTCTGGTCCCACTCCTGCATAATCTAACCCTGCAGAAATACTATGGGACTCTACTATTTGCCCATCTGCATCTTGAAGTATTTTTGTTCTCGCACCGTGCAGTACGCCTTCCTTTCCTATGGTCAAAGATGCCGAATGGTGTGCTATCTTTCCTTCTGATTCAGCTTCTATACCCTTCCCGCCCGCTTCAACCGCAATTAAATTAACCTGTTCATCCTGCAGAAAATTGTAAAAGGCACCCATCGCATTTGAACCACCCCCTGCACAAGCAACAACGCTATCTGGAAGTCTCCCAATTTCTACTTGAATCTGTTCCCGTGCCTCTTGTGATATTATTGCTTGGAAATCCCTTACCATTTTAGGGAATGGGTGTGGTCCCACCACCGACCCAATTACATAATGCGTTGTATCTACACTCTTTGACCAATCCCTTAGTGTCTCATTTATTGCTTCCTTTAATGTGCCACTTCCCCTTTCGACAGGATTTACCTTCGCACCATTAATCTCCATACGAAATACATTTGGACGTTGTCTATTGATGTCTTTTTTCCCCATATATATCTCACAATCCAACCCTAGATATGACGCAGCCATAGCAGTTGCAGTTCCATGCTGACCAGCTCCAGTTTCCGCAATAATCCTATCTTTCCCCATGTATTTCGCTAGCAAGCATTGCCCCAGGGCGTTGTTCAATTTATGCGCACCCCCGTGCAAAAGATCTTCCCGTTTAAGATATATTTCTCTCCCATACCTTTCCGACAATCTTTCTGCTTTATACAATGGAGTTGGACGTCCTCCGAAATCTCTTAACCGATCAAAAAAATCATCCATAAACCCATCTTTATTATTTTTCACATAATTCTCATACGCCGAAGTTAATTCTGATATGGCTGGCATCAACACCTCTGGCACATATTGTCCTCCATATTTCCCAAATTTAGTACTATTCATATTTCGATCTGAGCAAACCGCTTTGTGTTCTCTCCTATGTTTCCTTGCATGATGGACGTTCCGATAAGCAATCCATCTGCCCCCGCCCCATACATCGTTCTAGCATCTGCCACATTTTTGATTCCACTCTCTGCAATTAAAATAACATCAGAAGGAACTTTGGGTGCAAGTCGCTTGAAAGTATTTAGATCCACCTCTAGGTTTTTTATATTCCTATTATTTATTCCAATAATTTCCGCTCCAGCCCCGATTGCCATTCCTATTTCTTCCTCTGAATGCACTTCTACCAATACCTGGAACCCTCTTTGTTTCGCAGCCAAAACTAGTTTATCTATCTCCTCTACAAAACTAGCTATTATCAACACAATATCTGATTCGACTGCATCTAGTTGCATTTCATTCAATATGAAATCCTTTCTCAAAATAGGAACTTCAACCGCTTTTCTCACACGCTCAAGAGATTCAATCGATCCATGAAAGTGATCTGGTTCAGTCAAAACAGAGAGTGCAGTCGCCCCATTTTTTACCATAGAGATAGCCATCTCCACCGGATCATCGTGACGTATTCCCTCCGTAGTTGGGCTCGTGGGCTTTATTTCCGCTATAATTGGAATGTGCCCCCTTGTTCTAGATTTTTCCAATGCCTCTGGAAGTGATCGTGCAGAAACCTCAACTCTATCGTCAGGAGGCCTTCTCCGCCGAGCCGATTCTAGTATCGCTTGAATCTCAGGTGCCAGACTCTCTTTTTTGTTCATTATTGTACGTTTATGAACTTATATGTACATAAGGTTAACTGTTCTGAAAAATAAGAATATGAAAATTAGATATGGCTCATTTCTTTTTGCTCTTTTTCTTTTTTCTAGCTTCTCTCGCCACTTTATATGCTTCAAAATTACAAATTGGGCATCCAATCTCCCATGGATCTTTTCCCTTATGAATCACTAGTTCTGGAAGTCTATGGTCTTCACACACTCTGTCTGATATTTCTATTTCACCCTCGCGTGGGAAGGGAAGTGTATATCCACATTCAGGATACCTAGTGCACCCCACCAACCGCGATCCACTCCTCATCCTCTTAATCGCAAGCTCCCCTCCCTCTTGGGAATTGCATTCGGGACACGAACCTATGATCAAATCTTCCTCAGCTTCTGCACCATCCGCTTCACAAATAGGACACCCATACACGAAAGTTCCCCTCCCTGCAATCATTTTAACATTTTTCAAATTATGCTTTTCACAAATATTTTTCACTACCATTGGTTCTCCTTTATTGGGCAATGGCAATGTGAACTTACACTCTGGCCAATTATCACATCCCACAAAGAACGATCCCCTTTTTCTGCTCTTCCTAACAACTAGATCTTTTCCGCAATCTGGACATGGACCTATTGTTTTATCAGCCTTCAACGCATTCCTTATATGCCCTCCTATTTCTTCCTCCGAACCTCTTAATTCTTCAAAAACTTCAGCCAAAATTTCTCTAGATCGCTTGGTAACTTCTTCTAATGTCGAATCCCCTTTGGCTATTTCTGCCATGTTCGCTTCAAGCTCCGCAGTCATTTCTTCCGATACTACTAAATCTGCGTATTTCTCCGCTGCCTCTACAACCCCCCGGGCCAAATTTGTAGGCTGTGGTGGATTCTCTTCTAAATATCCTCTCTGATAAAGTTTTTCTATTGTATTATGCCTTGTAGATTTAGTCCCAATTCCCATCTTTTCCATCGTCTCGATCAACCTTGCCTGTCCATACCTCCTTGGAGGTTGGGTTTCTTTCTGCTCTACCCATGCCTGTTTCATAGATAATTTGGATCCTTCTTCTACCTTCGGGATATAATTTTCTTCATTCTTGTGATAGGGGTATACTCTGTGATATCCCTCCTTGACTAGTCGTCTCCCACTTGCCTTGAATAATTCACTCTCTGCTTCTACCACCACTCGAAGGTGATCCCATTCAGCAGGTTCTGCAACAGTTCCCATAAACCGTCTAACTATTAATTCATAAATTTTCCACTCCGCCGGTTCAAGACTTTCCTTTTTTGGAATTTGTATTGTAGGGTGAATAGGGGGATGATCTGTTGTTTCTTTCTTCCCCCGTGTTGGCTTTTTATTCAGCCCTATGAGGTATGTGGCATCTTCTTTAAACATACTATTTTTAGAGAGAACATCTAACAACTCTTTACAATCCAAACTTTTCGGATACACGGTATTATCCGTCCTTGGGTATGTGACATAACCCGCAGTGTATAGCGATTCTGCTACATTCATAGCACGTTTTGCAACCATTCCTATTCTCCCCGCCGCCCGAATAAACTGAGTTGTATTAAATGGAGTTGGAGGCTGGTCAATTCTGGTTTTTTGCTTTACTTCTTCGACCTTTACTTCGTCCGCACCTCTGATAACCCCTAGTATTCTATCAGATTCTTCTGCTGATAGAACCCTATCACTTTCTTTCCCTTCTTCTGTAAAGAAATATTTCACTTGAAATCCCTCCGAACCCTTCCCAATTTCTCCCACTTCTGCAAATATTTCCCAGTAATCTTCAGGAACAAAATCATCTATCTCCCTCTCCCGATCGACTATCAGTTTAAGTGTCGGAGATTGAACCCTTCCCACTGAAATAAAGTCTTTCCCATACTGTTTTGCTGCAAGAGATAGGTAACGTGTCAAAGCAGCTCCCCACACAAGATCTATGATTTGACGAGCCTCTCCCGCTTCTGCCAAATTAAAGTCAATTTCTTCCGGATTACTAAAACTATCTTTTATTTCCTTTGAAGTAATTGATGAAAACCGAACCCGCTCTATCGGAGTTTCTTTATTTACTCCCCTGACAATTTCATATGCCTCTTTTCCAATTAACTCACCTTCTCTATCATAGTCAGTTGCTACAATCACCCTGTCCACTTTCGAACTAACTTGTTCTAATACTTTTACAATATCCGATCTAATCGGTTTCTTTATGATCTCTGCTTCAATCAATTCTTTCGGATCTATTTTGTTCCAATCTGAATATTTTTTTGGAAAATCTACCCCGACCACATGCCCCGAGAGGCCCATACATTTTGCCCCATCCCATTCATAAACATTAATTTTGTTTATTTTTTTAACCTTGGCAGATTTATCTGATAGTATCTCAGCAACCCGCTTGGCAGCTATCTCCTTTTCCGATACAATCAATTCCATCTTTTTTGCCTCTATTTTTTTCCGAACAATGTGGCCGTCGAGCTCAAGCTATTGTAAACCTTTCCTTTCATTTTTATCAATCTAGAAGCTCTTTTAGAATCTGATTAATGACAGCAGGATCTGCATTTCCTCTTGTCTTTGCCATTACCTTTCCAACTAAGTAGTTCATAGCATTACCTTCCCCTCTGTTGTAATCTTCCACCGCAGATTTGTTTTCCTTGATCACCTCTAGGACAATTTCTTCGACCTCTTGCCCACTACTAATCTCTAATTTCTCCTGATCAATTACTTCTTCTGGACTAATCTCTTCATCCAACATACGACGTAATACAATCGATCTAGCATTTTTTTCTGTGATTTTTCCCTCAGATACTAATGCCATTAACCTTCTAAATTCATCTAGTCTGTCTATTGTGTCCTCTATATTCATATCTCGATAATTGAGTTCCCCGAGTATTATATCTGCCACCCACCTAGCAGCAAGATCTGGATCAAACTCTTTAACCACTTCTTCATAAAACTCTGCAACATCCCTCGTTGAAGTCAATTTCGAAGCCACTTCTACTGTGAGCCCATATTCTTCATAGAATCTATTTCTTTTTGCTTCTGGCAATTCTGGAATCTCTATATTCTTCACATAATCTTCCCACCATTCTCCTGTTAAACTAGGGAGATCAAACTCGGTAAAATATCTATAATCTCCCTCTGTCTCTTTAGATCGCATCGATATGGTTATCCCCCGATTTTCATCCCAATGTCGTGTTTCCTGTTTGATTTCTCCCCCATGCATAATGGTATTTTTCTGCCTACTGATTTCATATACCAGTGCTTTCTCTGCCCCTTTATGGCTGGATATATTTTTTATTTCAATTCTCTCTGCAGCTTGCAGAATTCCCCGGTCAATAGTGCCATCTTCATTCACATTCGACACACTGATCAATGAAACATTTGCATCTGCTCTCAATGATCCATCCCTTGTCGAGTCAAATACGCCTAGGTATTCTAAATCTTCTTCTAACTTTGCCAAAAATAACCTCACTTCTTTCGGAGCACGTAAATCCGGCTCTGTCACAATTTCAACTAAAGGAATCCCTGCTCTATTATAATCCACTAGTACATATTCATCTCCCCTTTTTCCCTCTGATACATGCTGCAGACTACCTGGATCCTCTTCTAAATGGGCACGTTCAATTCTTATTTTCCTCCGATTTCCCTCCACATTAATTTCCATTTCACCATTTGTACAAATGGGCTCATCATATTGTGTAATTTGAAAACCTTTAGGCAGATCTGGGTAAAAATAATTTTTCCGATGGAATGAGGTCTCTCCTGAAATATCTGCCCCAATTGCTTTGCCTATCTTCACGGCGGCTCTAACTGCTGCCTCATTCAACGTAGGCAGGGCCCCCGGAAGACCCAAACACACTGGGCATACATTCGTATTTGGCTCTATAGACATTTTCGTACTACATCTGCAGAAAATTTTAGTATTAGTCTCGAGTTGAACATGAACCTCTAGCCCAATTACCGGAACAACATCCCCGCCTCTCATTTGAACCATTTGTTCCAAATTCGACGTGAAAGAGTTAAAATATACTGTTTATTTCATCCATGTCTTAAAAACCAAGAAGTATAAGCAATTGAATCCCTCATAAGTGATATAGAGTGCGATTAAATTCTCCATTTAACACATCACTCACGGGCAACTATGTACATTGAAAAGCTCGTCCTAGATAATTTCAAGAGTTTCAGTCGAAAAACTGAAATACCCTTCTATGAAGATTTTACTACCATCAGCGGTCCAAATGGATCTGGAAAATCAAATATAATCGATGCAATTTTATTCTGCCTAGGCCTCTCCCGAAGTTCCCGAATACGGGCAGAAAAATTAACGGATTTAATCTACAATCCTGGAACCGAATCTAGCTCTCCCCCTCCCAACGAAGCGACCGTCGAGGTCATTTTAAATAACACTAATGGATCACTTTCCCCTGAACAATTAATTTCCATACTCGAATCAGATCGACTAGGCGATATATCCCATATACGTATAACTCGGCGTGTAAAAAAGACCGCTAAAAATTATTATTCCTATTACTATGTAAACGACCGCCCAGTGAAACTATCATCCATTCAGGATTTACTGGCACAAGTCGGAATTACCCCTGAAGGCTACAACGTTGTGATGCAAGGGGATGTGACAAGCCTAATTCAAATGACTCCCCTCCAACGCAGACTCATCATAGATGAAATAGCAGGAGTCGCAGAATTTGACAATAAAAAAGAAAAGTCGTTCGCCGAACTTACCACTGTAGAAGAGCATATATCCACTGCAAAAATTCATATAACTGAAAAAAAGCAGCAACTTACCAAGCTTTCCGCCGAACGGGAAGTCGCCCTTAAATATCAAAAACTCCGGGATGAAAAATCTATTCTCTCTGGCCATTTGAAAGCTGCAGAATTATCTACCAAATCAAACGAACTTAAGGAACAACTTCAATCCATATCCACTGAGGAACATAACCTATCCATACTCGAGCAAAAATTCAAATCTATATCTGACTCCGTAAATTCTGTAGAAAAAGATCTTGAAAACCTGAATCTTCAAATAGAGCTTAAAGGCGGGAAAGAACAGTTTTCTTTACTTAGAGAAATAGAGGGAATAAAAGGCAATGTAGCTAGATTTGAAGGGGAATCTCTCTCAACCCTGAATCAAATCAAAGAGATAGATGTCACCCGAAGAACTGCATTTATAGAGCTTGATAAAAAACAAGAGTCTTTGTCTGAAATCGAAACCAAAATTAGGGATCAAAAACTAACCAAATCCACACTATTAGTTGAATTAAATTCGAAAAAAGATCAGTTACAAACCATACAATCAAAAATTGAAGATCTGGGTTCTGAATTTGAAGACTCTCAAAATCAGTTAACCAATCTCAAAAACGAACTAACTTCTGCCCAGGATGATAGATATCTCCAACAACGTGAACAAGATGAATTACTCGACGAAGCCCGCAGAAGATCAAACGAAATAGAAAGTGTTTCTAAAGAACTAGACCAAATCAACTCCCGATTCCCCGAATTTGAGAACTTACTTGAAAATCTACAATCTGAACTTGAGTCTGCCCAACACTCTCAACTAAAAACTGAGGAAAAAATATTGGAATTGCAACGGGAAAAAACCATTTTTAATACCCAGTTAGATTCACTCTCCCTTACTATAGCCAAATCGAAAAAAGATTACTCCACACTCGAAAATAAAACAAAGAACAAAGGAGTTCTCTCTTTTAATAGGGCCGTCATGTCCATCCTGGGCAGTGATATCGATGGTGTACATGGAACTGTCTCACAGCTTGGAACTGTCGATAAAAAATACTCACGTGCCTGCGAAATAGCAGCTGGAATTCGACTTTCTCATATTGTAGTTGAAGACGATCAAGTCGCCCAAACGTGTATAACTTATCTTAATAAAAACAATGTTGGACGGGCAACATTTTTACCCCTCAATAGGATAAATAAACTCAACAAAAGTGAACTCAAAGATGAACCTGGTGTCATCGACTTCGCAATCAATCTAGTTAATTTTGATCCCATCTATACCAGCATTTTTTCCCATGTTTTTGGCTCTACAATTGTCGTTGACAATTTAGAAAACGCACGTTCCATTTCTGGTAGACACCGAATCGTAACTCTCCCTGGGGATCTTATCGAATCTTCTGGGGCAATGACCGGAGGGCCTCTCAAACACCCAAGATATACTTTTCTAACTGACGATGAGACCCACCTCCAAAATATGGCAACCGAAATCATCCAATTAGAATCTCAGCAATCTTCCCTGATCGATTCTATAAACTCTACCGAATCTCAAATAGAATCGGCCCGGGAGAAACGCACTGAATCACTTGATAATATTCGTGGAGTAACCTATCATATTGGACAAGTGCGCAAAGACTATGAAGATTTTTCTACCCGTTCATCTCCCCTTGAAATCCGTCTTAACGAACTCAAAACTGAAAGAAATTCGGTGAAGAATAAAATGAAAACAATTGAGAATAAATTAGAAGCATTTGATACTTCCATACTCTCCATTGAATCTCAAATTTTTCATGTGGAATCTACTCTAACTGGATCTAATTTACCGAAACTTTCGACAGAATTTGATTCACTTTCCGATTCAATATCCACAATTGAAAAACAAATAGAAAGACTCGATTCAACATTAAATGAATTAAATCTTGAGCATAAATATATCGAAGATTCCATTTCTGGTTTACATCTCCGGATAGAAACCTCTCAAAATACAGCAGCTACCATGTCTGAACGAATCGAATCTCTACAATCAAAAACAAACGATCTAGAGGAAATTCTCTCACAAAAAGAAAGTTCATTTAACGCATTGGAATCTGAACTAACCGAAATTAAAGCCGAACGAGATTCGATCCACGAGCGCCTTAGAACTTCCAGAGAACTAAAAGATTCACAATCTGAGAAAGTGGCATTGCAGAAATCTCACATAGTGAATCTTGTTTCCACTTCCGATTCACTTTCCAAAGAGATAGTTGAGCTTGAGTCAAGTATGGGTGAAATCCCTGAAAAAAGTTCTTTTGATCTCCCAACTTTGTTATCAAAAATCAATGACCTTGAACAAAAAATGATCCAACTAGAACCCGTAAACATGCTCGCAGTCTCCGAGTATGAATCTGTTGATTCTTCATTATTTGGTCTAACTGAAAAACTAAGTATTTTATCCGAAGAATCAAAAGCAATCCATGAAAGAATTGAAAGTTATGAAGATGCCAAAAAAGAAGCATTCTTAGAGACATTCCACGGGATTGATAATCAATTCCAAGAGATATTTGAGAAACTTTCTGCTGGAACCGGAGAACTGCACCTTGAGGACATGGACGATCCATTTTCTGGTGGTCTAACGATGATGGCAAAACCACGAGACAAACCCCTCCAACGGTTAAACGCCATGTCCGGGGGTGAGAAATCACTTACGGCGTTATCTTTCATATTTGCCATACAACGATATAGCCCTGCACCCTTCTACGCACTTGATGAAATCGACGCGTTCCTCGATGCTTCCAACGCAGAGTTAGTCGGAGAACTCCTAGATGAGCTTGCTATTGGGACGCAGTTCATAGTTGTATCTCATAGATCTGCATTACTCGAACGGTCCGAACGTGCAATAGGGGTCGTAATGCAAGAAAATAATATTTCGGCAGTTACTGGAATATCACTAACCACTGAGGCAAATATCCTGACATGAGTTCTCCCACTGAAGAAGAAAGTTTTTCTTTCTCCTACGATCCTCTCAATGAACCAATCAATATATTGGTACAACTTGCAAAAGATGGTGAGATCGACCCTTGGGATATTGACATAGTAAGCGTAACTGACAAATTCTTGGCGCAACTTGACAAATCCGATCTTCGAACATCCGCCAGGGCACTTCTCTACGCTAGTGTACTCCTCCGAATCAAGTCTGATATTATTTTCCCTCCCGAACTGCCCCCTGAGGAAGATCACCTTGAAAATAGAATAGAAGCTATGTATAGTGAAGATCCACTTTTCATTTTTGAAAAAGAACTTGATAGAAGATTGGCTAGGAAACGAGTTAGAGGTTCTCCTAGAACTCTAGAGGAACTCGTCCGCGAATTAAGAGATGCTGAATTAAATTCAAATTGGAAATCATCACGTCAATATGATACTTCGGATTCCCCCCGTGGCTTCTGGAGAGGGGTACAGCGCCTTGATTATCATGACGGAGATCAATTTAGACTCGAGAATGAACCCACCGAAAAAGATGTCATTGGAACTGCCCATGTTGAACCAATTGAAGAATCAATTTCTCAACTCTCCCTTCTACTCCAATCTTTGTATGAAGATGGGAAATCAGAAGTTTCATTCGAGGAACTAATCCGATCTGATAGGTCTAGAGTTTCTTTATTCTTGGCGCTTTTATTCATGGCTCAAAGGGGAAATGTGTATCTAGAACAGGAAGAATTATTTGGAGATCTACGAGTGAAGAATCTTCTCTCATAATGTTATTTTCTATAAACTTCCCATTTCCTCTCTCTTCTCAATCGTACACGACTAGCGATTCAATCTCAACATCCGAAATTTTTTCGAGTCTTTTTCTTCCATTAAGCTGGCTCAATTCCACCATAAACCCAAAACCCACTACCAGATCTTTTGGAATCAATTTAAACGCTGCAATTGCTGTACCTCCCGTTGCCAACAAATCATCTATTATTAACACGTTCTTCGACTTTTGGAATGCATCTTTGTGCACTTGAATCTCCGTTTCTCCATATTCTAGCTTAACAGGTTGTGAGTACACCTCTCTAGGCAATTTATCTGGCTTTCTCAACGGGACAAAACCTGCGTTCAATTTGTAAGCAATTGGAGCCCCCATAATAAATCCTCTCGATTCAATAGAAGCTACTGTATCAATTTCAGCCTCTTCCCATATTTCGGTCATTTGATCAATCATAATATTGAATAATTCTTGATTTTTCCACACAGGTGTTAAATCCTTAAATCCAACCCCTGGTATTGGATAATCCCGTACTTCTATGATCTCCTCCTTTATCCTCCTCATTCTTTTTTTGATCCCACTTCAATTAGATCTTGGCGCATCTCTGAAATTTTATCTTCCATAATATACATAATATCATTTTTCAATACTTCTATGTCCCAACTACTTTCCGAATATTTTTCTATGGACCACATGAATGCAAATTTTGTTCCTATGAACCAGATAGTTAGGCCTAAGATTATTACGAAGAGTCCCGCCCCTGGGGATATTCGATAGTTAATTATTGTTGGAGTATATCTTTGTAAACCAATTGGAATTAGTCCTCCTAATCCTATTCCTGCAATCACTATGGATGCAGATACTGAGGTTATAATAAACCACAAACCTATGTATATTCCCATCTGCTTAATCACATTTGAATTTCTCATACACCCTCTAGTCTAGCGCCCCTCCACTAAAAATAATTTGGTCAGATCCTTTTCCCATCCCTGCTACCGGAAGCTTCTTTTCCCGGCTAGCCGATTTCCACAACAAGAATAATGGCCACAATTTGGTTAACCGATGTGTCTAAATCCGACATAAAAATAGCAGGGGGAAAAGGAGCTTCCCTCGGGGAAATGATACGTTCTGGATTCCCTGTCCCTCCTGGTTTTGTCATCTCCGCGTCAACTTATCGAAATTTTATCAACGAAGCCGGAATAGCCGAACAATTATTTGACACAGTCGATGTAAATGTAGATGATTCTGACGCCTTAGTAACTGCCCATTCAAAAGCAGTGGCATTAATCCAAGGTGCATCCATCCCCCTACCCGTTCAAGAAGACATACTCCTCAAATTCGATGAGCTGGTTCAACAGACCGGCGAAGAAGACACCTTTGTTGCAGTGCGCTCTTCTGCCACCGCTGAAGATCTGCCCGAAGCATCGTTTGCAGGGCAACAAGAAACTTACCTAAACGTAAGAAGAAGCGATTTACTAGACCGAGTCAAAGATTGCTGGGCCTCTTTATTTACCCAACGTGCCATCTATTATCGATCTGAAAAAGGATTCTCAACAGACGATGTCGACATTTCTGTTGTCATTCAATCTATGATCGATGCAGAGGCTTCAGGTGTCCTTTTCACCCGGCATCCCTCCACTGGAGATCTCCACATGGTCATCGAAGCTGCATGGGGGCTTGGGGAGGCCGTAGTATCTGGGGAAGTCTCACCGGATAATTACATCATCGATCGGGAAAGTAAAACAATTCTCAGTCTGACCATTTCTGATAAACAAATTCTCTACGAACGCGATCAATATACTGGCGAGACTTTGAAACGTAATGTCCCCGCTGACCTGCGAGAAGTGCAAGTACTATCTGAATCAACCTTGCTAGAACTAACAGAATTGGGAGAATTAATAGAGGGCCATTATGGGTCTCCTCAAGATATTGAATGGGCAATTTACAATGATAAAATCTATCTATTACAATCGCGGCCCATCACGACTCTTGATACTTCTTTAAAACCTGAAGATTCTGCCCCCCCTAGTATAATTGATATCGAAGACCAACCCCCTACTTCCATTTTGGCTCACTCCACCACTCCAATTCTAACTGGAATTGGATCTAGCCCCGGTGTCTCTTCGGGACCCGTTCGAATTATGACAAACTTAGATCACCTAGACAAAGTCGTTTCTGGGGACATCATTGTAACCAAAATGACCACTCCCGATATGGTACCTGCAATGAAACGAGCAGCAGGAATTATCACCGATGAAGGTGGTATGACTAGTCACGCCTCTATCGTTTCACGTGAATTGGGAGTCCCTGCGATTGTTGGGACCAAGTTCGCCACGACCCAGCTAGAAGATGGAACTTTTGTTACTATGGATGGGAATTTAGGTATAGTCATGGAAGGCGATTCTCACTATGATTCCCCCTCCACTGCAAACAACACTCCTTCTACTATCCCATTTTCTAAACCTATGACCGTAACTAAAGTTTTAGTCAATATCTCTATCCCTGAAGCAGCTGAACGCGCGGCTTCAACAGGAGCTGATGGCGTTGGATTACTCCGAATAGAACATTTGATACTTTCTACAAACAAAACCCCTGAAAAGTATATAGAAGATCACGGATCAAAAGCATATGTCGAAGAACTCATTCGTGGAATAAGCGCCGTAGCAGATGCCTTCTACCCCCTCCCCGTCCGAGTAAGAACATTGGATTCCCCGACGGATGAATTCCGCCAGCTTCAGGGCGGGGAAGAAGAACCCCAAGAGCACAATCCCATGCTAGGCTATAGAGGAATCCGAAGATCTCTCGATACGCCCGATCTCTTTTCATACGAATTACAAGCATTCGCCAAACTTTTCGATATGGGCTATGACAATATTGAGATCATGTTTCCTCTCATTAACGATGCAAGCGATGTATATCCTGCCGTACGTTTGATGGAGGAAGCCGGTATCGATCCCGATAAATGTACCTGGGGGGTTATGATAGAAACCCCTGGAAGTGCCCTGATGATCGAAGAGCTCCTCGATGCTGGGATTAAATTTGCAAGTTTTGGCACGAACGATTTAACCCAATACACTCTAGCCGTTGATCGCAATAATGCTAGAGTAGCTGACCGTTTCGATGAGTTGCACCCTGCCATCTTAAAACTCATTTCCCCTGTTATCCGTGCATGCAACAATCGGTCTGTAGCGACATCGATTTGTGGACAAGCAGGATCGAGACCTCCTATGGTTCGATATTTAGTCTCTTGTGGAATCTCTTCTATATCTGCTAACATAGACGCAGTTCAGGACGTTCAACAGGAAGTACAACGTGTAGAACAACAACTCATTCTCGATTCAATACGATTCACTAACGAGTGATCTATGTTCTACGGGAGTTTACACTAGCACATGAGCGCTGATCCCTTCCCCTCTAACAACCCTGCAGTTGTAACTTGTGGGCTGCCATATGCAAATGGAAATTTACACATTGGGCACATGCGCACGTATGTTAGTGGGGATACTTTGAGTAGGTCGCTACGGAAATTGGGACAAACCACGGCATTTGTATGTGGGTCTGATATGCATGGAACTCCTGTTGCAGTAAATGCTTGGAGAGAAGGAAAACCCCCCAAAGAATTTGCTTTATCCTGGCATGAAAAATATAAACAGACGTTCCTCGGAATGTCTATCGAATTCGATAATTATGGCCATACCGACGACGAAGTTAATACTCTACTCACCCGCGAAATCGTTAGAACACTAGATGCTTCTAACCATATTTATGACAAAGATATTCTCGTTGCATGGGACCCTGTCGAGGATCAACCCCTTCCTGATAGATATGTTGAAGGAGTCTGTCCACATTGTGGGGCAAACGCTAGGGGAGATGAGTGCGACGATGGTTGCCAAAGACATCTAGAACCTGGAGAGATATTAAATCCCAAAAGCATAATCACAGGAAATGAAGCAGAATATCGAAGCAAATCCCATAAATTTTTCCGAATTTCCGATTTTCAAGACTATCTGCAAGAATTCATTAACAGACTCGAAGGAACTACCAATGCAAAAAACCAACCTAGAGAGTGGATCGAAGGATCTCTACTCGATTGGTGCATCACACGGAATATAGATTGGGGAATTTCTTATCCGGGCGAAGAAGAAACAGACTTGGTCCTCTATGTGTGGGTCGATGCAGTCGTCGAATATATTTCTTCAACCAAACAGTATTCCGATCGCGTTGGATCGGATCTCTTTGATTGGGAATCTGCTTGGAAAAAAAACGGAGAAATAATTCACGTTATTGGTCGTGATATCATCCAGCACCATGCAGTTTTCTGGCCAGCAATGTTGCATGGATCTGGTTACACCGAACCCCGTGCAATCATGGCTACTGGATTTGTAAATCTAAACAAAAGAGCATTTTCAACTAGCAGGAACCGTGCGATTTGGGTAGATGACTATTTCTCTGAAAAATTCAATCCCGACCTCTTAAGGTATTATCTAGTCACCGTGGGCAGTCTTCAAGACGATATAGATTTCTCTTGGTCAAATTTCGCTGATAAGGTTAATGGAGAATTAGTCGGAAATGTAGGAAATTTCATCTACAGATCTTTACTATTTGCCCATCGCGAATATGGTGGAACTCCTAATATATCAGTAAGTGAAAATGTGAGTAAAAGAATCCAAGAAGCAATGATGGAATTCTCCGATTCAATTAACAAATATTCCCTACGAAATTCCGCCTTGGCTGGTACTAAATTAGCCCAGTATGGAAATGCTTATATTCAGCAAAACGAGCCTTGGAAACTTAAAAAAAGCAATCCCGAATCTGCTGCCCAAGTCATTAGGGATTGTTTGCAAATATGCAAAGCAGTTTGCATTTTGCTATCTCCAACTATGCCAAATACAACCCAAAAAATATGGAATGAAATGGGTGAATCTGGTTCTATCCATCAGGCAACTTTAACCGAAGCCCTAGAATCTCCTTCCGCCTCTTTCCAACTCCCAAGTGAGCCATTTATGCCAATTAGTGATAAACACCTCAAAAATCTCAATACAAAGCTCGATCAAAGAACAAAACCCGATAATGAAAAATCGTCCCTCGAAACTTCATTTTCTGACCGCATCTCTTTTGAACATTTCCAAAAACTCGACCTGCGAATAGGAGAAATACTTGAAGCAGAAAAGATACCCGACTCCGAAAAATTACTTTTGCTCACCGTTGATATCGGATCTGCGACCCGGCAGATAGTCGCAGGCATACAAAAATTCTACGCCACCGACGATTTAATCGGAAAACACGTGGTAGTTGTCACCAATTTAGAAAAAGCAACCATTTTTGGAACTGAATCGGATGGGATGGTGTTGGCAGCAGGAGACTCCGCGGACTTACTCACCACTTATGGGGAATCTTCACCAGGACAACAAGTACGCTAGTAATATCTAGGCATTCTTATTTTTTCGGCCCCACTATAACTATGATATGGGGAAAACTAAGATCGTCTGTACGCTAGGGCCTGCAACCTCCGATGCACCTACGATCCGTGGATTAATCGAAGCAGGAATGTCTGTCGCAAGAATCAACGCGAGTCATGGATCGCCCACCGAATGGGAGCACTATATAAATCTCGTCCGAGAAGCCGAAAAAGAATTTGATAATCCTGTTTCTATACTTTTCGATTTGCAAGGCCCCGAGATAAGAACAACTTCTTTGGACTCGCCTTTGCAGCTTGATTCTGGCGATTTAGTTCATTTTGTTGAAGGCCAGGGGTCCTCTCCCCTGACTATCGGAACTTCCCATCCACTGACTGGGGTTTCAGTAGGTGACAATATACTCCTCGACGATGGCAAAATAGAAACGACTATTGTGGAACTCACGCCCAGTTCTGTAATTGCCAAAGTGATCTCCGGGGGCGAATTAACTAGTCAAAAAGGCATCAGTATTCCCGGGGTCCGACTAAATTTGGACCCTGTCACCGAAAAAGATCATAAAGATCTAGAGTTCATCTCGTCTCAAAATGTAGATTTCATAGCAGCCAGTTTCATTCGAAATGCAGCTGATGTACTATCCGTCCGATCCTCCATGGAGAATTTCAATCTTGATATTCCTATCATCGCAAAAATAGAGAGATCGGATTCTTTAGCAGAATTAGATTCAATAATCGAAATCTCTTATGGAATTATGATTGCAAGAGGAGACCTTGGTGTCGAGTGCCCACTCCAAGAAGTCCCCTTGATTCAAAAAAGAATCATTCATAAATGCATTGATTCCGGAGTACCGGTAATAACTGCAACAGAAATGCTAGAATCAATGGTAACCTCCCCCCGCCCAACACGAGCCGAGGCCTCAGATGTAGCAAATGCCGTCTTAGATGGAACTGATGCAGTTATGCTATCTGGGGAAACTGCCATTGGTATTGATCCCATTGGCGTGGTCAAAACCATGAATGGTATCATATCTGAAGTAGAATCAAGCGATGAGTATGCAAACCTACTCGAACAACGCGTATCTTCAGTTGTTTCTTCCAATACTGGCGCCCTTTCTAGATCTGCACGCTATTTGGCTAGAGATATTGGCGCAAGTGCCATAATTGTTGTTTCCGATTCCGGGTATACTGCACTTAAAACGTCAAAATTTAGACCTAGTGTTCCTATTTTTGCGGTTCTCCCTTCTGATAACTTATGCCGTAGGCTTTCACTTTCTTGGGGTGTATCTTCTAAACAAGGACTTTTGCCAAACGAACAAACATTCGAGACAACCAATCATGCCGTTTCTCAGGCATTGACCTCTAAAATAGTACACGACGGAGACACGGTTGTTGTAATTTCTGGGATGCTGCCTCATCTCTCTTGGAATACTACAAAAACACTACAAGTACACGTCGCATCTGAAATCATTGATAGGGGCGAAGGTATAGTTTCAGGACAAGTTTCTGGCCCCCTATTCCGATTGTCTTCTTCAAATCTCGATTCCATTCCCGCAGGAGCTATTGTTTTCATTCCCAATACGTTCGCAGGAGAAATACCCACATTAGCCAAAAAATATTCAGGAATTTTATACGAAAGCCCCGGATTAACGAGTTATGTTGCACTTATAGCTCGTGAACTGAACCTCCCCATGATAAGTGGGATCTCACTTCCTGATTCTCTTTCAAACAAAACTATTGTCACTCTTGATGGGGGACGGGGTCTTCTCTATTATGGCAATATCCTCTGATCAAGTAATTTTTCATTTTTATAACTTTCTCCCCCATCTGCGATTTCCCATCGCAAAAATTAAGTCCATCACGGATAATTCGATCTTGTGTCTATCTCATCCAGCCCTCCTCAAGTCTCATTAGCTTTAATCTTACTCTTGGCAGGTATCGTCTTGACCACTGCAGAAGCGATAGTCCCCGGTGCCCATTTCATAGTCTTGGGAGTTGCACTTATCTCGGCCGGCCTATTGGGGGTGGCCTTTTCTCCTTTAAACAATCCCATTGCCCTTTCCATTCTATTGATAATTTTTGGTGGAATTGCCCTATACCTGTTTAGAACACTAGATATCTATGGCGGAAAAGGCCTTTTCCGAACATCGGATGCTGATAGTCTGCGTGATAAAACTGGATATGTTGCCGAACAGGTCACTTCAAAAGGTGGAAAGGTAAACCTATATGATGGTGGATTCGACTCACTATATTCCGCTAGAAGTACTGGCGAAACCATCTCTACTGGAACAGAAATAAGGGTAGTGGACCCCGGTGGCGGAAACATGTTGGTAGTCGAACCTGTAACTGCGAAAAAATCTTAATTTTATCAACATATCTATAGGCTTTAATACATAGACATCTAACCCAATTTATGTTCGATTTACTACCATTGCAAATTGGATTACTCCCTACCATACCACTGTTAATTCTAGCGATTATCATCGTTACACAGATGGTCGTTATAGTAAATGCATATGAGAAAAAAGCACTAACAATTTTTGGTGAATATCGCGGTTTATTGGACCCCGGAATCCGATTCGTTCCCCCATTTGTTTCAAAAACTTATACATTTGATATGAGGACCCAAACTTTAGATGTCCCCCGCCAAGAAGCAATCACTAGAGATAATTCTCCTGTTAGGGCAGATGCGGTTGTATACATACGAGTCATGGATGCGAAGAAAGCATTCCTAGAAGTCACAAACTATAAAATTGCAGTCATGAACCTAGCCCAAACAACACTAAGGGCGGTTCTTGGAGATATGGAACTGGACCAAACTTTGAGCAAAAGAGGAGTCATCAACACACGTATTCGAGAAGAATTAGATAAACCAACCGATGCATGGGGAATCCGTGTCGAGTCCGTTGAAGTTCGTGAAGTTAGTCCTTCCGCAGAAGTCCAAAATGCAATGGAACAACAGACATCCGCCGAGCGACGCAGACGTGCAATGATCCTTGAAGCACAAGGACAAAGAAGAAGTGAAATCGAAATAGCAGAAGGTAATAAAAAATCAGCCATTATTCGTGCTCAAGGGGAAAAACAAAGTCTTATTTTACAAGCACAAGGAAGTGCCATTTCAACTGTCCTTCGAGCAAAGGCCGCAGAAGCAATGGGTGAGCGAGCAATAATAAACAAAGCTCTCAACACAATCGTTTCTGTTGGAGAAGGAGAATCCTCCACGATAATCATACCCCAAGAACTCACCTCTCTCCTAGGACGCTATGGAAAACATCTATCCGGTAGTGATATATCTGACACCGAAGATACTTTGGAAAGCCTCGATTTCAATGCCAAGACCCTCAAATTACTCGGACTAGACAAACTCGATAGTATCTTAACTGAGTTGGACAAGGATCTAGAATTAGAACCCGTCACCAAAGGAGACATGGATCTTCCCGAAAATTAACTCTATTTTCTATACCAATTTAACTATAGGCCGCGTTCTCGCTCAGAAGATTAATACTCCAGGAAGTTCAGTCTCGGTGCATGGCCCCCTCGGTCTCGGTAAGCGTAGTCCTCCCTGCATACAATGAATCTTCCACAATCACTTCTGCAGTTGAGGATACTCTAAATCATCTCAAAAATTTTCTCCCCGCTGGTTCGTATGAATTAATTATAGCCGAGGAGGGGTGCACCGATAACACACCTAAAATAGCATCCGATCTTGCCATCAAGCACGATGAAGTGAGACATTACCATAGTCCCTCTAGATTGGGTAGGGGGGAAGCATTAAACAGAGCATTTGAGATCGCCAAAGGTGATACTTTAGTTTATCTAGATTCGGATCTAGCCACTGACAATGTACATCTCGAGCAACTCATAACTGAAGTTCACTCTGGATCTACGGATATTGCCACAGGATCTCGATGGTTCCCCGGGGTACAAACCAAACGTCCTTTCCATAGATCTATTTTGAGTAAAGGGTTCAATACTCTAGTTCGATTTCTCTTAAGGTCTAAGCTATACGACCACCAGTGCGGATTCAAAGCATTCAATCGAGAGATTTTTTTTAAACTTTCCCCCTCTTTGAAAGATACTCATTGGTTTTGGGACACTGAAATTTTAGTAAAGGCACAAAAATCCAATTTCAATGTATTCGAATTCCCCGTTTCTTGGACCCCTCAAAAAGATACCAAAGTCGATATAGCCCGAGACGTTTTTGCCATGGCAATAAATATCCTCCGACTCTGGGTCGAATTTTACATTTCTCCTCGCATAACCGCTCTCAATTCATCCATTTTTGGTTTTTTTATCTCCTTTTTGGCTTTATTCTTGATGGGATATTATCTTGATTTAGATCTCAATTTGTTTTACACTTTTATGTCCAATCCCATTTATCTATTACTAAGCATTTTTATCTATCTATTATCTTGGCCCATTCGGGGGATCCGTTATCAAAAAATCCTTTCCCAATTAGGCTTTCAGGAACCCCTCAAATTCTTAACCGAATCTATATTCCTAAGCCAAACCTGCAACTTAGTTGTCCCCGCGAGGGCTGGGGATGCAGCCAGAGCATACATACTAAAGTCCAAGAAAAAAATTCCTTATGTATCTGGATTCGCTTCATTATTTTTCGAAAGGCTATTTGATCTTTTAACAATCACCACGCTTGCCGGAGTAGTTTTCATACTAACTTCACTTTTAGGAAGTGGATCCCTTTCCTCTCTTGATATTACAGTTGGAAATATATCTCAGAGCGGTGAAATAGCAATTCAACTCGCGATTTTCGTTGCTATATCTGTATTATTTTTATTAACTTTGATACTCATATCTTCTAAAACTAAAGGAAATAGGATCTCTCAGTTACTCAAAATTTTTAGCAATGATTTGTACGCCCAGCGTTTCTCATCCTCTCTAGAACATTTCGTAGAAAATATTCAAAAACTTACTATTAATCCCGCAATTTTTGTTCGCGTTGGCGTGCTTAGTCTTATAATCTGGTCTTTAGATGTATTTGTAGCAATCATAATATTGTATTCTTTCGACCCATCCATATCCCTTCCAACCCTGATTTTCACCTGCTTCTTTGCTGTCAGTATTGGAAATTTAGCTAAAGTTCTACCTCTATCTCCTGGAGGAATTGGCCTCTATGAGGGTGCATTTACCCTTTTAGTTGTAAGTTTAGCAGGTGTCTCCCCCTCCCTCGCATTAAGCGTCGCAATTATCGATCACGCCATCAAAAATTTCATTACAATTTTAGGAGGATCCATTTCTTCATTAGATTTGAATTTATCCTTAAAATCTACTCTACAAGGAAAATAAATTGCGCACCTTTTCAAATTTATTCTGAACTTTAACACATCCCCTGTTTATCCCTGCCCCGGATAAGCTAAATACTATGCAAGCGGGATCTTCATATGGACTTTAGTACGTTTGTACTTGCTGCTAGTATGACTAGTTTAGATAATCTCCCCACCTCGGTCAATCAAGCAGATGCTATCGAATTCAGAATGGACCTTTCTCCCGATCCTTTAGCCGAATTATCCCAATATTCCCTCGACCTTCCTATTATTGCTACCAATCGTGTAGCACATGAAGGAGGGAACTGTCCAGAAAATGATTCTCGCATCGATCTACTCTGTGATGCTATGTCCAATCCTTCGGTCAAGGCAATAGACGTCGAATTCTCTTCCATCACTTCTGGGCACGGACAGCGAGCCATTGATCATGCACAAAAACACGACATTTCCACTATTATTTCGACACATAATTTTAATTCTACCCCCTCTCTGCTCGAACTAGAATCTATTTTGACAGAATCAACTAAAACAGGCGACGTTGGAAAGTTATCTGTCACAGCAGAATCTCCATCTGACATAACCAATCTTCTGGTAGCCACTTGGAACCAAACCCAATCAGGAAACCTTGTGGCAACGATGTCTATGGGGACACTTGGAAGTCATTCTCGTGTAATTGCACCCTTTTATGGTTCTAAAATTGGATATGCTCCTCTTGATTTAAACACCACCACCGCACCTGGACAATACAGCCTAGAAACCCTACGAAATCTGATAAATTCTTTATCTTAACCTATTGCATACTCTCCTCTCACCGAAACATTAAATTCAATCGAACCGCATCAGACTCCTGTGATAGCCCGAAATAGGCGTCTGATAATCGCCATTTTATTTGCTCTAATCTATCCTGGCTTGGGACATGTATATCTCAAGTCCTGGATACGAGCAGTAACTTGGATTCTACTCGCAATCGCCACTACAATTTTAGTCGTACCCACTCCCATTATGGATGCAATTGAGTCTGGGGGAATATCTGTTATTTTCACCGATGCCGCCCAATTACCATTGGAAGCATATCTAGCCCTCGCGGCTGTTAATTTCTTGAACATAGTGGATGTATACATCCTCGCAAATGCACAAAAAAATACCAAAGAATCCTTTTCAGCATGCCCTACTTGTGGCAGAAATGTGGATCCAGACTTATCATTTTGCCCCTGGTGCACCGCTGTTTTAGAATAATTCTTTTGAAATTATGTTTCCAAAGAATTTTTGCCTCTCTCTATTTCAAATAGCTTATAGTGAAGTTTCCTTGGCAAAAATGGGATCATATCCTCAAACTAGATCCTGATAAAGATCTGCCCTCTGGTCTCTCTTATGAAGATGTATGCTCGATAGGAACTGACGCAATCGAAATAGGTGGGACCACTGGGATTACTAGCTCAAAAATGGAGGAAGTAATACAAGCATGCAGCGATTTTAATGTCCCACTCTATCAAGAACCTTCTAGTGTCGGCGCTGTCGTTCACCACGAAGGCTTAGATGGGTATCTCGTACCCATCGTTCTAAACGCAGATAGTTCTGCATGGGTTATCGGAGCACACAAAGAGTGGGCCAAACTAGACCCGAATATAGTTTGGGACTTGACCTGGACCGAAGCATACATAGTTTTAAATCCCGATTCTGCAGTTGCACGTTACACTAATGCGGATTGTGACCAGTCCCCCGAAGACGTTGCAGCCTATGCCGAAGTAGCAGAGAAATTCCTTAACCAGCCCATAGTCTATATAGAATATTCTGGAATGCTAGGCGATCCCAAAATAGTCAAATCCGCTCACGATGCTCTAACAGAATCTTCTTTATTTTACGGAGGTGGGATCTCAAATTACGATTCTGCATATCAGATGCGAAGCTGTTGTGACACCATTGTGGTAGGGAATACACTTTACAACGATGGGCTCGATGCTGTAATAGAAACCGTAAGTGGAGCCAAGGATGCTGCATAGTCCCGATTATAAACATAGTATTTTAAACCTCACAAAGTAGTTAATTTCTATATGTATGACCGAACTTTAATTAATGCATCTTCTCCCGGAGATGAAATAACCGTAGTAGGGTGGGTCCATGAGGTGCGGGATTTAGGGGGACTTACATTCTTATTATTACGAGACAGAAGTGGTATCTTACAAGTAAAGTTCGAAAAAGAAACACTTTCTTCAGAAACGCTTTCTATACTCGATCAATTATACCGCGAAAGCGTCGTTCTACTAACTGGAACGGTTGTACCTGAAAAACGTGCCCCAACTGGGATCGAAATGGTGCCTGAGACGATTGAAATTCTATCACTTTCTGATCCAAATCTCCCCCTTGACCCTTCCGGAAAAGTTACATCTGAACTATCCACGCGACTAGATAAACGTTGCATTGACCTCAGACGAATCGAAACAAGAGCAATATTCGAAATTCGATCCGAGATCCAACGATCAATACGCCAAAGATTCTACGATATAGATTGTATTGAAATAAATACTCCAAAAATAGTCGCAACAGGAACTGAAGGCGGAACTGACCTTTTCCCCATCGCATATTTCGGAAAAGAAGCCTTTATGAACCAATCTCCTCAACTTTTCAAGCAACTTGTAGCTGGAGGCGGGGTCGAGCGCGTATTTGAAATAGGACCTATTTTTAGAGCAGAGGAACACAATACAACTCGTCACCTAAACGAAGCAACTTCAATCGACTTTGAAGCGGCATTTATAGACCATGAGATGGCAATGGAGGTTGCTGAAGATATAATTTCAATTGCTTACCATTCCGTCTCTGAAAATTGCCCACAACAACTCCATACTCTCGGTCTAGATGGGCTATCTATTCCTGAAACACCCTTTCCAAGAATTTCCTATGATTCTGCGATTGAAATAGCAAATGGCTCTAGTGATCTCTCCGAACCACTAGAGTGGGGAGATGATCTATCCACACAGGCAGAAAGAATCATTGGGAGTACTATGGATACTCACTATTTCATAACAGATTGGCCTAGTGAAATCAAACCCTTCTATATCCAAAATTACGATGAATCCCCCGAAATATCAAAAGGATTTGATCTCATGCACCCTTTAATGGAACTAGTCTCTGGCGGACAACGAGAACATCGACACGATTCATTGATTGACGCCCTCCAAAACCAGGGACTCAACCCTGGAGATTTCGAATTTTATGTTGACATGTTTCGCTATGGTATGCCTCCCCATTCTGGGTGGGGCATGGGCGCAGATCGACTTGTTATGAGTATGCTTCAATTAGAAAATGTACGTGAGGTTGTTCTTTTCCCCCGTGACCGAAATCGACTCGCCCCATAGAGCCAACAATGCCTTCTCATTCTATCTCTACCTTCATTCCTGCACACGTTTCATTATTCTTTTCACCCTTTTTGTCTCCCAATCCGATCGAATCTGGTTCTACTGGCGCTGGGATCACACTTTCCGATGGTCTGACTTTTACAACTTCTCCTTCAAACGAGTCGTCACTGACAATAAACGGATCCAAAGTTCATATGGAAGTGGCAAATACAATCTTCAATTCCCTCCCTTCTCCACTACACGTTGAGGCGCAGACGAAACTCCCCCTTGGATCTGGATTTGGACTTTCAGGCGCGGTCGCACTGGGGATTATATCATCCGCAAAAACGCTCCTCAATTTACCATTCTCCCCCTCAGATATAGTGCGAATAGCCCATTCTGCCGATGTTTCTGCAGGAACTGGTCTTGGAGATGTAATGTCTCAGTCATACAGTGGCATTCCAATTCGAGTCAAACCCGGTGGACCGGGCCATGGAGTTCTTGAGAAAATACCTGGGACAAATCGAATTGAGTATCTTTCTTTCAATAGTATGGACACTTACACTATCCTCTCTGGAGACCTCTCTAAAATCCAATCTATAGGATCTGATTCATTACATTCCCTCTTACAAAATCCTTCCTTGGATTCACTATTTGATCTCGGTTACAAATTTACTCTGGAGACCAATCTCATGACTCCTGAGATCGCAGAAACAATAAACACGGTTGTAGATTGTGGAGGAAAGGCGGCTATGGCAATGCTAGGGGAAACTGTAATTTCACTTGGAACTGGATTAAGTGATGCAGGATATACTCCCAATGTTTGTGAAATTTTTTCCCCCGAAAAACCACTTTTTGAGATAAACTAATTTTTCAAGCTTGGCAGCCATTTCTGCACTATGGGAAATATTCCTTCTGACCATCCTAGGCATGCTTCACTCCTCTTGAGAGATCGACTTATCTCTGGAATCCAGAATGGAATCACTAGCCAACATGGCTTGATAGCCCATGGGCGCGGAGAATCATTTGATTATCTATTATCTGAGCGCTCCTTGCCCACTGCAGACCAAGCCGCAAGAGCAGCAGCTGCCCATATCCTATTGGCAAAAAATCCTGTTATAAGTGTAAATGGAAATTCTGCAGCCCTTATTCCCGCCGAAATAGTGGCCCTTTCCAAACTCACCGGGGCCGCGATAGAAGTCAATCTGTTCCATCGAACGGAAAAAAGAATTGAATCAATCATTTCTCACTTAAACTCACATGGCGCATCTAATGTGAAAGGCCTCTCAACCTCTTCTCTAATACCTGGTATCTCTCACGATCGCGCAAAAGTTTCACAGGATGGATTATATGAGGCAGATGTTGTCTTAGTCCCCCTCGAAGATGGAGACCGCGCGGAAGCTTTTAATAAAATGGGAAAAATAACACTTGTCATTGATCTCAATCCTCTATCTAGATCTTCTCAACTTGCTACTGTCCCTATAATCGACAATATAGTCCGTGCCATTCCCAATATCATCTCCCATTTTGAAAACATTTCTCAACTCTCCCCCAAGGAATTGATGGATATAACGATAAACTTCGATCGCGAAGCTGCACTCGAAGAATCGGAGAGAGTAATCCGAAACGGGATTAAAAAATTGTAAATATAAAATTACAAATAAATTTTATTTTTTAAATTCAGGATCTAATTGAATCTTTGAAGCCTGAGGGCCTTCTTGATCTTGGTATTTCGACTCCCTACCCTTTCCATACGGATTCTTTGCAGGCGTTTTTAATTCGGTAAATATTACTTGCGAGATTCTCATCCCCGGGGTCAGCGCAACAGGTGCGGTTCCTAAATTCGAGAGCTCTAGTGTTATCTGTCCCCGGTACCCTGGATCAATAACACCCGCAGTTGCATGTATCACTACTGCCAATCTACCTAGTGAAGACCTTCCTTGGACATGTGCAATAAGATCTGGTGGTATCTCCACCCGTTCTTTGGTAGTACCTAAAACAAAATCATTTGGATGCAGTATGAATTCTTCCCCTTCTTTTACAATTGTCTTCCGAACGTATTCGGTAACCTCATTTTCTGAATTTGGATGGATGCACGGTATATTGGTCCGGCGAAATTCTAAAAATTCTTCTCCTAATTTTAAATCCACACTTGCAGGCTGAATTTGCAGATCTGGATCATCAAGTGGATCAATTACAATTTCTCCCTTTTCTATCCTCTGTCGAATATCTACATCAGAGAGTATCATCACACTGTATGTCTTCGCCACCGAGATAAAAGTTCCCGCATGCAGCAGAATAGACTTTTATTTCACTATCGCCTCCGACTATTCATGAAGCAGGCCATTTTAGCACGTTCCGATCTAGGTATGACTCCTGGAAAGCTAGCAGCCCAGGTCGCCCACGCTTCCCTTTCTGCATATTTAAAATCGGATAGCAAAACACAAAAAATTTGGAAACGCGATGGCCAAACCAAGATAGTCTTAAAAGCCCCCGACCAGAACGTCCTTTTCGAATTCAAAAAAATTGCAGAAGAGAACAATATCCCTGCTGCAATTATAAAGGACGCTGGCCGAACTCAACTGGAGCCTGGAACTATTACAACTCTCGGACTAGGTCCTGCAGAGGATTCCCTCCTAGATGAAATCGTCTGTGATTTATCTCTCTACTAATGCTTTCTTCTCTACCTGAAGAACAAATAATAGGAATTGACCATTTCATAAGCAATCATGCTGGTATTGGCGGATCTTTGAGAAATACCCCCGAAGATTTTCAAGTCGATGAACTTGAAAACGTAGATTATAAACCACTCACTTCTGATCCTTCTACTTATCAGCACCTCATTTTCCGCGCGACTCTTTTAAATTGGGATACCAATTCCTTCGCCCGTGAATTATCTTCACATTTGGATGTCCCTCAGAATTATATTTCTTGGGCTGGGACAAAAGACAAACGCGCACTCACCACCCAACTATTCTCCCTGAAAAATACCGATCCAATTTCTCTTCCCACCATCCCTGATGCAACTATGCAACCTGTGGGCCGTTCGGGCAGAAATTTATATTTTGGAGATTTAGCTGGAAACCATTTCGAAATTATTGTTCATGATCCTGCAAAAGTTAGTAATGCCTCTGCTATCACAGACGATCTCAAAAACTTTGGAGGTGGGACTGTATCTTTTCCCAATTACTTTGGTCATCAACGTTTTGGTTCGATTCGCCCAATAACTCATCGTGTAGGACTATGCATCGCTCGCGGCGACTGGGAAGGGGCACTCATGTTCTATCTGGGAAATCCCTATATCTCCGAACCCAAGGAAACTCAAGAAGCCCGGTCCTTGGCCCAATCTACCCACGACTGGGAACTTTCACTGTCTCTATTTCCCAAGTGGTTGCACTATGAACGTAATATGCTAAAATCTTTAATCCATACTGGGGGGAAAACAAAACACGATTACAGAACCGCACTCGAAACGCTACCTCGGAATTTACAATTACTTCTCATCCATGCAGCACAGTCCTATATTTTCAATCGCATTTTAAGCCTTCGACTAGATAAAAAAATACCATTCCATCTAGCTACCGTTGGGGATACTGTTTGTTTCTCAAAACCTATCCATGGACTAAATCTCCCCAATATCACTAAGTTCCAAACTGCCACCTCAAAAAATTTGAATTCCCTCAATCGACATTTAGCAAGAAACAGAGCATTTGTCACCGCCCCACTTATTGGATCTGAAACCATACTAAGTCCAGGTTCTCCTGGGGAAATAGAACAAATAGCTCTAACTGAAGTAGGACTTTCCCCCTCTAGTTTCGACCTACCCGGCCTATTCAATTCTTTTGGTTCTTTACGACCCATCCTAACAACAACCCAATTAGAATTTCAAGAGGCCCCCTTGACGTTTTCATTTGATCTACCACGAGGCAGTTATGCTACTGTATTTTTACGAGAATATCTTAAATCTCCCCTCTCTCAAATGTAATTTTATTTCCATTTTCCTTTCGCCCATCTGATTGCTATTCCTATCACAATAATCAATCCAACATATCCAAATATCTGGCTGGCTATGAAAAAATACCCTCTATAAGATTCCAATTCTTGCCCTACTTCCAATCCCGTTTCCAATTTAGAGTATTCTGCTTCAGGCTCTTGAGAAATTCCATAGGCTATCTTTTCAATTGCAAGAATTATTCTGGGAGCTGGCTGATTAAGATGTTCTACCTGCACTACAACTATTTGATCCATCTGAGCCGCAGCTGTTTTCTGTATTATCTCATTATTTTTTATCTCCTCAATTTCATCAGAATTAATTATGATCCATTCTGGTTCATTCTGAACTATCAATTCCGCATTGAGTTGTCTGTATCCTGAAATCCCCATCAGTTTCGCACTATTCTTCGCCCCTGACTTCTCAATCACTTCGTCTATCAAAGTTTCTTCTCCTGCAGTCCACCCATAAAACACGTAAAGAACTATGGGTTTTTCTTTTCCTTTTGTCCCTTCATAGATACGATCCAAACTAGATTGCATCCACGTTGTGACTTCTTCCGCCCCTTTGCATTCTCCTGATAACTTGCCGATCAACCTGGTCTCTTCTATTATATCTTCAATTGTTCTAAGCTCGGAAGAATAGTACACAACCATTCCAGTTTCTCTGAGTTTCTCCACTGTCTTTCCAGGTATTATGCTTGGGGCCAAAACCAAATCCGGATTCAAAGAAACAACACTCTCTAAGATAATCTCTCCTTCTGAGCTAGAGATGACCACTTTTTCATCTGCCCCTTCTAAATACTCTGCGTAGTGGGTTATTCCAACCACTTTATTTTTCCCACCAATCTCCCACATGGTCTGGGCCGCACTAGGGGCAAGAGTCACTATTTTCTGCGGTTCTTTCTCAATCTCGACTAACACACCACTAGCATCAATCCCGCTTACTGGAAATGTACACAATTCCCCTATGTCCTTTTCTCCACTTTCAATTCCAACTGTTCCCATTATCAAAATAGATGTTATCAGTAAACAACAACATACAATCTCTATAATTCTCATATACTTATCGAACCGATTAAACAATAAAAATGTTATTAATGAAATTTATATTGATTTATTCCCATATCTTTAATACCTCTTATAAAATATGGGTCCCTCCCAAAATATCATTTAAAAGGGTTTATCTCTAAGTCGCCGCTACACACAATCTATCCATGGCAAAAAAATCTGGTTCAGCTGGCCGATTTGGGGCTAGATACGGCCGCGTTGCCCGACGCCGAGTATCTGAAGTCGAAGCCCTCATGCGCGCTGATTATGCCTGCCCCAAATGTGGAGCATCCAAGTCCATCCACCGCGTGGGCACTGGAATCTGGGAATGCAGGCGAAAAAATTGCGATTACCGATTCGCAGGAGGCACTTATCGACCTGCTACACCCGGTGGTCTGCTTGGCAGTCGTTCAATCACTCGTTCCGAAACTGAACCTTCTCCCGAAGAACTATTTCTCACAGCAGTACCGTCTGATTCTCCAACAGAGGTGGAAGAATAGTGGCATATAAATGTTCTCGCTGTAAACGAGACGTCGAATTGGAAGGAGTATTCGGGGTCAGATGTCCTTATTGCGGCCATCGAGTACTTCTTAAGGAGCGTAGTCCTTTGGTCAAAGAAACTCACATAAGGTAACAGAGTTTCCCACCCTATCTCTCTCTTTTCCCAATCCTTGATCCGATTGTAGAAAACGCAGGTTTTTGAGTTCAGACTGTTTACTGGATTTAAATGTCAGAACAACTTACCCCTGAAGCACGGGAGAAATTAGAAAATCTTCAGGCATTTCAATCTAAAGCCCAACAAGTTACCGTACAAAAACACCACACAGAAGCACAATTGGCAGAGAATAAATCGGCACTATCTGTTTTATCAAAAGCCGAAAAAGATGCTACTTTATACCGCCATGTAGGAAATTTATTGGTCGAAACAGATCCGAAATCTGCCGAAGAAGATCTTAACCAACGTGTCGAAGCACTCGAAGTCCGGCTACAAACTCTCAATAAGCAAAGCGAACGAATACAAAAACAATTTGAAACTTTACAAAAAGAGATCCAGGAAATTTTAAATATTTCTTAATTGATTTTCGTACTCTTTCTACGCCGCTGCAAACAAGAACAAAAGTATGCTCATTGAAATGGTCGCAATTATCATTGCAGCCGTGAGTGCCCCACCCATTGAAATCATAGCATTAGCGTGACTTGCTAGAGTTTCTGTCATATCATTCCCAAATACAGTCACTGTTGTTTTTCTAGATGCCATCCCTGCCACAACTGACTCGCAATCTTCTTTTGCCTCTTTTATTAACTCTTGGATCTTACCAATCAATTCATTATGGGGGATCCTTTGTCCCACTTGATTCACGGCATTGATAGTATTCACAATATGTGTATCTGTCGTGATGATTTCAATCACGTCTACCAATTCATTTTCTTCTACAATTCTATCCCTTAATCCCGGATCCATATTGTTCCCATCGATCTGAACATATGCCGTTTCTTGATCACCCACTTTTATCACTGCCACTCGTATTCCCAACGGTCCCATTCCCTCTTCCAATCCCCATTTCGTTTTATCCCATGCTATCCCCAGTTCAAACGAATGTTGGTTTTCTTGAACCAATTGTTTGCCCACTTGCTTAGCAGCTTCAAATAAATCAAATGATCTTTGACTACCCGGAGTTACATGTCCTATCTCGCCACCCCTAGTGCCATTATTACAATTATGTGCATCAATCAACATGACATTTCTTAAACCCTGCCCTCTGGCTTCTGCCATGGCGGATAACCCGACTGCATAGTCTATGTCATCTGCACACCCCGGAGAGTATGTTACTATCAACATAGCACTATCTCCGAACATCTGCCCAACTATCTCCGCTTCACCAACTCTACTCCGCACACTCATAGTCGCACTTTCATATAACTCCACATCCTCTGTCGCCCGTTTTACCACTGATAATATTGAATCCACTTCCCGAGCAGTGGTCAGATTAAAATCATGCCCAGCAGTCGCGTGAGGTGTGAATGCCATCCCCTCTGTATCTCTGGCAAGACTTTCTGGAAGGTTCCCCCCTCCAATTGTCCCCATAGGACCTGGATGGAGCATAGGCAGAGAAAAACAAGCTTTTTGTTTCCCTCTCAAATCTCTATAAGACATCACCGTGACAGGAATTACTGCCGATTCTCCTATGCTTTCAAAGAAATCTTCCAATCCTCTAGAATCCTCTGCAATGTAGTCTATGAAACCTCTAATAAAATCGAAACCAGATACACCCAGTGTCTTACGCCAAGGTCTGTCTATAATTACAATTAATCCCCATACTCCTAGTGCGTATATTATACTCATCCCTACAAGTAATAGCAATTCCCCCTGTATCCCCACTGATATTATTTCTGTAATTCCATCCTTTGGACCCATGGCATACGATTGAAAATATAACTTACCAGATCCTGAACCTATCAATAGATCTGGACCCACTCTATTTTTCACCACTTGCGACTGCGCAACAGCATAAATAGCAGCAGCAGTCACCGTCTGAATACTCGCAGGTATACTTGCAATAAGCGGGTTTTTATGCGATATCGCCATTACAATTGCTAATCTAAATGCAAATATAATTGCAAGGGATGCTATCAATACCACATATACAACACTTTCAATATTAAATAGAAGATCTACCACCTTCGCAAATAATAAACACACAACAACAATGATTTCACAAACCAATGCTAGTAGAGAAGATCTATTGTATGTAATCTTCCCACCTAGTATCCGATCGATCGGAGGTGTGAAGAAACTAGCCAGTAATGTCGGAACTCCTATGAAAAACACCCCCAAAATCATATTGTCTATGATCGAAGAAAAAATGGTTGTACCCCCCTCCATCGACTGAAAAGCACTGGCCCCTACTACTGCAGCCAAAGCCAATGAAAAGAAAACGCTAATCTGCCAATTTGGGGATTTAAACACATATCTAGATAAATCTGAAAGATTACTTTGGGATGTTGTCATTCGTCACTCCATTATATTTGATATTGGAATCATAGCTATTGCATTAATTTCTACTATACCTTTCTCTTGCAGATTCAAATTTAGTCTCATCCATCTCTGCACTTTTTCTCTCCTCCATCATTTCTAACGCTTTTCTATCTGGTTCCACTTCATCGTTGATTCTAGCTCCTGATTTATGTACTTTTGCATGGCACCATCTACAAAGAATCACAATTATTTCGTGGTCCATTTGTTCTCCTCCTCTTGCTCTTCCACTCGCATATGAAAGGTGATGCCTCTCCAATAATGGTCGGCTATCATCATGGGCATTCAAATGCTCTTCCAATCCGCAACGGGCACATCTTTTTTCGTTCGCCCTGTACCTAAAGTAAGGGCAATTTTCCCATTTCCATTTTTGTTCTACCACTGGACACACATAGTCGCCCCTTTCAAGCTCCACTTGGAACGATCCTTCTACATATCTGTTTTCTAGTATCAAACGACAAAGTCCTTCTCCCGTTAGATGGTCACACTTATCTACATATAGGTAGGGATCATCAACCCCAACCGGAGTTCCTTTAGGTGTCTTTTTCATAAATCCATCTCCATTTTTTTAAACAAATAACTTTACCTATGACTCTGTTTTTACTTTCCTATATCTATCTGGCTCCTGTAGAAATGCCTCTCCAAGACGACACCGAATGGGGCAATTTAAATACCCTCTCCTCCCCCTGAGTAGTTAGGGCAAACCATGACCCATGATCGATTTATTAGGGAACTTATCCCAACTCAAAGATAATTCCCCCAAAACTATAGAAATCCTAGACACCACACTCCGTGATGGAGAGCAGGCGCCAGGAATAGCACTGACCACTGAAGAAAAAGTCTCTATCGCAACCGAACTCGATAACATAGGTGTATCTGTTATCGAAGCAGGTAGCGCATGCACTGGCAAAAGCGAACGCGAAGCAATCAAACAAATCGTAGGGCTAGATCTAAGTGCCAAAATAACTAGCTTCGCCCGTGGAATTCGATCCGACATCGACGATGCGCTTGATTGCGATGTTGATGGTATCACTCTAGTTGTTCCATCTAGCGACCGTCATGTAACTGACAAAGTTAGAACAACTCGAGAAGATGTTATCTCTGATTCTATCTCTCTAATTGATTACGCCAAAGACCACGGCATTTGGTTAGAACTTCTAGGTGAAGACGGAAGCAGGGCCGACCTAGATTTCCTAACAGCTTTGATGCAATCCGGAATCGACGCGGGGGCAGATTGGATTTGTTGGGCAGACACTGTTGGATATGCTAGCCCCGAGCAGGCACATCTCGCTGTTTCTCAACTATCTAAAATAGGTCCTACAAGTACTCATACCCATGACGATTTAGGCCTCGCAGTTTCTAATGTTTTGGCAAGTATAGCCGGAGGTGCATTGATGGTACATGCAACAGTAAATGGTATTGGAGAGCGATCTGGAAACGTCGCGATGGAAGAGGTTGCGATCGCCTTACACCATTGCTATGGCATAGATACGGTCAAGTTAGATGGGTTATTCAACCTCGCACAACTTGTCTCCCGATCAACTGGTGTTTCTCTCCCACCTAATAAAGCTGTAATCGGGGAAAATGCTTTCACCCATGAAAGTGGCATTCACACTGATGGAATTCTCAAAGACGACCGGATGTATGAACCCTACCCTCCCGAATTAGTTGGTAGAGGGCGCCGTCTTGCAGTTGGAAAGCATATAGGTAGGGCAGGAGCTAGAGCCGCACTCGAGGAACATGGAATCATTGCTTCAGACAACCAAATTTCTACCATTGTTAATCGGGTAAAAGTACTAGCTGAACGTAATAAAAGAGTAACAGACGCCGATTTATTGGCAATAGCAGACGATGTCTGTGGCACTCCCCGAAATCAAAAAATCACGCTAGTAGATCTCATCGCCGTCAGTGGTGGGGCGACACCCACTGCAAGCATTCGTCTAACCGTAGATGGAGAAGAACGTTCTTCTTCTGGTATTGGCAGCGGCCCAGTTGATGCAGCAATTAACGCAGTCAGAGGTGCATTAAACGATTCACGCTTTAGATTGGTCAGTTACCACGTGGACGCTCTGACCGGTGGCACCGATGCATTAGTCACTCTTAATGTTGAAGTTGCCAGAGGAGACCGAACCGTTAGTGTGGCTAGCAGTGACGCTGATATAACCCGAGCTAGTGTTTTAGCATTGATAGATGGACTAGACCGTTTGATGTTTAATTAAATTCTATTCCACTAAATCGCATTTCACTTTGCAGTGCTTACTATTTTTATAACATCGCCTTCTTTCAACCCATAATTTTCTGAAATTCTCCTATTCGAACGGGCATCAATGGCATATAGATAACCTTCCCCTATATCTGTGTGAACTTCATAAGCTAAATCTCTAGGAGTGGACCCCCTTGGCATTAGATATGCATCTGGCAATTTATTCCCCTTCCCATCTGTCCAGTGACTCTCATTTTCCACTGGGAATGCCGTTATCATTCCCATCATTTCATATACAGCTCGATTGAGTGAATTTTGAACACCAGTACCTCCGTATTCTTTCATCATATTTTCAATTTTATTCAAACCCACTTTTTGTTCTTCTGTCAGTTCTTTAATAACCTCAAACATATTGTCCCCTGGGTCATATCGTATGATTCCCCTCCCCTCCCCCGTTCGAAGTATTAATTCATATTGCGCAGCAACCACGGATATTTCTTCTCCTATGTCCCCCAAACGTTCAATATTCTCCTCCGATGCCACATCTATTTTATTAGCAACTACTATCGAAGGTTTGGACACTTTTCTAAGCAAACGTGCCAATTGTTCGTAATTTGAATCTTCCCATTCACTTGGCATCGATGGATATTCGATCTTCCTGAGACATGACAAAATATCTCGAGATTTTATACCCAATCCTGACAAAACACTAGCAATTGACTTTTCCATATTGAAGTTTGGACCCCGAGCAAAGCGTTCGACAGATCCCCAATTGCGCCTAATCACTCCCGCTAGCCACAAATCAATTTCTTCTCTAATAAACCCGACTTCGTTTAGGGGATCATATTCGGGATTTTCTATTTTTTCTCCCTCTTCATTAGTCTCCCCTGAAAAATCAATTATATTGATAATTGCATCCGCATTCATCAAATCGTCTAAGAATTTATTCCCAAGACCTCTCCCCTGGTGGGCGTCTGGAACCAATCCTGCAACATCAATTAATTCAATTGGAATGTACCTCTTCCCATCTTGACAGTGACTATTTCCACACCTCGTATCCATGTCCTCACAAGGACATTTCGATCTAACATAAGCTACGCCCCGATTTGGCTCGATTGTAGTAAATGGATAATCCGCTATTTCTATGTCTGCTAATGTTGCAGCTTTAAAGAATGTTGATTTACCCGCATTTGGTTTTCCAGCCAGTGCTAAAACGATCATATCTTCTTATTTCCCTCTGAAACAAATCTTAAACTTCAATTTCATTCTTGAGGTTTCCTCCCCTTCGATCGAATCTGCATACCCTCTTTTGCTCTTATAGTTCCCTCCACACGTGCACCCTCGTGAAGCTCTAATTTATTACAGGAAATGTCTCCCAATATGTGGGATCCCTCTCTAAGTATGATATCTCCCTCTCTAGTAGTAACATCACCATGTATTCTGGTACCATTTCCTACAACCACACCCTCGCGCGCACGAATACTTCCAAATAAATTCACGTTCTCTCCAATGCTTATATCCACTGCCCGGAAATTCCCATGCAATCTACATTTATTTTTAACTATTACCGGTGTAGAAACCCTCCACATCTCATCCGAAATATAACTCCCACGTGGAATGACCAGCGGATCCTCATCCTTTCCCCTTCCTTTCTCCCCTTCAAGGATTTCAGAGAGTAATTCTTCTGCAGCTTCCTCCTCCCCAAGACGCAGCAATTGGGTCAAATACATAAATAAGAATATGATTGTTGGCAACGGGTTCCGTATATTGATCCATCCATTTGCTTCAAACCCCTCTTCGATCTGAACATCATCTCCTATGTCTAAGTCTCCTCCCACTGCCAATCTTCCTGAAATACTAACCCTCTCTCCTAGATATGCGTCCTGACCAACTATCACGTTACCTTCGATTTCGCACCAAATGTCAACTCTGCATTCTCTTTCAACTTCTATATCCCCTTCAAACCGAACTCTCTCCCCTACTAGTATATTTTGAGACCGAACTCCGAAACCAATGTTACTTTGCCCCCCTATTATCACATCTCCCGGGGCGACCAAATCTCGCTCCTCAGCAATAGTCCCTGTTGGGATTATAAGAACATCTAGTGGGTCTTCACTAACCGCCATATATTATTTTA